>JBDLIX010000202.1:0-8604 GCA_039714655.1 Bacteroidota bacterium
CGCCGGGCTTTATCTTTTTCCCTTGAGAGCCTGTCAAGTTCCTGCTGCTGCTTCAGGAGGGTGTTTTCCTGTTCGGTCGCCCTGTTTTCGCGCTGTTCCTGCTGCTGCTTCAGGAGGGTGTTTTCCTGTTCGGTCGCCCTGTTTTCGCGCTGTTCCCTCTCCAGGGCCATTTTATCGATCTGTTGCTGCTGCTCCAGCAATACAATCTCCTGCTCGGCCTCTCTTTGCTTCTGCTGTTCCCTCTCCAGGGCCAGTTTATCGATCCGTTGCTGCTGCTCCAGCTGCTGAAGCTCATTCTCCTGCTGAAGCAACTGCCTGGCCTGCTCCTCCTGTTCAAGCTGCATGGTGAGGCGGTCGATGGCCAGTTCATTTACTTTCTCCTCTTTGAGCCTGAGCAGCAGGTCATCCTCCGACTGTTCCAGCCGGGCTATCCGGTCTTCCTGCTGCTGTTCATTCAATTTCTGCTCAAACTGAAGCGAATCCCTGATGGCCAGGTATGATTCATAGTACTGCAACGCATGTACCGGGTCGTTGCCGGCTCGCAGCACCCTGGAATAGGTATGGTACGCATCGGCCAGCCTTTCGCTGTCGTTGGCCCTCTCGGCCGATGAGATGGCCTCCTGGCTATAAAATCCTGCATTGTAGAGATCATCCTCATGAAAAAAGAGCAGTGCCTGCATGTTCTCTATGCGGGAACGCTCGGCCGGAAGGCCCTCCCCCCTCAGGCTGCCCAGGGCCTTGTTGAAGTTTTCCTTTGCCAGGTCCGGTTCATTCATGTTCTGATAACAGACCCCCTGGTTGGCTTCCATCACCGCGATGGACTCGTCCGCAAATCCTGCCCTTTCGGCATAATCCACGGCCAGGGTATATTGTTCCACTGCCTCTCTGAAGCGCCCCAGCTGGGTCAGGTAGTGTCCCATGTTGTTATGAAGCAGCGCCACAACGGAATCCTTCTCCTGCGAACGATAATGTCCCAGGAGCTGTTGCGCATAGGAGAGGCAGGCATCGAAATCGCCCTCCGTCCTGTATGTTCTCAGGAGCATGCGATGTGCCGGCATGGGATTCTCCCCCCTTTCAGCAAGCAGCTGCTCATACAGCAGGAAGTGTCCCCTGGCCTCTTGCGGCTTTCCGCTGAGCAGGGCAGCACCTCCCATCTTCCGGCTCAATTCCGTTTTTTCGCTCAAATCCTCTTCATCCAGCAGGTCCATGGACCTGCGGTAATACTCTCCTGCCTTTTCATGGGCCCCTGCTGAGGTGTAGGCATCCCCGATCTTCATGCAAATATCCCGTAGTCCGGTGGTATCCCCCTCAAACTCAAATATGCTCAGCACACGCAGGTAACTGGGAAGCGCGCGCTCTGGATCGCCATCTTCCACAAAGGCATCCCCGGACAGTTCCAATTCCCGGGCCTCCTTTTGAACATTGACTGCATGGAGTGAGTCGGATCCCGGCACCGAATCGATCTCCTGTCCCTGCACAGGACAAAGGAGCCAGAAGAGCAGTGCAATTAAAACTGATCTTACTACACCGGTATGTAAGGTCCTCTTCACTTTCGGTCAGCTATTTCAGCCGGTATGACAATCCAAAGCGGATATACCTGCCAGGCTGCGGGTTGTAGATCAGGCTCTCATCCTGGAAGGTGGCATTGATGCTCCCGTACTTCTCATTGAAAAGGTTGGTCACTTTCATATAAACATCAAGGTTATGGCTCAATCCATAACTCACCAGCAGGTTCATAGAATAGTAGCCGTCGGTCTCGGCAAACAGCTCATTGTACCACTCGTCTACGGGGATCAGGATCCTGAGCCACTTGGTCATCCAGTGGCTCTCTATATTCACGTACAACCTGCTGACCGGCTCCATGGTCAGCTTCATGTTCCCGCTGTGCCGCGGGGTCAGGCTGAACTGCTCGGCCACGATCTCCCCCACATCGGGGATCTTGTCCTGCCTCTCCTGGAATATCAGGTTTACCTCGGCATCCAGTTTGATGGAGGCAATGATATCGTTCATCCTCAGGGTGGTCATGATCCCGTATACGTTTGAAACGGCATCCTGGTTATTGATCCAGGCCTGTACACTGTCGTTGGCCGGGCGGGGAAGATCCAGCGGGGCGGTTGCAAATTCCCTGGGAACAATATGGTCGGTGATGCGGTAGTAAAAGTAGGTCTGGTCGATTATCAATCTCCGGAAAAGGGTGGTTTTTAAACCAAACTCCAGGGTGGAGAAGAGTTCCGGTTTCAGTTGTTCGTTGGGTAATGCCATATCAGTGGGCACTGCCATGTAGTGGATCAGGTTACCATTGGGATAGGCCAGCGACTGGTAAGCAAGTGACAGGGCCGGCTCCTTATAGGCCCTGCCAAGGGAGAGGCGGAAGGAGGTCCGTTCACTGGTTTTGTGCATAATCGCGATCTGGGGACTCACGGCCTGCCCGTAACGGCTGTTATTGTCGTACCGCACCCCCCCGAGCATCCGGAATTTTCCAATTCGGTAGTAGGATTGCAGGAAGCCTGACAGGTTGTTGTAGGTGGTGGGGTTGAACCCGAAGTCGTCTGAAAGGGTATCCAGGTCCACCTCCACCCTGAACAGGTTGTAATCGGCCCTGTCGAAAGGGGATCTGAGAAAATTGGTTGCCGGCAGCGCACCTGACTGGTTGTAGGAAAATCCTCCGATTATTTCCAGGTTTTTTGCAGGTGAAGCGGAGAAGGTCTGCTCAAAAAACAGATCATTGGATGCGGAATAACGGTAGAGTTTGTCAATATTCTCATAAAAGGTGACGCCCTGGCTGCTCTGGTTGTCCATGGCGTAGGAGAGAAAACTCAGCTGTGTGGATGAAGAGAAGTGTTTGAAATCCCTGTTATAGCTCAGCATTGCCCGCTGGATCACCTCTCCCCAATGGTTCTGCGGATTGTTGTACTTGTAGAAGACGGGCGACAATCCAATGGAACTGTGGGTCTTCCGGTACATGTTGTTATAGGAAAAACCGATCCCTTTAAAGCTTAATTGCAGCCCCAGCATATGGGAGGAGGAACCCATGTTTTCCATCTCGGGAAGGGTCAGTGTACCTTCATATCCCGGTCCGTAGTTTTCATCGATGAACTCCTCTACGGTAGATCCCGCTCCGGTAATAAACTCCTCGGTGATATTCTCCGGCGCATATTCAACACCGTTGATGCTGACGGGTTCTCCCCTGTACTGGTAGTAGTTCAAAGGATTATAGGCCTCTTCATAGCCCTCTTTGATGTTTATGTCTCCAAGTCCGGCAATGCTTCCGTAAAAGCTGAAATCCAGTATGTTGTTATTCTTTCCTCCCTTGCCCCCTATGAAAAAGTTCGTGTAATGGTAGTTGCCCTGTCCCAGGCTGACGTCTCCCCTCACGAAGATATCCTGTTCCGGCTCTTTGGTGATGATATTGATCACCCCGGTCACCGCATCGGCCCCGTACACCGCAGAAGAGTTTCCGTACACCACCTCGATCTTATCAGCCTGCCTGATGGGCAGCTGGCTCCCGATGGGCATGCCTGTCACACCGGAAGGCTTGACCGGCACCCCGTTAAGTAGGATCTTGGTATAGAGGTTGCCCGTAAATCCCCAGGCCTGGAAAGTCTCACCCAGCTCCCCGCTTCCCGGCTGTGAGGTACGCATACCGGGAAGGGAATTCAATACATCGGTGAGCGTGTTGTACTGTTTTCTCTGTATCTCCTCGTGGGAGATCACATAAACCTTGAGGGGAAGATCATCCACATTTTTATAGAACCGTCCGGTGGAGATAATCTTCAGCCGGCCGGTATCCTGGTGGACCACAAAATCGCCGGCCTCCTGTACCTCCATGCCAATTTCAGACTGGCCGGAACCCTCCTGGGCCAGCACAATCCCCGGTAGGATACATACCATCAGCCACACTATGTGATGCCTTAATCTCATGGTTCCAATGAGATAAATATAAAGAATTAGGGAGTGCGGCCAGAAAAATAATTTGCACATACCTGTGACAGGTCGCTGTATCATCATAATGGTCGTATCAGCAATCTGGGCGTCAAAGTCTTGGGACAGATTAAGTCTCAGCTTCTACATTTTACCCAAATGAAATACTATCTTCACACCTTAATTCATCCCTTAACCAAATTTCAATTCCATGAAAAAGAAAAACCTATTATTACAACAAGTGAGCGTCCTGATGATCCTGACCATGACTTTTATGGTATCGTGTAATTTGGGTACTAAATCTAAAGAGACCGATGCAACAGAAGATACCGAAGTCGAAGCCGTTGCTGATTTCCAGATCTCTTTAGCCCAATGGTCGTTGCATCGCACCTATTTCGGTGAAGGCGTTAGTGACTATCAGGAATTCACCAGAATGCTTAAGGTGGACCCCGATTCCGTGCTGCAGGGTGTACTGGATCCCATGGATTTTCCAAAAGTTGCTGCCGGCTACGGGATATACTCCATCGAACTTGTGAATACCTTCTACTTCAGCAAGGTTAATGATGAAGCGTACTGGACTGAGTTCAAGAAGAAATGTGATGAAGCAGGAGTTACTGTCGGATTGATTATGTGTGACGGTCTGGGCAACCTTAGTGAAGCCGATCCGGAAGCACGTATGAAAATTGTGGAGAATCACTATGCCTGGGTCGATATAGCTAAATTTCTGGGAGCACACTCCATACGGGTTAATACTACAGGAGAAGGCATCGTTTTTAATGCTACAGGAGAAGGCACCCCTGAAAAAGTAGCTGCAAATACAGTGGACGGACTCTCCAAGTTAGGAGAGTATGGGGCTTCCAAAGGCATCAATATTATTGCTGAAAACCACGGAGGATACTCATCAGATGGGTCCTGGCTTTCCGGGGTTATGACCGAAGTGGGAATGGAAAATGTGGGGACACTGCCTGATTTTGGAAATTTCTGTATTGAATACGGACCTGAGCGTAAATATTGTGCCAAAGAGTATGATCGCTATAAAGGAATAGAAGAAATTATGCCCTTTGCAAAAGGCGTTAGTGCAAAATCGAATGAATTTGACGAGCAGGGGAACGAAGTCAACTCTGATTTTCTCAGAATCATGAAAATTGTGAAGGAATCTGGTTTCAAAGGCTATGTAGGGATCGAATACGAAGGGACTGTCCATACAGAAGACGAAGGGATCAAAGCAACCAAAGCCCTGCTGGAGAAGGTATTTCAAGAGATTTAATGTACTGCGTGAAGCAGACTGTTTTTTTTGTAGTCATCTTTTGAACTTTATTGGTTAGAAATTTGAGAACCTTTAGCTCGGCGAAACCAATTCAATCTCTTGACTATTAAACCAATCTGTCCAAATTGGGCTGAAGATTCATATGATTTATGCAACTTAAACAATATCTTTGACAAACTAAAGATCTAACTGTTCCTGAAAAACAACAAATCAAATACAGAATTAGTAAAGCTCCTGAAGAAGGGGGATATGGTGGCCTTTGATGCCATTTATAATAAATATTGCCACAAGTTGCATGAATTTGTACTAAGGTATTTAAAACAGGAAGAAGATTCCGAAGGGATTGTCCAGGAAGTTTTTATAAAAATATGGGAATCAAGGGATAAGATAGATGTTTATGCATCTTTCGAATCATTCTTGTTTACAATTGCATATAATACGTCAATTAGCCTGTTACGTAAAAGAGTAAGAGAAACCAAGTCCAGAGAATATTTAAGATCACTGCAACAAATCGATAATGCTGATAAGGTTATCGATGAATTACAATTTAAAGAGTTGAACCAGAAGGTACAATCCTTATTAGAACAGTTAACCCCACGTCAGAAAGAAATTTATCTTTTAAGCCGTGAGGAAGGCATGACGCATAAAGAAATTTCCGAAAAATTGAATATTTCTAAAAATACCGTGAAGAACCACCTTGTTAGCGCCTTAAAATATTTAAAAACTCATTTCGATAGTAGACAGGCTGTCAGTGTTTTATATCTCTTATTATTTTTCTAGTTAAGAAAGTTTCACTTTTTCTTAGTCCCCTTTTTTTAGTCGTGCGTAATATAATTAAGCCTGATTGTATCTTTTGCAAAAGATTTCATAGGTTTAATTTGTTTTGGTGTACCTCCCTGTTTAAGGAGGGGTACACAATTTGAAAAAGTATTATGAAAAAAGAAATCCTCATAAAATATTTAAATAACAGTTGTACCGACAAGGAGTTTGAAGAGCTAATCGGGTGGGTTGAAAAGGAAACCTCGAATAAAGAGGGTAAAAGTTGGGGCTTCGATGACTGGAAATCGTTTGACCCCGAGCTAAAAGAAAAAGATGAGAAAAAGTACAGTGCTTTACTCGACAAAATACACCACGAAATAAACCTAAAGAATCAAAGTAAGGAGAGCAGCGTAATAACCATGCGTAAGGTTACATCATGGTTTAGTCGGGCAGCAGCAATACTGTTTTTCCCTTTATTGGGCCTTGTGTTTTATATGCTTTTAAACAAAAATATTCAAAGCGATAAATACGTAGACCTCGCAGTGGATTCTTTCGAAGCTATTGCTCCAATAGGTTCACGAACAGTGGTGCATTTATCCGATGGAACAGAAATACACCTGAATTACGGGAGTAAAATTAAATACCCCCGGATCTTTACCGGTGATACACGGGAAATAATCCTGTCGGGTGAAGGGTATTTTGATGTTGCCTATAATCCAGATAAACCATTTGTTGTAAAAACCGGAAAGTTAAATGTAAAAGCATTGGGTACAGAGTTTAACGTACACGCTTATCCCGGTGACGATGTTGTTGCAACTACTCTGGTAGAGGGAAAGGTCGTTATTGAAAAAATAATTTCGGGTGAAAAAGCAGAATCCATCAGGACAATGATTCCGGGGCAACATGTAGCATACAACCTAAAATCTGGTCAAATTTACTCGACCGAAGGCAGTGTTGATAGATACATTGCATGGAAAGATGGCAAACTGGTATTCGATAACGAGCCAATAACCGGTGTAGCTGAAAAGCTTGGCCGGATGTTTAACGTTGATATTGAGGTTGCCGACAACATTAAGGAGTATACTTATACGGTTACTCTGGTTGATGACCCCCTTCTGCTTATTCTCGATTTAATGACAGAAGTAACCGATGTAATCTACAAGGTTTTTCCGCGAAAAAAACTGGCTGACGGTACTTTCTCAAAACAAAAAATACGAATAGAGAAAAGACAATAACATTAGAACCGAACCTATAAAAACGAATTGCCATGAGATAACTAACTAAAAACAAACAGGGAAATGCGCCAACACTTCCCTGCAGTGAGTTTAAAAAAACCTGTAGATCAAAATGTACAGGGTAATTTCAAACCTTAACAACACAAAACTATGAAAAAAAACAACCGTTTTCTTTGGGAATGGAAAATTCCCGGATTACAAAAATTATTAAGAGTAATGAAACTAACTACTTTCTTATTATTAATTTCTGTAATTAACGTGTTTGCCAATAAAACTTATTCGCAGACCACGGTACTAAACCTTAAAATGAAGAACAGCATAGTAAAAGAGGTTCTTCAAAATATTGAGGAGCAAAGCGAGTTCTATTTCATGTACAGCGAGAAGCTTGTTGATGTAAACCGCGAAGTATCGGTTGATATTAAGAACCAAAAAATTAGTGTGGTTCTCGACGAGCTGTTTGCCGGAACCAATGTGAATTATAAGGTTAAAGACCGTTTCATTTTGCTTATAACTCCAGAAGTTGGTGGAAATGATTTAATACTACTACAACAAGAAACCATTTCCGGCAAAGTTAACAATGAATCAGGAGAGCCATTACCGGGTGTTACTATACTAATAAAAGGTACAACTCAAGGAACTGTAACAGATATTGATGGGACCTATTCTCTTGCTGCCAAGCCTGGCGATATTTTGGTTTTTTCGTTTGTTGGAATGATATCACAGGAAGTTGTAATAACTGATCAAACCTCCCTTGACATTACCATGGGAGCGGATGCCATTGGTTTGGAAGAAGTGGTGACTATTGGCTATGGAACAGCCAGAAGGAAAGATTTAACCGGATCGGTGTCAAGAGTATCTGAAGAAGTGATTACCCAGCGGCAGGGAGTCTCCCTTGTCCAATCGCTTCAAGGCTCCACTGCAGGCCTTAATGTGGGGCAGGTTGACCAGGCAGGAGAAAATCCTGCTTTATCGATTCGGGGAAGAACTTCAATCTCAGGTAGCCAGAATCCTCTGATTGTGGTTGACGGGGTGATTTTCCGTGGAGATATGATCGACATCAACCCAAATGATATTCAGTCGATTGATATTTTAAAAGATGCCAGTTCGACGGCTATTTATGGTTCTCAGGCTACAAATGGTGTTTTACTTATTACCACTAAAACGGGTATAATAAGCGAAAAACCCACTATCACCTACTCGGGCAGATACACCTTTCAAACTCCATCAGTTGAGTTTGTTCCCGAAACCGCTGAAGAGCATATTGAAAGAATTACTGCTGGTCATTTTTTCGACAGCAGGACACCTGAATCGGGTTACCTTGAGCCCAATCCACTTTGGGATGTGGGTAGTGTAATGCGCGATAGCGAACAGTTAAGGGCAATTGAAAACAATTTGACTTTTGACTGGTACGATTATGTAACC
>JBDLIX010000203.1:0-8575 GCA_039714655.1 Bacteroidota bacterium
CTATCCAGTTACTTGTTACTGAATCCCATTCATAATCAATGTATTCAGTTACATTGCCATTGGTATCATATGCATAAGCGATACGATACCGCACTATCCAGTTACTTGTTACTGAATCCCACTTATACCGAATTTCCTCAGTTTGATTCCTATTAGCATCATATGCATAAGTATATCGCATTTCCCCCACCACCCAGTCATTGGTTTCAGAATCCCAGTCGTACATAATCCATTCAGTTTGATTCCCTATGGTATCATATTCATAAACAGTGCGTGAAGAAATTACCCAGTCAATTGTTACTGAATCCCGTTCATACCAAATATATTCAGTATTATTCCCACTAACATCATAAGCATAAACATAACGGAATTTCTCCACCCAGTCATTTATTTCATTACCCCACCAATATTGAATAATCTCAGTTAGATTCCCATTGTCATCATATGTTTTAACCTCACGCCAATACCCCACCCAGTCATTTATTTCAGAATCCCAAATAATTTTACTGTATTCAGTTCTATTCCCATTGGTATCATATGCAATAACCCATTTCATAGATCCTACCCATTCATTGGTTTCTGAGTCCCATTTATAATTAGTTGTTTCAGTACTATTCCTGATGGCATCATATGTTCTAGTTGATCGGAACCCCCTTACCCAATCATTGGATTCTGAATCCCAATCATAATTAATATGTTCAGTTTCATTCCCATTGGCATCATAGATATAAACAACACGTGAAGTAATTACCCAATCAGTGATATCTGAATCCCAATAATAGAAATACGTTGAATCAAGTACAATTGTATCACTATGCTGACAGAACAGGTTTAATGAGAGAGTGGCAAGGAGCAATAATAAGTAGATTTTTTTCATAACCTTAAGTTTCAAACTGTGAATGGAAACACCAGTTGCTATACAGTGAAACGTCACAAAAGATGTGAAATCTAAACAAGTTATAAAAATAATGGAAGTCAATATTTTTTCTCTTACTATTTAACATTGACTATGAACTGGGTATTGGTAAAGGCATTGAAAGGGATATCCGGTCAGGAAGTGGACGTTCTGAACGCAGGTATCATCAGATTGGATTCTGATCAAGTAAATGCCACTTAGTAAATTTTCCCTGTGAATCATCACGGAATTACTATTGAAAAATTTGCACTTTTATCCATTTCCTGCGATTTACTATTTTTAAGTGATAAATTTATCTGCTGAACAGTTTGAACTGCAAGAGTTGGAAAAATGAAACAGAAAGAACGCTCTCTGGTTGAGCATACCAAGCATGCCGAAGGCAATTATGGCGGTTTTTCATTTGGTGGTTGTCAGCCCGATGGAGTAAAGGTGCACAAACCATTAAGAAAGGGGATTGAATTTCCCAATGGGGCAACCTCTGCCCTGCTGCTCACCTTTGATGTAGAGGGCAACTATGGGAACGGAACAGGAAACGAAGAGCTGGAAATCGCCAACTACGACCGGATTTGCGGCCGGCTTGAAACCAATGAGATTCCGGCTACTTTTAACATTGTAGGAAAGATGATCGAAGAACGTGGTCCAGGTTTCGTTCAACGCATGCTCGATAGTGGCTCTGAAATTGCTCCTCATGGATATGTACATGAACTAAACAAGCGGCATGGTGGAGAGAAAGTCTATGCGGGACATTACGGAGCGGTTGAAAACAGCATGCAGGTCAATGATGGAATCCAGGTTATAGAAAAGAAATTTCCCGATACTGTGAAGGGTTACAGGCTCCCATATGGCCATTTTAATGAATACTCATACGATGCTCTAGAAGCAGCCGGATTGCAATGGAGCAGTCATGTGGGCATTGATGACTTTATGCATCCGGAAAATGGTTATGGAACTCAACCATTTCAAATGGGTCTGGGAGATAAGATATATGATCTTATCGAAATACCACTTGACAGTCAGACATTTGACTGGCCTATCTGGATGGCCGATGAAACCAGCAACCCATCTTTCGTAGAGGCTGTCAGAGCCTATTGTCAACGCAGAAACATACCATTTAATCGTACACCTGAAGGTGGTGTGGCCGTTTGGCGCCAGCGCATGTTAGAAGCGATCGAAAACAAAAGTGTCTTCACCCTGTTGTGCCACCCAATAAACCTGGCGGTGAAGAATGGTGCCTGGGAAGATCCCCTGGAGCAATTTCTTTTTCCTGTCATTGATCTCCTGGGAGAACTGAACCGCACAAAAAAAGCATGGGTTTGTACCTGTGGGCAAATGTCAGCATTTTACAGACAGGTCAGTTAAGGGTAAACTGCTTCTGTTACTGCGTGTCTCCCTGAAGGCAGGAATTCAATGATTGGAAGTTGTTTCTTTTCATTAAAGATATTATATCCCTTTTTCAGATCAGTCCACAGTCCCATTTTATCTGAATCCGATTGATTTCGCATGGAAAGCCGACTGAACTCCGTTTCAGTCAGTTCGGAAGGAAAAATGGTCACCGGTATCTTTGTCTGTCCATTGTTTTTTGCTTCCACACAGAAAATATAGAGCTCCTTAATCCCGGGATCTGTAATCGGTAAGCACCCGATGGTCACACAGGCACCGTGTATAAAAATTTCACCTCCCAGGTTGTTTCTAACCCCAAGTATCTGATCGGACCTGTTGGGATAATTGATCCCCAGCGACAAATAGAAATGGCTGTGGGGATTGAAAAGATTGATATGGTAAAACCCCTCAGGTATCTGCAAATCACCCTGTTGCCTTTTTGGCCCTGATCCACCTGACGTTTGGCATACCCTGTATGTCTTTATGTGTTGATAGAAACTGTCACTGCTCTTCTTTCCCCAGAGTTCGATCTTCTTTTCCTTTTTAAATGCTCTCAGATAGAGTCTCAGCTGATCTGTTTCGAGCTTTTTTTCAGCCAGCAGCTCCTGCATCCCCAATCCCTTATCCGCGTATGCTTGCCTGACTCTTGCATACCGAAGCTGCTCATCCTTAAATGAATCATCAGTAAATGAAGAGAGGGAAATCAGTAAGAAGAATATATACCATCTGCCTATCATGATTTTTCCTATTCCGACATAATGCATTTCATATTAATGGTTGGTTCCCCAGTTCTTATTGGGTTCCGGTCCCAGTTCAAGTAGTAGTTTTCCGCCATTGACCAGCTTATCATGCCTGAACCAGAACTGATTATGATTCTTTCCATTTAGTTTGGCAGACTGGATATACTTATTCTCTGCCGAATTATTCAGGGTAACAATTTCAAACTTCTTGCCGGAATAATACCTGGGGTTGAGATGAATGGTGATCTGGTCAAAGATGGGTGAGGTGATCTCATAGAGAGGCTCTGCGGCTGCCCCCCCGTCTACCGAAAACAGTCCCATAGCCATCAATACGCCCAGGGCACCCATTTGTCCCTGGTCCTCATCCCCGTTATAGCCCGTATATGGAGTAATCCCCCCGAATGTCCTCCCCTTGACTTCCCTCACCCATTTCTGGCTGAGCCAGGGTGCTCCGGCATAATTAAAAAGATGGGCCATTTGGGTAGCCGGCTGGTTTTCGTAATCCACCCACGACCATCCGTGGTTGCCATGTTCGGCCACAAAATTATTCGGAGAAGCCTTTTCAAAGCATGAACTCAGATATGCTGTATAGGCTTCATCTCCACCGAACAGTTCAATCAGGCCTTCCATGTCGTGGGGAACAAAATTGGTATAAATGGCAGAGTTGGCCTCGCAAAACCCGGTGGTGGTAAAGCCCTCGCCCACCGGGGCAAAATCTTCCAGCCAGGAACCATCCAAATTCCGCGGACGCATAAAGCGGACGGAATCATCCCACAGGTTACTGTAATTCTTCGAGCGTTTCATTAAACGTTGATATTCTTCCTTTTTCCCCAGGGTATGCGCCAGCTGTGCCACACACCAGTCCTGATAAGCATATTCAAGAGTCATGGCGGCTCCGTCCTTGTGAAAGCCGTCGCCTTCAACACCTTCCGGAACATATCCCCGTTCAATATAATATTTCATGCCCCCCCCGGTTGCAATAGTATCATGCTCATAACCTGCATGGTCACGTATGCCGCCAATCTCAGTGTTTTTCAATATTCCCTTCCAGGCCAGGTCAATGTCATAGTTCCGTATTCCCTTGTTCCAGGCTGCTGCAAAAAACGATGAGGTCTGGTCTCCTATCATCACATAGGTATAATTTCCCCCAGACGGCCCACGGGGTATAAGCCCCCCATGTTTATAGGTCTCCAACAGTGCATTACAGAATTCATTCATAACCTCCGGGTAAGCAAACGACCAGAGTATATTTAGTGTCCAGTGGGTTCCCCAGAAACTATCGGAGCTATGAAGGTTGAACAATGGCTTTCCTTTGCTGTTGGTTCTGATCTTGCGGATTACCGGTTTATCCCCGGTCATATCGCAATAGGATCCGTCAATATCGCTCACAACCCTTCGGCCAAGCAATGCATGCCACAGGTCCGTGTAAAATTTGATCCGTTGTGGTTCAGTGCCCCCTTCAATCTCAATCTTCGAAAGCCACCGGTTCCACTCTTCACGGGATTCTATGCTGACCCTGTCAAAATCCCAGTGAGGTAACTCCGATTCTATATTCATTCGAGCATTCTCCACGCTGGTATAGGAGATACCAACTTTCATAAGAACAGGATCATCCGGACTTTTGGAAATTTTAACATAACCGCCCATGCCCGGACCTTCGATATCTAATGACTCAAGGATCTCACCCTCTTTCCATCCTCCAAATTTCTCAAACGGACGATCAAACTGTGCCACAAAATATACATAGGTATCTTTTGGCCTGCGCCGGGTCTTGCTCATCAGAGAATAACCTTCGATTTCCATATCACTTACCTGCGAAATCTTCGCAGTGGTCACCGGTCCGTGTCCCAAAAATGCCCCCACATCGAAGAGGATGTAAGCATCCTCCCCATCGGGGAAAGTATAGCGGTGAAATCCTGTTCTCAGTGTTGAAGTGAGTTCAGCTGTAATGTCGTAATCCTGCAGGAAAACTTTATGATAACCTGGTACCGCGATCTCATCCTCATGTGAAAACGCTGATTTATTGGCCTCCATACCAAGGTGCCCCCTGAATTCTCCACTTGTTGGCATGACAGGTATGCCCGACATCTGCCATGCGTGTAGATGACTGAAACAACGCACATGTAGTGAATCGTACATATAACCCGCATTCCATGTGCCCCTCACCCAGGTGTCGGGACTCAGGTTAACCATACCAAAAGGACGGCAGGCTGAGCTAAAATAGATCCACCTGGATTTATGGCTGTCAATAAAAGGATCAACATAGTCAACCGGTTGCCTGAGTTCACGCTTTGTACATGCCGATGATATAACCAGCAGGAATAATATTATGAAATGAAATTGAGTTTTATTCATTATAGCACCTGATCTCAAATATTCTCGCCAGGCTATCCCCGTTGCTCTTTTGAACTGATATTTTGATGCTATCTGTGGATATCTCATTGAAATTCAAAACAACGCGCCTTAAATAATTCCCTTTCACGGCTTTAATCTCACGATAACCACCAGATGTATGGGCTTCAATTATAAAATCCGAGACACATTCCGGCTGTGGACCTCTTATTTGATTTTTATATACTGCATCTTGACCGGTAAGCCTAAGGTGCCGGCGGGCTCCGGTATCGAAAGTGAGTTGCATTTGATTCATTGTTACCGGCTTGTCCCAATTCAATTCAATCCATGGATTTCCGATAGCCATCTCAGCCTGCCATTGATGGCACTTACCATCGTCAATATCCCTGTTGATCCCATCCAACATATTTTCAGCTTTTCCAGTATCAGTTTGGGAAGAGGCCTTCACACTCGCTCTCCTTGCCAGGTCATCCGGATCACTATTCAGCACACCCAGCAAGGATTGATCCTGTCGAAGTAGGATTTGCTGGAGATGGGTAATATGTTTTTCATCTGTAGCCAATTGTTTTGGAGATATGTTCTCTTTCAGGCACTCTGCAGCAGCAGCACCCACCGCCTGGCCCAATGCAGAACAGGTGGCCATTACCCGGGAGGAAGAGAGCGCCACATGGGAAGCACTCAAATTCCTGCCGGCCATAAACAGATTTCCCATATTCCTGCTGTAGAGCGACCTCAAAGGTATGCTATAAGGCTGCTTCAGACTGATAGACCGGAATGGTGAAATAGAAGTTTTACCCATACCTTCCGGGGGATGGTCATCCAGGGGCCATCCACCATAAGCTACCCGGTCAGAAAACAAAACCGGAGATTGCACCTCTTGCTGTACAAGGATATGATCACCTGTGATCCTGCGACTCTCCCGCTTACCCGGTATCATACCAACCCAGGTCAGCGCCCAGTTCTCTGAATCGGGATGCTCCCCGCTGTTCTTAATATAATCCCATACACCCATTACAATGGATAAGAGTTCATGTCTGAGACCATGACCGTCCTTGATTGTGTCTCCCAGACCTCCTATCTCAATCCACCAGTAACCATACTCCCACGAAGATATCCTTCTGTGGGCAAAGTCGCCGGAACTATACTTCTTCGCCCAGGCAGGTGGATTAAAGGGCATGGGGGATTCAAAATTACGTGAGAAGAAGAGCAGGCTGTTTCCCATGGTATAGTTATCAGATTTGTCACCTGCCAGGGATTCATTGAATATGTCTCGCCCTTCCCTACCCCGCATATATTCTGCCCCAGCCTGGGCTGCCATACTTCCATCTCCGGTACAATCGATGAAATATTCGGATTTGATATCAAATATCTCCTCCGTGGGAGAGCAGACAGCAGAAACAGATGTAATGCGATCCTTTTCAGTTTCAACCTCAAAAACCACGGTATCCAGTAACAGAGTAATATTTGGTTCGGAAATCACTTTGTCATACAGGATAAGGTCCCACATTTCAAAGGAGCGTTGCGGATTGGTTACCGATTCAGTCAGCACCAGTTCTTCCAGGATACCTGTCTCCCTCCATGGTTTCCCCGTCATAATACTTGCACCACAAATATGCATGCGGATCTCACTGCTTGCATTCCCTCCCAGCCTGGAGCGGTCATGTACAAGAATAACTTTGGCTCCGTTACGTGCTGCAGATATGGCTGCGGAAATACCCGTCATGCCCCCACCGGCCACAAGGACCTCAGTGGTAAAATCCCTGCTTTTATAAACTTTTTTATTTATAATTTCAGGCTTAATTGTTTCCAACGGATTACTAAAAAGTGTAACCGGATTTACAAAAAGGCTACCTCCTGCAACGGCGCCTGTTTGGATAAACGATCTGCGGGTTGGTTGCTTCATGATTGATTATTTAAGTCCAAGGGACCACTTCTCAATGCCCTGATTCTTTGCAATAGCGGAGGGTGTGAGTAGTGAAAAAAAACATATGTGGGATGGGGTGTCAGGTTGCTCAGGTTGTTTTTTGAAAGTTTTTTCAGGGATGTTACCAGGGGTTCCCCTGCAAAGTGCTCCCTTGCATACCGGTCGGCCTGGTATTCATTGTGCCTGGAAATCAGGTTGGTCCCCAGGCCAATAAGCATGGAGATGGGTGAATAGAGAATACCAAAAGCGATCAATCCCAGGTGAAATGAGGCTGCCTCTCCTCCCAGGGCCACTGCAAAACTATCTTTTCCCACAAACAGGGAGAACAGATAAAGTGTGATAGCCGATTGCAAGGTAGAAAGAACCATACCCCAGGTAGTATGTTTTTTCTTGTAATGCCCCACTTCATGGGCCAGCACTGCCACAATCTCCTCCTCCTCAAGATCATTGATCAGGGTATCAAACAATACGATCCTCTTCTTAGGACCCAGCCCGGTAAAGTATGCATTGGCCTTGCTGGATCGCTTTGAACCATCCATCACGAAAATGTTGTTGAGTCGAAAGCCAACACCTTCTGAAAACTCCTCTATCTTTTTGCGCAGTGATCCCTCCTCCAATGGAGTCTGTTTATTAAACAATGGAACTATCAGGTTGGAGTAAAACATGAGCATGAACAGAGAAAAGAAGGTAAGTACCCCCAAAGCTATCAACCAGAACCATGGGCCCGTAAGCATATAGATCCACGTAATCAGTGCCAGAAGTCCACCCCCTATGATAGCCCCAAGAATCCATCCTTTGATCTTATCCAGGATAAAGGTCTTTACGTTGGTGCGATTAAATCCATAACGCTCCTCAATCACAAAGGTGTTATAGAGTGCAAAGGGAGTGGTAAGGATATCACTGACCAGTGCAAGGAAACCAAAAAAGAGAAGTACATGCACAATGTAGGTGGATGTAACAGTGGCAATCCACTGATCCAACCATCCGAATCCACCCAGAAAAAACAGAAGGAGCATCACTACCAGGCTTATGGAACTGGTTAAAAAGGAGAAACGGGTATTGTCCCGCTTATAATGCTGACTCCTCTTATACTCCTCTGAATCGAAAATACCTGACAGTTCTTCAGGCAATTCGGGAAGTGAATGCTTCAGGTTCAGGGTATCCAGGAAACGCTCAAGTATATATCCAAATACCAGTACTGCAATTATGACTACAAAAATTGTATTATACATCATCTTTTACTCTTTCTAACTTTTACTCTTT
>JBDLIX010000204.1:0-8452 GCA_039714655.1 Bacteroidota bacterium
GCAATCAATGCTTTCACGCTCAAGGTTTTCCTTTAAGAAGTAAGCGGTCTTTGACTGCTTATAAGTGGCAAGTGTTACTAAAGTAGTCATGGCTGCCAGGATTTGTGAACATCTCTTTATAATAGGAGGAAATAGACATGGGTTTTGTTTACTTCGATGCACAAATGCCAGGCTTGGGGAGCTGGAATTAATGAGGCAGAGTGGCTTATTATTAAAATAGGGGTAGGGGAAAAGCTCAAATAACTTCCTGAATGTAGCTGGCTATTCGCCTGACCAGCTTTTTTGATTTCCAGTAACCAAAATGTGAAAGGAGGTTCCAGAAGGTCAGAATACCGCCTGTATTAATCTGAATATCTGTAACATTGGCATTAGCGTAGTGGGAATTCAGGGCTTTAATAGGATAACCCATTGAATCGTTCTTATCATAATAGTTTTCCCATACAGCTTTTGGTAGTAATTCCGCTTGCAGGTTGGGTGATGGAAAAGCAATGGGCACCAGCGAATCGATGGTATGTGAAGCTGCAAAAATCGGAAGATTACTTCCAAATGTAAAGAGGCCTGTCAGTGTTTCAAATCTTTCAAAAGGTGAATTGCCCATTGGATCAGGGTTTACAGCTCTTTGCCTGTCCCAGACATAGTTGTTGATGATCTCTGTTCCCATGGATGAGGCCAGGATAACAAGTGGCGCATTATCAACCAGTTTACTCTTTAGGGCAACCATGCTTTTATGAACCAGTTTATGGGTTTCCTCATATCCATGACTGGGAAAATTGGGTTTTCCGCCATAAGTAATTAAATCACCAATATTGGTAATAATCAGTTTGCGTGTAAGGCGGGCCTTCAGTTTGATATTTGCAGCTTGCATTCTATCCAGCACGCTTTCCTGCTGTAATTGCAACGGACCATACCAATCCACAATCTCAAATTGAATATTGCCGGTATTCACACCTCTTTGTGTAAGCCTTCTTTCTAATCTTTCTATAAACCTCTCCTGTCGGTCGAAGCCTGATTCACCGGAACCACGAATTAATAGTAGACCTAATTTCTTGTTCATCATAAATAATGTATTATGGCAATTTAAGTTATTTGTTTGAATGGACCATCTTTCGTGTTTTCCAGAACTGATCGTTCGAATTCATAGATATACTGTAGATGGAATAGAAATAAATACCAGAACTATATTCCTTTGATTTCCAAGTTACTTCATAATCACCTTGAGGCAACTCCTGATCTACCAGGGTGGTAATCTCTCTACCCAGATTATCAAACACTTTCAGAATCACATGGCTATGATATGGAAGGTAATAGCGGATCGTTGTCTGATCAATAAATGGATTCGGATAATTGTCATATAACTGATAAGGAGTTTCCGTCTCTGTAACACCCGTTGTCTGGGAAGCAATGTTGCCGTTTACTACGAAATTCCATTCTATGGATTCACTGCTTACATTTCCAAACTGATCAGCAATCCCCTCAACCACAACACTGAAGGTGTCATTGTCATAGGCGATTCCGGATACTTCAGGAATGATTGCCAGGCTGTTACCGTTGCAGCCCAGGGAGAAGTCAATGGCTTCCCCGGTGGTTACATCGGTCAGGTTGATCATCTCTTCCGACAGAGCAAAGCAATCCAGGTTTTCAGTAAAGGTTGCCATGATCACATCCCCTTCATCGAGCACCTGGTCTGACGGTTCAAGTAAACCGAATAATTCCGGTGGAGTTCTGTCGATTATGCCGTTGAACACATCAGAGTATACCTTACCCTCGCTGCATTCAAGTACAATTCTCATGTCATAATTTCCGTCCGCAACATCATTGAACAATACAGTGATATCAGACATGCTATCATCAAGGTTATCCCTGTCAATGGTCATCACTGTGTTCCAGGTATTCCTTCCCTGAAGTGATACCTGAATCTTAATAAATTCCATCAGAGCTTTATCATAATCTTCCAGTCGTATTTTCAACCTGTTGTTATCAGATCCGGTTAGCACCCAATTATCACCGGGACGGGTGAGGGTAATTGGACTGCACGGACTGCTGAAATGGACATTCAGCAACACGGTATCTGCGATGAGCGGATCACATCCCGAGGCAAATATGAATTGAAGGTTATTGTAATCGAAGGCAGAAGGTCCCCGCTTCACTGTCACGGTTGCTTCTCTGAATTCACCCTCAGGAACAAAATATTGTACCGGGCCCTGTACCGGGCTGCCTCCAATGCTGATTTCTGCTCCATCGGGATTGCTGGCCTGATCGAATGAAAGAAAATAGGTAAAATCCTCATCACTCTGGCTGGTATTCCCCAATTGAAGGGTGAAAACTCCCTCACCGTCAGGATCACCCACAAATATATTGTAGACATCCGAGATAACCTGGACACCTTCCCGTGGCTGGGTTCCGGGTTCCCACGGACAACTGCTCGATCCACTCACCAGCTGGAATACAGGAGTTCCGTAAACTTCATCGGCAAGTATGTCCACACTGAAGACGTCTCCGGCGTCATCGTCGCTCAGGTAATATCCGGTTTTTCTCGAGGAGGTCACACTCTCTGATGATGATTCACCATACTCAAGGCGAAAAGTTGCCTCTACACCACCACTGGCACCAATCCCGCCAACCTCCAGTCCGGCTTCTGCTGCTACCTGGGTTTCCACATACATATTAAACTCAAGCACCCTGGATTCAGTGGTGGTCACCTCATTGTACCCTTCATAGCTGGCATTGGCACTAAAGGAGCGGTTTTCAATAAACTCCGCATCCCTTTTAATTTCCTGGTTCGTTTTAAGGGTCTGAAGCCAAACTTTCACCTGGTCGTTGTAGATTTTAGACGAATCATTTCCAGCAGCGCTGTAAAGGTCACCCAAATAAGTAAGCTGGGGAACCAGAACATTCCTGATGTGATCTTCCGTATAAATGAACGTGGTAGCAAATCCATCCGCACCCATGCTTAAGTCAACCTTGTTGGAGACATTGCAGGCATCCGGATCATAGGTAATTATATCCGTCAGCGCATAAATCATATTCAGTGCCGAACCGATAAATAGATCTCCTTCCTCACCAGTGATATCCTGGTTATTGGATGTTTCAAACCGTTCACCATTGGTAATGGTAAGGCCAAATTCCGACTGACCCCTGATACTGGCCCCCACTTCAAGGGATCCTTTCAGTTTACCCCATATCTCTGTTTCAAAAGTTACACCCATTCCGGACTCAAATTTCACACCAGCCTTTACTTCTCTCCATAATTTCAGACTTCCTCCAGCCAACGCCTGGAAACGAAATGATGTATTGGTTACCGTATTGTTCTCAAGATAACTGTAGCTGGCATCTCCTGGCGGATCCCTGAGTATCATAAACGGTATCTCAGGTGACACAGTGGTAAATGTCTGCTCCCTGGGACGGTTTCCTTCCACAAGGACATCCTGACTGTAGATTACTTCCTCATCTCCCACAAAAGCAGTTGCTTCAAACTTATTAAGATAGGGGGATATGATATTTACATCTTCCGGAACCAGGGTATAAACAGCCTGACCATTATTCAACACAAGGGTATCGGCCCGGTTTTTATCGCTCAAAAGCTTGTTGTAAATTATTATATATCCTGTATCGGCCGGACAGGTACTTTCACCAAATGATTCCTGCACTTCAAACAGGATATCGTAATATTCTCCCTGAGTAACTATGGGGACTCCGTCATAAATGTTACCACAGCCAATCCTGTCAAAACCGGTGACCTGAATGGTCGGAACAGACCTGTAGATCATGTTCTTACGAACATCACCCTTTGTCAGATCCACAGCTTCGGTTGTGAAATACTCCATCACATCAGAGGACTCAACCAGGTTGCTATCGTCCGGGTAAAAGTTGATCAGCTCGATCTTATAGTTGCGCGCTGGAAGTTCAAGAGCAAAATATCCTGTTCCTGCTTCGGTCGTGATGAGGGTATCAAAACATGAAACTGGCAAATCATCTGCAGAGATTTTCAAATCTGCCTGTCCAATAAAGTAATCACAACTGGCCCTCAGGTATCCATCCAGAATAAAACGGGTTGTGTCATCAAACAAAGCCTGAATGGTATCGGTATCAATATAGAATGTGTGCTCAGGCGGATCGAAATAATGACCCTCAAGTACCGGTGTAAAGGTATACTCACCGATCAGGTCAACCGACACAGTAAATTCACCTTCACTATTGGTTGTGGTCTCAGATACTCCATTCAACAATATCTCCACCTCCGGAACATTACACACTACACCCCCAAAGGTCTGGGTAACTTTCCCTGAGATTGTAAATGCAGAGATGTCTGTAAAATTGAGACTCCCCACTGATGGAATATCCAGGTCAAGTATTCTTTCTGAGTATGCAGGTTCAAAATCGTGGGTCCCTTTCCTGGGAGTGATCCTGAATTTTGCATTTTCATAATAATAGATGTTGGAGATCTCAAAATAGCCATCAGGGTCGGTTACTGTGCAATAAGTGGTGGTGGTGTCCTGAGGCACAGAATCTAGACGTACAGCGCATACTTCCACATTGGGAATTCCGGTATCAAATCCCGAGGGAGCAATAATCTTTCCCTTGATCTTTCCGTTGGGAAGCATCTTTCCGAGGGCTGTATCCGGCTCAAAATTTCCCAGATTAAAGGGTGTCAGGATATAGGTGTAGGAATATCCCGGGATCAGGTCATTGCTCTCATCCCTGTAGTTGGTAGTTGTTTTGTCGATATTATCGGAAAGAGTAATGGGTGCAGTGTTGTCATCGACCCTGTCTATTTTAAACTTCTGAACAACGGTAGACTCATTTTCACCCCAGATGGTGACGGGGTCGGTCACATCATTCCAGGTCAGGATCACTTTCCCGGCCTCATTGTCCGATCCTTCAAGTCCCAGGTCAAATGTACTGCCTGTATCTGAAACTCCGGAAGAAGTATGCCCTCCCCAGCTGGTCGTATAGGTATGAACGGTATAGGTATAGCTTTCACCCGGATTAAGGCCGGTGTCAATATAGGAGAAGATACCGTTATACACCGATTCAATCTCCTCCCCGTTGCGATAGATCTTATACCCATGATGGGCATTTGGAATATCTGTGCGTTTGTCCCATGTAATCTTGATACTTTGATCGGAAGTGTTGTCGGAAGCACTGACATTGGTAGGGGAACGGATGGAAGCTGTAGAAGCTATTATGGACCCTGTGGATTGCCAATAGGCTCCTGAGCAAGTCGCCACACAAGAAAACACAAGATCCTCTGTCCCGCTATTTGGAGCATAATAGGTCCAGCTGCCACTTTTCGATGCTCCCCATGCAAACCTAACTCCATAGTTGGTATAGGTGAATTTTGTCGTCGCATAGGTTTTTTCCTCTTTTCCACCCAATCTAAAACTAAAGTGGAGCTTATTATCACAATCACAAAGGCCGTAAAGTCCTGACCATCTAAAATGGACATAATAGTCACTATAATAACTGCCATTGTATGAGTTCACTGCCCACCAATTTGCTTCAGTCCCTTCCGCACTCTTCAAGGCTTCGGGATTGGGATCAATGTATTCGGAATAACCATATTCATCCTCTTCCCAGGGCTCCTGGGCCTGGATGCATGGGTTCGCCATATATAATGAAAACATGATGATGGTGAAGATGCGAATTCGTGATGTAGTACCGAAGTGTACAGGCTTTATCATAACATTCAATTTTAGGAAATGAAGAAATCAAATTACCTTATTAAAACAATCGACTTCTTCAAATGATGTTAAATGACTGTTAATTAACACAATACAGGACGCTATCTTTCAGCAAGTCAGGGCATATACCAGCATTTGTTAAATTGTTGTAAGTACTGTGACCAGACAACGGCATAGCCAAATTTACATGACCATCATCAAGGACGATGAGTTTCGATGTTTAAGTAAAATATGCAGGACAAAGCATCAATTTGCCACTACTTTTGTATATCTTTACAATATACATTTGAAATATATGAAAGAGGTTTTTTCAAATTGTACAGGTTTTGACTGGGATGATGGAAATTCAGAAAAAAACCGGATTCTTCATCAAGTGAGTAGAAATGAGAGTGAACAGGTATTTTTCAATGCTCCCATTGTTGTAGGTGATGACGTATCTCATTCGCAATCAGAAAAACGATGGTTCTTATTGGGTAAGACAGATGCCCATCGCCTGTTGTTTGTAGTATTTACAGTTAGAGAAGAGTTGATCCGTGTAATATCAGCAAGAGATATGAATAAAAAAGAGAGGAGATTATATCATGAAAAAAGCTAAAAAAATTCCCGTTTTTAATAGCGAAGATGAAGAGCGTACTTTCTGGAAGAATAATGATGCCTCTGATATAGTTAATTGGGATGCCTCAGAAAAAGTAGTTTTCAGAAATTTAAAACCGACGACAAAAACCATCTCGCTTCGTTTACCTGAATATATCTTAGATGAACTTAAATTACTTGCACACAAGCAGGATGTTCCATATCAGTCGCTGATAAAAATCTTTCTGAAAGACAGAATTGATCAGGAATTGCGGCAGGGATGAGTGGCTTATAAACAGTTGAACCTTATTCCCATCACCATAATATCATCAATCTGTTCAATATCACGCCTCCACTGTTCATATTCTTTTTCCAGAATTCCTTTTTGTTCATGCAATGGCTTCTGGTGGATATTAATCAGTAGCTGTTTAAATTTTCCTGATTTGAAAGTTTTTCTGTTAGGTCCTCCAAGTTGATCTACATATCCATCAGAAAACATATAGATGATATCATCTTCTTTGAAATTCAACTCTTCATTTTTAAATGATGATTCTTCATCATTATAGATCCCGATGGGCATAGAGTCTCCCTTTAATTCTATGATCCCATTATCCCGTATCAGATACAAAGGACGAAAGGCTCCCGAATACTGCAATTTCTTCTTTTTAAAATCGATCACACACAGCGCTATCTCCATCCCGTCTCTAGCCTCATCAACCTTCCCGGTTTGATGGAGCGATTTTATAACCTGACCACGAAGTTGGTTCAGGATCTCATTTGACCTTATGGCTACTGTCTGATTCAATATTTCGTTTAGGTAGGCAACTCCCAGAATACTCATAAAGGCACCCGGAACCCCATGACCTGTACAATCAGCTACCGCAACAACAACTTTATTGTCTTTTTGAGCCAGCCAGTAGTAATCACCACTGACAATATTTCTGGGTTTGTTTAATATGAAATAGGAGGGTAATAACCTGTCCAGTTCTTCTTTCGGAGGAAATAATGCACTCTGAATGCGGCTTGCATACTGTATACTGTCTGTAATTTCTCTTCTCTGGTACTCGATCTTCTTTGTACGTTCAATTACCTTTTTTTCTAAGGTTAGATTCGCTTCTTCCAAGTCCGTAAACAATTTTTTGTTTTGCTGCTTAAGATTATATGTTTCCAGTGCATGATCAATGGTTATTTTCAGGTCATCCCGACTCCAGGGTTTGGTAATGTATCGATATACCCTGCCTTTATTGATGGCTTGAATGATTGCTTCTACATCGCTGTAGCCAGTCAAAATCATTCGGATACAATCAGGGTATTCAGGGATGATTTTTTCAAGGAATTCAATCCCTGTCATTTTGGGCATTCGCTGGTCGGCAATAACCATGTGCACATTATGTTTTTTCATTATTTCCAGTCCCTCCAGTCCGGAAGTTGCCAGATGAACTTTATAATCCCGCCTGAACGTTGAATAGAAGACAGTGAGGTTGTCTTCTTCATCGTCGATATAGAGTATTGGGAGTAACGTTTTATTGGTATTCATCATACCTGGGTTTTAAATTTTTTATTTTTTCCCCTGCGTAACCGGCAGCATAATAATTAATTCGCTGCCCTTTCCTTCCTCGCTTTTCACCTTTATACTTCCATTATGTTTTTCGATGATGCCATGACTGATCGATAGTCCCAATCCGGTTCCCTCGCCGACATCCTTGGTGGTGAAGAAGGGGTCAAAGATCTTTCCCTTGATATTCTCCGGTATTCCGCTCCCGGTGTCTTTGATGTTGATCCGGATGAATCCGTTAACTTTTGAAGTGCTGATCGTTATTTTTCCTTTCTCTTCAATGGCATCAATGGCATTGGACAGAATATTCATAAACACCTGGTTCACCTGTCCGGGGAAACATTCAAGCTGAGGGATGTCACCATAATCTTTTACGATCTCTATCCGGTTCTTGTATTTATTACGAAGCAGGATCAAAGTGGAATCCAATCCTTCATGGATATCGGCGACCTTGAGTACATCTTCATCCAGTCGTGAGAATGTACGAAGTCCCTTCACAATCTGGGTGGTTCGCTCTGTCCCGTTCTTAATACTTTCAATGAGCTTATTGATCTCCCTTATTGCCTGCTTATAGTCTATTTGCTCCTTGAGTTCTTCAATTTCTTTTAGTTTCTCTTTGGTATTGTTTGGTGTAATCCTGTGA
>JBDLIX010000205.1:0-8311 GCA_039714655.1 Bacteroidota bacterium
CTTCAGCTGTTGGCTCTTTCTTCGCCTCTTGGCTCAGGTCCTGCGGTTGCTTCTCCTCCTTTACTTCGGCTTTTTTAGATTCCGGCTCTTTTTTATTCTCAGGTTGCTTCTCTATTTTCTTACGTTCTCTTTTTCCTTCCCTTCCACGTTCTCCGGCTTGTTTCTCCTTCTCTACGGAAGCATCTTTCGCAGCTGCTTTCTTTTCACTTTTGCTCTTGGTCTCTTTCGCTTCTTTCTCCTTCTCCATCTTCCTTTCACTCAATCCTTCAGCCACAGCGTCGGCCACAAAGTTGATGATCAGAGAGATCGACTTGGAGGCATCATCGTTTGAAGGGATGGGGAATTCAATATTCCGGGGATCAGAGTTGGTATCTACCATGGCGAAAACAGGGATGTTGAGTCTGTTGGCTTCGCGTACGGCAATGTACTCTTTGTGAACGTCCACAATGAACATGGCAGCAGGAAGACGGGTCAGATCAGCAATAGAGCCAAGGTTTTTCTCAAGCTTGGCACGCTGACGGGTAATCTGGAGTCTTTCACGCTTTGAAAGCACATCAAAAGTTCCGTCGGTACCCATCTTATCAATGGCGGACATCTTCTTCACTGCTTTCCTGATGGTAGGGAAGTTGGTGAGCATCCCACCTGGCCAACGCTCAGTTACGTAAGGCATGTTGATCTCCTTCACTTTCTCGGATACAATATCCTTGGCCTGCTTCTTGGTGGCCACGAAAAGGATCTTTCGTCCACTCTTTGCAATCTGCTTCATGGCAGAGGCTGCCTCGTTCAACTTGATTTCAGTTTTGTTGAGGTCAATGATGTGAATCCCATTCTTCTCCATAAATATATAAGGAGACATTGCGGGGTTCCACTTTCTCTTGAGATGACCAAAATGGACACCTGCATCCAATAATTCTTTAAAACTTATTTCTGGCATTTTTTTAATTTTTGCTGGTCAACCTGCAGGTAGTCCCATGTGGGAGTCCTGCTGGTTTCGCAATGATTAAGTTTAGAAAATCTCTGTTAACGCTTGCTGAACTGGAAGCGCTTCCTGGCTTTAGGCTGGCCTGGCTTCTTGCGTTCAACAACACGAGGATCCCTGGTAACAAATCCTTCAGCCCTGAGGGCAGGTTTGTACTCAGGATTTATCTTGATCAGCGCCCTTGAAATACCGAGACGCAGGGCTTCTGCCTGACCGGTCATTCCACCACCATCAAGATTGACTTTGATGTCGTAGTTTTCCCTCACCTCAAGAAGATTCAGAGGCTGCTCAACAACGTAATGATGTAGTTTGTCAGGAAAATATTCTTTAAAATCTCTGTTGTTTACGATAATCTGTCCTTTACCTTCACTCATATAAACCCTGGCAATGGCTGCTTTCCTTCTTCCTATCGTATTGATAACTTCCATGGTAATTATTTAATGGTATTTAAGTCAAGTTTCTTGGGTTGCTGTGCAGCATGCGTATGGTTCTCACCAACAAAAACATGAAGGTTGTGGAAAATTGCATTTCCTAACCTGCTCTTGGGAAGCATCCCTTTTACGGCCTTCTCTAAGACAGCTTCGGGTTTCTTGGCCAGAAGATCTTCGGGAGTTTGGGTACGTTGTCCGCCGGGATATCCTGTGTGACGCACATACTGCTTCTTAGTCATTTTATTACCTGTAAGCTTTATCTTCTCAGCATTGATCACGATTACATTGTCACCGCAATCTACATGGGGAGTGAAACTTGGTTTATGCTTTCCCCTGAGGACCATTGCTATCTTTGAAGCAAGACGCCCCAGTATCTCATCCTTGGCATCAACAATAAACCACTCCTTCTGGACGGTCTCTTTATTTGCTGAAACTGTTTTGTAACTTAATGTATTCACTGCTATACTGTTTTATGCCTTATTTTGTGGTTCGCAAAAATACAATTATTTTTTTTAAAACAAGAAGATATCAACAATAAATTTACTGAATTCGTAACTCCTAGGTATTCAGTTAGATAGGCTCTATCTGACTTTAAAAAAAACCAGTCTAATTTGCCTTGTCCAAAATGCCGGTTATACAACATCCTGCATCTTATATTAATTCATCTGTTTTACACAATAGAAAGCCGCCCGTTAAGTTATTTATAAATAGGAGTGCTGTTCATCCATGCTACTAACCCGAAAACAATACCATGAGCAGGTGTATCTTTATACCCTGATTTTAATTGCAATCAGTCTTCCTCTCTCCGTTTTCACAACCTCCATGTTCCAAATCCTTTTGCTGGTCAACTGGCTTGCTGAAGGCAGGTTTCGGGAGAAGTGGAGTAGATTTAAAAGTAACAGAGCCCTCTGGATCTTCCTGACTTTTTTTCTGATCCATCTCATTGGCCTGATCTGGTCTGAAGATCCTGTTTACAGCATGAAGGATATGAGGGTGAAGTTGCCGCTCTTATTATTGCCTTTGATTGTTGCGACCTCGGCCCCATTAAACAAGCAACAGCTGTATCGTATCCTGCTGGTTTTTTCATTGGGAGTTTTCGCTGCTTCCATGGCTTCGGTAATGAAGCTCCTTGGATGGCTGCCCGGAGAAGTGGATGGTTACCGCGATCTTTCCCTGTTTATGAGTCATATACGGTTCTCTCTGATGATCGTGCTTACCCTGTTGATCATCGTATATTTCCTTTTTATTCAACGAAATTCCATCTCCAGGCTTGAACGTATATTTTACCTGGTGGGACTGATCTGGTTTCCCGTCTTTCTGGTACTTCTTAAATCCCTTTCGGGAATCGTGATTGCCGGATTCCTCACTTTCTTCCTGCTGGCGAGGGCAGTTTTTGAGATCCGCGATGTGACCATACGCTTCATGGTAATTGTCCCGGTGATTATGATCCCGCTCTTTTCGGTCATCTACCTGGGTCGCGCCATTGACAAGTTTTACACTTTCGATGAACTGAGGAGTGAGGAGATCGATACCCATACTGTGGAGGGGAATTGTTATAAGAACTATCCTGAAAGCAGGGAGGTTGAGAATGGTCACTATGTTTGGCTTCACTTATGTGATCTGGAGATGGAACGGGAATGGAACCGGATTAGTGAGATCGATTTTAAGGGGCATACCACCAATGGAAACTCTATCCGGGGAACGCTTATCAGGTTTCTTACTTCCAAAGGACTCAGAAAAGATGCGGCCGGAGTGAGACAGCTTTCTCAGTCTGAGATAAGGGCCATTGAACAAGGCACTGCCAATCACCTTTATATGAAACGGTTCAGGCTTTACCCAAGGATTTACGAAGTGATCTGGGAGATCGATCGGTACCGCATGGGTCTCGACCCCAATGAAAAGTCGGTGGTTCAGCGCTACCTCTATCTGGATGCTGGATGGAAGATTGCCAGGGAACACCTGCTGTTTGGTGTGGGGAATGGTGATGTGAAAGCTGCCTTTACAACCTATTATGAGTCTACCAATTCTCCCCTGAACGAGAAATGGAGAAGACGGGCCCACAACCAGTTCCTGACGCTCCTTATCTCTTTTGGGATTCCGGGATTGATCATCTGTCTGGCAGCCCTGGTGGTCCCACTTTTTGTGGCGAATCGGCATCGCTCGTTTATGGCAGTTGGATTCCTGATCCTTATATTGCTCTCCATGCTCAATGAAGATACCCTGGAGACTGCAACCGGGGCGACCTTTGTAGCTTTCTTTTGTGGCCTGTTTATTTTCGGTCCTGAAACCTCCTGGCTTCATAATAAATCATCCAAAACTGATGAATTATAGGCTGGGAAGAGAATTTTACCGTCAGGATGTCCTGGAAGTGGCTCCCCGATTGCTGGGACAACACCTGGTAAGGGTTAGTCAGGATGGAACCAAATCAACCTTTGTCATTACAGAAACAGAAGCTTACCGTGGAGGGGAAGACAAGGCATGTCATGCAAGCAAGGGACAAACTCGCCGTACAGAGGTGATGTTTGGCGATGGTGGCCATTTGTATATGTACCTTATCTACGGGATGTACTGGATGCTCAATGTGGTAACCGGCAGGGAGGGTGTTCCCCAGGCAGTGCTGTTCAGGGGCCTTCGTGAAACCAGCGGTCCCGGCCGTCTCACAAGATTGATCGATGTGGATGGGGATTTTTATGGAGAGGATCTGGTCGGTTCCCAACGGATCTGGTTGGAGGATAGCGGGATCCGTCCCGATTATAGCACGGGTCCGCGTATTGGCATCGATTATGCAGGCGATCCCTGGAAGGATATGCCCTGGAGGTTCCTCTTAAAGCTATAATTGTTATATATTTGCATACTTTTTTTAATCACTATACACACTGAATGAATGGAAAAGTTCCGTCAATATAACCTTATCCTCGGATGGGGTGTTTTCCTGGTATCACTGATTGTCTACCTTTTAACCCTGGAACCCACAGCCAGTTTCTGGGATTGTGGAGAGTTTATTGCAACCGCCTATAAGATGGAGGTGGGTCATCCTCCGGGAGCACCCTTCTTTATGTTACTGGGCCGTTTCTTTACTCTTTTTGCCGGGAGTGATGTGACCAAGGTGGCCCTAACCGTGAATGTGCTTTCAGCCATGGCAAGTGCTTTCACCATTCTTTTCCTGTTCTGGACCCTAGTGCATTTGGTAAAAAAATTCTTTGCTGCTGATGAGAATAACACTCCTGTGGCAATGATCACCATCTTCGGGTCGGCTCTGGTCGGTTCTTTGGCCTATACCTTTAGTGATTCATTCTGGTTTTCGGCGGTGGAGGCTGAAGTTTATTCCACTTCATCACTGTTTACTGCTGTGGTGTTCTGGGCTATCCTCAAGTGGGAGAATAATGCCGACGAGCCCGGTGCGAACCGGTGGCTGATCCTGATCGCATACCTGATGGGTCTATCCATCGGAGTACACTTGCTGAACCTACTTGCGATTCCGGCCATTATTATGGTTTACTATTTCAGGAAATACACACCGACGTTGAAGGGTGTGATTGGAGCTATGGCAATTTCAGTGGGCATTCTTGGAGTGGTGAATTACATGCTTATTCCTGGTTTGACCGCCATCGCCGGAAAGTTTGAACTGATTTTTGTCAATGGCATGGGATTGCCCTTCAACACGGGTGTGATCATTTATGCAATATTGCTTTTTGGGGGACTCATTTTTGGGATCTACTACACCCACAACAAAGGGAAGGTATTATGGAACACCATCCTTCTGAGTCTTTTTGTGGTGGTGATCGGTTACTCATCATATACCCTTATCGTCATCCGCTCATCGGCCAATACTCCACTGGATGAGAGTAATCCGGATACGGTCTTCTCACTGCTGGATTATCTGAACCGTGAGCAATATGGTGACAATCCACTGGTGTATGGAGCCTTCTTTAATTCCAGGCCTACAGGTGTGGAAAATGGGAAGCCCAGCTATTATAAAGGAGAGGATGAGTACTATCAGGTAGACAAGAACCGGGAGTATAACTACGACAGCGATGCCAAGGGAGTATTCCCCAGAATGTGGAGTACCCAGGCAAAGCATGCCAATGAGTATATCTACTGGGCTAAGATGAGTGAGTCGAAACTCTATGATGTGCGGAGGGATGAGCAGGGGAACCCCATCCCTGACCAGATGGGTGGTTACAGTTATGACCGTTCAAAATCCATTGCCATTCCATCTTTCGGAGAGAACATGCGCTTCTTTTTCCGTTACCAGATTGGCTACATGTACCTGCGCTATTTCATGTGGAACTTTGCCGGAAGGCAGAATGACATTCAGGGGCATGGGGAGCTGACCAAAGGGAACTGGATCAGCGGGATCAAGTTTATCGACCAGGCAAGGCTGGGCCCGCAGAACAATCAGCCCGCTTTCATTGTCGACAATAAGGCCCACAATAAATATTACATGCTGCCACTGCTTCTTGGATTGGTGGGTGCATTTTTTCACTACAAGAGACACAACAAAGATTTCTGGGTAGTCGCGCTTTTGTTTACCCTGACCGGACTTGCCATTCTGGTATACCTGAACCAGTACCCCATTCAACCAAGGGAGCGTGATTATGCCTATTCGGGATCGTTCTATGCCTTTGCCATTTGGATGGGGATCGGTGTAGCCGGACTCATTGACTGGGCATCGAAAAGAAAAAAATCGGTGGCGACTGCCGGAGCACTGGTGCTGGTGTCATTGATCCTGGTGCCGGGTATCATGGCCAAAGAGAACTGGGACGATCACGATCGTTCACACCGGTATACAGCACCTGCCTTTGCTCGGAACTTCCTCAATTCCTGTCTCCCGGGCGGTATCATGTTCACCAATGGCGATAACGATACTTTCCCACTCTGGTACATCCAGGAGGTGGAAGGCGTTCGCACGGATGTGCGGATAGTGAACCTGAGTTACCTGACAGCTGACTGGTACATTGAGCAGATGAAGCAAACTTTCTATGATTCAGAGGCACTACCCATTAGCTGGAGCAAGGATCAGTTTATACAGGGAAAACGTGACTATGCCTACCTGGTGGAGTCGGCCGGTGTACTCATCAAAGAAAAATATGATGTGAGCAGGGATAAATATGAGGGTGAAGTGAAGGATATTTATGACAACCTGCTGGAGATCCTGGAAGCCTCCCTGCTTCCCGAAAACCATGCCAAGGATTATAACGCCATCCTGGCCCTTGAAAACAGTATGGATCCACTGCGTCTGTTTGGCTATATGCGCACATTCAATTCGCAGGAGATATCTGACCGTATCAAGGTGGATAAGGAGGCTATGAAGGAGGAGACGGCCCGAATGGAGCGAATGATCAAAGTGATTGATGCTGATTATGCGCCTCTGAAGGAGTCCATGGCATTCCTGATGACCGAAGACCCACGTTTCAGACAAGGACAATATTTCATTCCTGCAAACAAGTTTGTGATCCCGGCCGATTCGGCTGCTATGCCTGATTGGCTGGTTCCGGCGGAGTTTGAAGATAGCCGGGTGGATCAGGTGCGATTCTCGCTTAGTGAGAGTGTGCTTTACAAGAACCTGCTGACAGTGATGGAGCTGTTTGGGAGCAACAATTGGGAGCGCCCCATTTATTATTCTACCACCGTTTCATCGGAGAACTATCTGAACCTGGAGGATTACATGTTGAGGGAAGGACTTGCATTGAGGGTGGCCCCGGTACGTGATGCCGGTTCAAACTATCTGGGTAAGGTGAAGGCCGACGAGATGTACAGAAAATTGATGGAGGAGTTTGAATGGGGCGGAATTGACACACCTGGCATCTATATGGATGAGAACAACCTTCGGATGACCATCCATTACCGTTATGCTTTTTCAGTTCTGGCCGGTGCTTTGAGGGATGAAGGCAAACTGGATAGTGCAAAAGCCGTATTGGATGAATGCATGTTACATATGCCCGAAGAGAATGTCCCTTATAATGCAGGCATCACTCCCATGATCCAGGGATATTTTAGTGTAGGTGATACAACCATGGCCAATACACTGGTGGAGAAGTACGAGCAGAAACTTGAATCTGAACTGGAGTATTATAAGTTGTTATCGAGGAGTAAGAAACCCAGATTCAACAAGACCAACGGAGATTTCCTGGGAGCTGTGAGGGACATCAACGCGCTCAGGAGCATATGCCTTGGATTTGGAGAAGTAGATGCAGCAAGACGACTGGAAGAGAAACTGTCGGTATACGGACAAGATTATGACCGTCTGTTCCGTTAATAAAACAGTATGTTAATTGTCAGGCCCCCTTCTTTGCTTACCCGTGCTTTGCGCCGGATGACATGGGACCTTCAGGGAGATCAACAAGAGGTATACCTCACATTCGATGATGGCCCCACCCCGGTAGTAACCCCCTGGGTACTTGACAAACTGGATGAAGCCGGCGCAAAGGCCACCTTCTTTTGCCTGGGTCGCAACGTGGATAAATACCCTGACATTTACAACCTGATTCTTGCCGCGGGCCACTCTGTAGGCAATCACAGCTATAGTCACCTGAAGGGTTTCCGGGCCAGCATCAAACGATACATGGATGACATCCATCTGGCGGGCAACCTCATCGATTCAAAACTTTTCCGTCCACCCTATGGACGGATCTTTCCCGGACAGGTTAATGCGGTCCTTCAGCAATACGATATTATCATGTGGGATGTGCTGAGTATTGATTATAATAGTGGTCTTTCGGGAGAGCGGGTCCTGCAGAACGTAACCAAGAATGTAAAGCCTGGCTCCATCATCGTCTTCCACGACTCCGACAAAGCCTCCGACAACCTTTATTACGCCCTTCCGGGTACGTTAGAGTTCCTTCAGGAAAGCGGATTCACCATGAAAGCCATCCCCAGCGAAGGTTTGCCCAAGGCGGAT
>JBDLIX010000206.1:0-8160 GCA_039714655.1 Bacteroidota bacterium
GAGGTCGGTAGCGGATTCGAACCGCTGTAACTGGTTTTGCAGACCAGCGCCTAGCCACTCGGCAAACCGACCGGATCTTTTGCTTGTCGCTGCAAAATTAGTAAAATTTTTGGTGTGCACATGAAAAGTTTTCTACCTCTGTATCAAGAGCCACCCGAGTCTATCAAAGGGAATTACACTGTGATGGAGAATGAGGGGAACTTATGGATTTCATGATGCTTTCAACCTTGCGGAGAATTGGTGGGCTGATTCTTATCTGGCCATCAATCAGGGACCTATCATCATCATGATAGAGAACTATCGAACAAGCTTGTTGGGGAACGTTTTATGTCCGCAACCGAAGTACAAAATGGATTGGACCGACTTGGCTTTAGCTATTGAATAATGATTAAAAATAACTAAATTCAATCAACAATATAGCTTCATAATGGTTATCGAGTTAAACACTAATTAAAATCAAATGGAAAATTTTCAAGAAGTATTAGAAAGAATTTATGCCCTGGTTGTTGCCTATGGAATGAAATTCATTATGGCCCTGGTCGTTCTTATTATTGGTCTGATTGTGATCAAATGGCTCACAAAAGGAGCAGTTAAGATGATGAAAAGGAAGAATGTGAATGAATCGCTGATCCCCTTTCTCAGATCCTTAATGAACATCATTCTGAAAGCCATGCTCATCATCAGTGTGATGGGAATGGTGGGTATTCAGATGACCTCCTTTATTGCAATACTGGGTGCTGCAGGTCTGGCCGTTGGTCTGGCCCTTCAGGGCACGCTCCAGAACTTTGCTGGAGGTGTTATGATCCTTCTGTTCAAACCTTATGAGGTCGGGCATTTTATTGAAGCCCAGGGATTTATGGGTGTAGTTAAAGAGATCCAGATATTCACTACAGTACTTTCAACTCCTGACAACCGAAAGGTGATCATCCCCAATTCTCCACTTGCCACTGGACCGATTACCAATTTCTCAGCCATGCCGACCCGAAGAATCGATTTTGCATTTGGAATTGGGTATGGAGATGATATTGATAAAGCCAAAGATATCCTTCTTAAGGTTGCCCAGAACGATGACCGCGTGCTCAAAGATGATAATCATCCAGAGGTGATGGTAGAAGCGCTGGCCGACAGCTCTGTAAATCTCAAGCTCAGGGTCTGGGTAAAGTCAGAGGACTATTGGGGACTCTTTTTCGATATAACCGAAGTGGTGAAAAAAGAGTATGATGCGGCAGGGATTTCAATTCCATTCCCACAACAGGACGTACACCTCTACAATCACAAGTCATAATTTCAATCCCGCTTCGGCGGGATTTTTCTTCTCCTCTGGCTGTAGGGAAAACTGTTACTTCTTCCTGGCCCAGTTGTCCCGTAAAGGAACGGTCCTGTTAAAAACCAAATGTCCGGGAGTTGTATCGGGGTCCACATTGAAATAACCAAGACGCTGAAACTGGAAATGCTCCAGTATTTTAGCATCCTTTAACGAAGGCTCAACATACCCGGTAATTACCTTCAGGGAATCTGAATTGAGAAAATCGATGGGGTTTTTATCTTTGTGACCGGCCGGTTCGGGATCACTGAACAACCTGTCATACAACCTTACTTCCGCCTCAACAGCATGTTTTGCCGATACCCAGTGAAGAGTTCCTTTCACTTTTCGGCCAGCCTCGGGTCCACCGCTGCGGGTGGCTTCATCGTAGGTACAATACACCTCCACCACATTGCCATTCTCATCTTTCTTGTAATCCTCACATTTAATGATGTAAGCCGATTTCAACCTCACCTCCCTGCCCGGACCCAGTCTGAAGAATTTCTTTGGAGGCTCTTCCATGAAATCTTCCTTCTCAATATAGATCTCCCTGGAGAAAGGAATGGTACGGTTGCCCATGGACTCATCTTCCGGGTTGTTGATGGTCTCCATCTCCCCGGTCATATCCTCGGGATAATTGGTAATGATCAACTTCAAAGGATTGAGTACTGCCATCACCCGGGGAGCCTTTTTGTTGAGGTCTTCCCGGATCGCGTACTCAAGCAGACCCACATCATTGTTAGCCATCACCTTGGTGTACCCGATGCTGTCGTTAAAATTCCTGATCGATTCCGGAGTATAGCCTCTTCTTCGCAATCCTGTCAGGGTTGGCATCCTGGGGTCATCCCAGCCTTTCACAAATCCTTTTTCGACCAGTTCAAGCAAAAGCCGCTTACTAAGTACTGTGTAGCTCAGGTTCAACCGGTTAAATTCGGTTTGCCTGGGCCTGTATGTACCGGTCATCAACTGTTCGACCAGCCAATCATAGAGCGGCCGGTGCACCTCAAATTCAAGGGTACACAATGAGTGGGTCACCCCCTCGAAGTAGTCTGACTGACCGTGTGCAAAATCATACATGGGGTATACTTTCCAGGCATCACCGGTGCGGTGGTGTGGATGAAACAGGATGCGGTAAATTACAGGATCGCGCATGTGCATGTTGGAAGCGGCCATGTCTATCTTTGCCCTCAACACCCTGGATCCTTCAGGAAATTCACCGGTATTCATTCGTTGAAAGAGGTTCAGGTTCTCTTCCGCCGAACGTTCCCGGAACGGACTATGCGTCCCAGGCTCGGTGGGGGTTCCTTTCTGACTGGCCATCTCTTCAGAGGATTGATCGTCTACATATGCCAGTCCCCTTCGGATTAAATCTACAGCAAAGTCATACAATTGTCCAAAATAGTCAGATGTATAGTACTCCCTCTCCTCCCAGTCAAATCCAAGCCATTTGATGTCCTTTTTAATGGAGTCCACATACTCCACCTCCTCTTTTGTGGGATTGGTATCATCAAACCGGAGGTTACACTTTCCTCCATAATTCTCCGCAATGCCAAAAACAAGACAGATGGCCTTGGCGTGCCCAATATGTAAATACCCATTTGGTTCGGGAGGAAACCTTGTATGTACCTTTCCATCGTCTCTTCCCTGCCTCAAATCTTCTTCCACAATGGCCTCAATAAAGTTCAGGCTTCTCTTTTCGTTGGGTTCTCCTTTATGATCTGTCATCTTTCATCTGTTTAAAGCGTCACAAAATTAATAAATTTGCAGTGGGATTTAAACATTCATCAAACGCATCCGCATATGGGTAAAATAGTTATTGAAGAGATGGAGTTCTACGCTTTCCATGGACATTACCAGGAAGAGCAAATTGTAGGAAACCGGTTCCTGGTGGACCTGGAGATCGAATCAAACCTTCAGGTGCCAGCCGGGTCCGACAAGCTGGATGACGCCGTGAACTACCAAATGGCTTACCAGTTGATAAAAAAGGAGATGCGCCGGAAGAAGTCCAACCTGCTGGAGAATATTGCCAAGCGCATACTCGATGCTTTATACAGTGAAATGGAAGGAATTGAGAAAGCCACCATCAGGGTACGAAAAATGCACCCTCCCATGGGTGGCCCCATCAAGTCAGTCGGTATCACGATGAGCAGGTAATTTGCGGAAAACACAGATATCCTGGAAGTTATTCCATGATGTTTTCGGCCTGCCCGACCAAAATCCATAGTGGACCTGCTCCAGTTTTAATCCTTTTGATCCGGTCATCTGTTCCGACAGATATGCTTCATCATAAGCCACATTGGCCTCTTTCACCTTCGCATGGAACAGGTAGTGATGATCAAGCTCTGTTTGGAACATCTCCTTGCCTGATTGCTGCATGAAGTCTTGCGCTTCGGGGTTCATAATGAAAAATGTGGCAAAACAAACCCCACCAGGTTTCAGTACCCTGTTGATCTGCTCCAAATAATTCTCAACATCGGCCAGCACCATGTGTGTGAAAACAGAAGTGAGGAATACCATGTCAAACTCAGCATCGGAATAAGGAAACACAAAATCTTTTGCTTCGTCGTTGGTGCGAAGATTATAAAGATCATTTTTCAAATCGATGTGTGTAAACTGAAAGTTTGGATAACGGCTGCTAATCCTCTTTTGACACCAGCTGATGGCCGATTTCACAATATCAAATCCCTCGTAGGAACCTTCATTTCCCAGGTAGGCGGTAAGAGGCACCGCAATCCTGCCTAATCCACAACCCACATCCAGCACCCTGTGTTGCTGTTCTAATCCTCCCAGGGTTACCAATTGATCCATGATCGTTTCTCCTGTCCTGACAAAATCCCCACTTCCAATAAAGATCTTTCCTTTGGGTGGGATCATTGGCCCCCGGGTACCGGTGACAGATTCGTACAGGTCAACGGGAAAATAAAATACCCTCCGGGATATTCTTCGTGCCACCGGGGGAAGAGCATAATAAGCGTTTCGAAGGAGTTTCATCCGGACAAAATTAGCAATTACCTGAAATCAGGTTACAATTCCAGTGTAACAAGTACTGGCAGGTGATCTGAAAAGAAGGTTCGGTCCCTCGAGTCGGTCATCCCTCCATACCTCTGCACCTTGATTCCCTCCGAAACAAACACATAATCAATTCTTTTCCCCGGAGGGTCATCATAGGTAAACCCATGAAAAGTAGCCACGGAACCATAGGGTGGTTGTACAGATATTTCAAAGGAATCATGAAGTTTTTCGCGGATCAATGCGATGGGAGCCGATGTGGGGTCCAGGTTAAAATCACCACACAGTACCACTGGATTGTTACCCCCGGAAATCTCCCCAATTCTTTTTAAGATCAGGCTGGCTGACTCTTTTCGTGCAACCTCTCCCACATGGTCAAAATGGGTATTGAATACATACATCATATGACCCGAAGCGTTCTCTTTCAACTTCACCCAGGAGCAGACCCTGCGGCATACGGCATCCCATCCAAAACTACATTGGTCCGGAGTCTCAGACAGCCAGAAAGTGCCTCCATCCAGCTTCGTAAACCGGGAATGATTGTAAAAAATTGCCGAAAATTCCCCTTTCCGGTTCCCATCATCCCTTCCAACTCCTTCATAGGTGTAACCGGGGAAAGCCCTCGCAAGATCGTCCATCTGTTCGGGCAGTGCTTCCTGTACGCAGAATATGGCCGCCCTGTGGAACTTGAACAGTGCCACAACATCCTGTTTCCTGTGAGGCCAGGCATGCTCCCCATCACCCGAAGTATTCATTCGTATGTTGTAGGTAATCAATTCAACAGGTTCCTGTGCCATCAAACCCACGGTCCATATCCACAGGCAAATCACTACTATCTTTCTCATATCACATTATTTAGTCACTCCCTGTCACCCTTTGTCACACACAGTGCTTATCAAATATAATCCAAAGTTTCTTAACTTGTCACCACCGATGGCTCCTGCAATCTACATCTATGAGAAATATTATTTCAGGGTTTTTTGCCTGGTGTTGGCATTGTTGGCTTTTATTTTCCTTGTCTATTCAGAATTCATTGGAGCATCCATCTCGCTGGTGCTGGGAGTTCTGCTTTCATTTTCATACCAGGGCATCAAAATTGATCCGGGAAAAAGGATATTTATAAAATATGACCGTTTTCTCTGGCTGAGGATCGGGCAATGGCAACCCATGTCGACTCCCTCCTATGTAACGATTGTGCGCATCAATCTAAGTAGTCGTCGAAGTGGTCCTTCAGCCATAGTGCTTCCCGAGGATAAAATGGGGGCGAAGTCCTATAAGGTCAACCTGGTTGTGGAAGGGGATGAGCGGTATATCAACATATGCAGAGGCTCCCTTGAGAATATGACCACGGAGGCACTTCGTTTGGGAAATCACCTGAACATCCGGGTGCTGGATTATAGCACACATGAAAAAAAATGGATCCTTTAATTGACAAAGGGGCCACCTGACAGGCAGCCCCTTTAATCATCGTGATCAACGTTATCTTTTGGTCTCTAGAACCAGACACCCAGTGAAATGATCCACTGACTGGGCCGGGCATCCAAAGCAAAATCGTTTCCGCCGATGCTAAGGGTTTCTCCCAACTGACTCAGTGACCCTTCATACCTGGCATCAATGGATATTTTACTTATATCGATGCCGAGCCCGGCCTGGAATCCCCAGGTCATAGCGTTGGTAAAAAGTGTATAGTCGTCTTGAATCTGATCCAGATCAGTGGTCTCACCCAATACAAATGAACCCACAGGTCCGGCATTGATTCTTGCAGGACCCAGCTTCACACCCACCAATAGTGGCACATCAATTCTGCTGTATTTCACATTCAGCACCTCTGTGGCTCCGTTATCAACCACCTGCTCCAGGCTACCACCTCCGGCATTGAAGTACAATTCGGGTTGAATGATAAGCATGGCAACTTTTATGCGGGTTTGCACACCCACGTGATAACCCATTACTCCATCACCTGTAACAAGGCTGTAAACATCAGCTCCATCACTGATCCCTGTAATATCTTCCATCTTCAGAGAGGAAAAACCAACACCGGCTTTGATCCCGTATTTGAACATCTGGGCATCCGCCATCGTAAACATAAACAGTGATGCTACCAGAACTAAAATCAGCTTTTTCATAATCATTCGGTTTAAGATTGAACTTTTTCTAGTTGTTTAACGGAGAAATAGTAATTAGGGTTGCACAAAACCGGCAAAAACCAGCTTTTATCAACTATTCACCGGGCTTAGCCACCAGATCCCTGACTACAATGGAAGCCAGCATACAACCAAAAACAGCCGGGATAAAAGAGCTTGTCCCCACTGTCGATTTTTTATTGGGCTCTCCTTCCACCTGCAAGACCGTTTCCCTGGGCACCTGTTCGGCAGAGAATACCACTTGAAATCCCCCATGTACATCCATTTTTCGGAGTTTCTTTCGCAGTATGTAGGAGAGCCTGCAGTTATAGGTCTCTCCAAAGTCAGCTACTTTTACCTGGGATGGATCCAGTTTCCCGCCCGAGCCCATGGAGCTGGTGAGCCTGAGACCTTTTTTTACAGCATGGTAGATCAGGTAGATTTTTGGTGTGAGGGTATCTATGGCATCCACCACATAGTCAAAGGGCTCTTCCAGAATCTCAGGAATCCTATCTTCCCTGATGAATTCTTTAAGTGTGGTCAGTTTCAATCCGGGATTAATGTCCCTTAACCGCTCTCCCATCACCTCCACCTTCGATCTGTTCAACGTACTATGGGTGGCCGGGATCTGCCGGTTCAGGTTTCCTGGCTGTATAATATCTCCATCAACGATGGTCATGCTACCCACTCCGCTTCTGCAAATCATTTCAGCGGTCATAGCACCAACGCCTCCCATACCCACCACCAGTACATTGGTGGCCTGAAGTAAGGAGACCTTCTCCTTACCGAGCAGCTGCATGGAGCGCTCCTGCCAGTCAGGGTGCGGACTTGAACTTTTCATTAAAAGGAAGTCAAAAGAGGTCTGCGAACCTGGTAAGGTGGGTCTTTGCATTCTCATAGATCTGAACCCGCAGGTGATCTATGGAGATCCCCTTCACTTCAGCGGCGAAATGATAGATTTCTCTGATATCCAAATCCCCTTCATCGGTCTCTAAGAACATCTTTTCAACCGGGACCGTTAACAGTGACTCGACTATTTTGGAGTGTTCTTTTGCGATGGCCTCTCCAAAGGATAAAAGGAACCCTGAATTTAAAAGGGTTTCGGCCATCTGCGCGCTGCCATTATAACCGTGAATGATCATGGGAACCACGGGCTTATACACCTTCATGAATTCAACCAATTCATTAAAGGCCTTTACCACATGAAGGATCACCGGCAGATCTGCAAACTCGGCTATTTCAACCTGAGATTCAAAAACACGCATCTGATGTTCGAGGGGTGCCTCAATGGATTTATCCAAACCAATCTCTCCGATTGCAAAAATATTGGGATTTTCTGTGGCTAGCTTCACTTTGCTGAGTGTGTCCTCATCATCCACCTTGCCCACATTGTAAGGATGCAAACCCACTGAGTAATAACCGCTTTCAATATCCTCAGGAGGATAGTCTTTTGCCATCAGGTTCATCATCACCCACTCCTGGATGTTGTTTGCATGTCTGTGTCCATGAATATTGATAAAGATCTTATTTACCTCTTGCATGATTCCTGATTTTTGAAATTACCTTTCGATCTGTTCTATGCCATTTTTTATCCTGGCGATTACCTCCTCCTTACCCAGAAACAGAGCCAGGTCAAAAAGACCTGGTCCCTTAGCCGCTCCAACCAGCAACAACCTCCAGGCATTCATAATCGCACCCATGCCCCAATCATTTTCCTGGATCAAA
>JBDLIX010000207.1:0-8065 GCA_039714655.1 Bacteroidota bacterium
CTCCTGGTCCAGGAGTCCATGGAATCGGGTTCCGGAAAGGCCTTGTTTCCGGATTCCCTGATATGAGGATCAAGGAGCATGAATTCGTAGGAGATGTTTCTGAGTTGCACGGTTCCCTTTGATTCAGGTTGTTGGCGGATCAACGTTGCGAGCCTCTGTTGAAGCGTATCGGCAGAAACCAGAGGAGCATTGCGGTCCCGGGGAAAATATTTTACAACAGACTTCGAAATGATGGATCTGTCAGGATGGATGTTCCAGGTTTCCCGGAATTCAATGTACCAGGCGCTATCCCTGTCGGGGTCTTTCCCAACCAGGTCTGTTGGAAGGTCCACAAAATCGATCACATGGTGGGCTCTATCCTGGGTCATTGCTTCTATGCCCGGAGTTCCTGCAAAAAAAGTGATCAGGCAGATCCGTATGACCAGGATTCCACTCACGGTCTCTATTTTGGGCACCTCTAAAAACCACTTTCTATTACGAACGGCTACAAAATGAAATAGCTTCGTTATAAGGCTAAATCTTTCCTCACCGTAGCTACGGCTACGATTGCGGAATATTTTGCCTTCTGCCTTGCTATCTCCTTTTTCGCTAGTTCTCATCACAAAACTAGTTTTTAGAGGTGCCCTTATCTTTCAGGACGCTTGCCACAAACGCCTCCTCCATCAAATCTGAAGGGGATCTTAATTCCCACATCCAGGCTCCATCCACTCCCGTTATAGCTAACCACACTTTCGGAAGGAGTCTCCGGCAGGGTATTGCTAATCCGGATCTCATCGGCTGAAATGAATCCGTGCATATAATTGAGATATAAGGTGGCAATCAGGGGGAAATTTGTAGGTAGTAAATATTCAATCCCTGTTCCAATGCGCATGGCCGGCCTGAATCTTGAGGGTCTTGAAGCATTGTATGAGGTAGAAGCTGGAAGCGGCGCTCCTGATACAGGGGAGTTGTAAGTGAAGGAACCTCCTCCCTGGGCATAGTTTCCCAAATTGAAATGGGTGAGCAGAGAGGCCCCGCCATACACCACATAATAAAGCCTTTTCTTATATAGATCGTAAAAATACCTGACCCTTACAGGAACCTCAAGGAAGAGGGGGGCCGGGGCATTCATTACAAAGTCCACCTCGTGATCGTACGAGAGTGCATAGAAAGTACTGGACCGCTGGTAATTGACCCCCAGATCGATTCCCAGTTCTTCGCTGAACATATATCCAACATAGCCACCGGCATGCAGGTTGGCATACCGGAAAATACCACGGTCGGTCATGGGTCGGGCTCCGATGGCAGGATTGGTGATGTTGAACTGGCGCCAGAGTGACCCCACTTCACCTCCTGCATAAACCTCTCCCTTTTTTTCGGTGGGCTTTCCTGCATAGGCCGAATTTTCGATTCTGGAGCGGATCCGGTAATCCTTGTTCTGCCATATATTGCTCACCGGGACACTGAATGCAAGGGAGCTATAGAGGGTATTTCCCCTGGTGGTATAGGTGGCTGAACTCACAGGTACACCCATGCCGGAATAGGCGACCGAAGTGGACGCAGGTTCGGTAAATCCTGTCAGGTAAGAGAGGTTGAGCGATGCCTGCCAGATTCCGAAGAACCTGAGATTTAAACCGATCCCCGTTTCCAACATATGCAAACTGACCGACTCATAATCATGGGTCAGGTCATATCCCAGTGCTGTTCCGTCGGGGGCCGAAAGAATCCCGGAGGCTTGATAACCGGTTTCGGGTTGAGAGATCATACCGTATATGTATCCCAGCCTGGGAGTCAAACTAACCGGAAATTCGGAAAACTGGACCCGGTATTCTGCCCTCAGGGGAATCAGAAAGGCGGTATAGGTTGCCCACCTTGATTGCTGTGGACGGTCATCTATCATATTGATTCCATCCATGTATGGTTGGTAATAAATCCCGGTAACGAGCGAAAGATTTGGCATAATCTCTTGACCTAGAGTGATTCCGGCCATGGAGCTTTTTACGTTGGCGGATTGGAAGTATCCACCCTGATCTGCCACTTTGACCAGGCTCCACTGGGGACCGGCTTCCAGGGTCAGGTAGGTCTTTAACTGCGCATTTGCATGGACTACCAGCATGATTAATGCGATCTGACTTATGAGTTTTTTCATGGGAACATTGTACTTCTCGAAAACAAGATACAGAATTTCCCTCAGAAGGTCATTGTGAATATGGTCTCTTTATTGGGGATCGACTGGGCAGTGATGGTACCCCCATGCAGCCTTAGTATTTGCCGGGAGAGACTCAGGCCGATACCCGATCCACTTCGTTTGGTGGTGAAGAAGGGAATAAATATTTTATCAATCACATCGTTCAGGATCCCCTGTCCGTTGTCAATGACCTGGATGGTGGGTCTTCCTCTTTTGTTGTAAAATCCCCTGATATGGATCAAACCCTTTTTAGAACCCTCGAGGGCCTGGACCGAATTCTTGACCATGTTGATAATGACCTGCTCGATCATCTGTTCATCTATTTGTACCTCAATGGTATCGGATTCAATGGAGATGGATAGCTGAATGCTCTTCTGCTGAACCTCTTTTTTCATCAGGGTATGCACATTCTGCATAAGATCATTCATTTTCACCTGAGCAAAATTGGGTTCCGGAATTTTGGTCAGACTCCGGTAAGTCTCCACAAAGGTCATCAAGCCTGTACTCCGTTTGTTGATGGTCTGCAGGGCACCCTGAATCTCCTTGACCGTCTCAAGTTCGATTTCAGGTGCACTTTTTTCGCCTGTGGCGTAGGGTTTGACCATGGATTCAACGGTGGAGGAGAGGGAGGAGATGGGGGCGATGGAGTTCATAATCTCGTGGGTGAGTACCCTGATCAACTTCTGCCAGGCTGCAGTCTCCTGTTCTTCCAGTACATTCTGGATATTTTTAATGGTACTCAAAAGAATCACCTTATCCTTTACCTTGAATTCGGTAGCATAGATGGCCAGTTGCAGAATATCTTCTTCGTCCTGAACCTTCACCAGTCTGTTTTCGCCCGGATGAATGGCAAGTAGTGTATCGGCCAATTTGTCACTGAGGGATCTCAATTTATTAATATCCCTTAATGTATTGACCTGAAATAGTTTTTTAGCTGCCGGATTGATCATCTCTACGGTCCCATCCCTCTGATAAGCCAGGATACTTACGTCGATGTTTTGAACGATGTTCTGCAGGTAATGAAAGTGCTCCTCCCGCTCCGATCTGACCTGCTGGAAATCCTTCATCACATCATTAAAGGCTGTATTGAGCTCATTAAAAGATGAACTGCTGTCACTTATCTTGAAGGATCGGGTGAATTCGGAGTAACGAATGGATTCCAGAAAACTGGCCAGCTCCCTGTTGGTGCGGTCAACATACCTTATCAGGGACCAAACCTGATAGATGATGAGTCCGGTTACCAGTATGGGCGTAAAGGTGAAGGAGCTGTTCAGGGTGATGAACAGGGCAAGGCACGTGGAAGTGATCAAAAGTACCCTCAGTACAATATTAAAGCGAAATTGCTTAAAGACCATGTTTTTCCATCCTTCTGTAAAGTGACGTACGGGTCAGTCCAAGCTGGGTGGCTGCCTGGGTCACATTACCCTGGTTTGTTTTTAGTACTTTTTCGATGATTGTCTTTTCGATCTCCTCAAGGTTGTAAGAGTCCAATTCCAGTCCGCCACTGCTTTTCACTCCCGAGGATAAGATGAAATCATCTGGACTAAGACTGGTTCCATCGCACATGATTACAGCCCTTTCGATGGCGTGTTGCAGTTCCCTGACATTTCCCGGCCAGCTGTACTGGTTCAGTTTTTTAATGGCAGAGGATTGGATGTTACGTATGGATTTCCGGTACTTCCGGCTATAGATCTTCAGAAAATGGTCGGCCAGCAGTGGAACATCACCGGTTCTGTCACGCAGTGCCGGCAGAGGGATCTCAACAGTATTAATTCTGTAGAGCAAGTCCTGACGGAATACACCATCGGCCACATCCTGGTGGATGTTATTGTTGGTGGCGCAAATCATGCGAACATCAATGGAAATGGGTTTGGTGGAACCCACCCTTGTAATCTCTCTGCGTTCCAGTACTGTCAGGAGCTTAGATTGAAGGGGATAGGTAAGATTGCCGATCTCGTCCAGGAAAAGAGTTCCGGAAGAAGCGATCTCAAACCGCCCCTGTTTCATTTTATGCGCATCTGTAAAGGCTCCTTTTTCGTGACCGAAAAGTTCACTTTCGAACAGGGTTTCAGGAATGGATCCCAGGTCAACACTGATGAACACCTCGTCTTTCCGGATGGAATTCCGGTAGAGGGCTCTTGCCACCAGCTCCTTCCCGGTTCCGTTTTCCCCCAGGATCAATACGTTGGCATCGGTGGCTGCTACTTTTTTAATGGTGTTGAATACTTCGTACATCTCAGGTGATTGCCCAATGAAATCGGTATAGGGCTGGTCCAACACGGCGCTGATCTCCTGCTGCTTCAGTTTCAGGTTTTTTGCTTCTGTTCGAGTGCGGCGCAGACTGATGGCCGAATTGATGGTGGCCAGGATCTTTTCATTCTGCCACGGTTTCAGGATAAAATCAGTTGCTCCCATTTTGATGGACTTCACCGCTTTTTCAGCATCCCCATAAGCTGTGATAAATACGACTACTGCCTGTGGGTCAATCTGGAGAATCTGGGATAGTGCATCAAACCCTTCTTGTCCGCTGATGGCATCTTTTGTGAAATTCATATCCAGCAAAACCACATCCCAGTCCTGTTTCTGCATCATTTCGGGAATGCGTTCAGGACCCGTGAGGGTTTCGATGAGCTCAACATGTGGACGCAACAATAGTTTCAGTGCAAAAAGAATGTCTTCATTGTCATCCACTGCCAGGATTCTTCCAATTTTTTGTTCCATTTTCGATGATTGGTGTCGGTTGATAACCATCTTATGCAAAAAGAGTGCCTTAGGATTCAAATCCTTCAGATTCAATCATTTCTATTATAAATATAGAGGTTTTTATTCGATGAAGTGTACGAATTCGTACATATTGATCCCAAAATCGAACACTTTTTTCAGGACCCTGCTCCCTGCTTGTTATCTAAGGTCGTGATTATCAAATTTTTGTTTCTTTTGGCATAATAGGTGCAATATGAAGGTGTAATTAAAACAATATATATGGACGGAATGGACGGAATGGATCGAAAACTTGAAAAGAAAAGGGGATTGACCCGGAAAAATATCTGGTACTTTTTATTCGGTGCACTGATGATTACACTGCTTCTGATCATCATTTTTGGAGACAAAAGCTCCAAGTACAACCTGGATGTCTCACGTATCACCATTGAAGTGGTAAAACAGGATGTGTTCCAGGATTATATCACGGTACAGGGTACAGTGGAACCCATCACAACCATTTACCTGGATGCAGTTGAAGGCGGAAGGGTGGAAGAGATCCTCATCGAAGAGGGAAATATGGTCACAAAGGGTGATGTGATTCTTCGCCTGAGCAATGACAACCTTTTGCTTGAGATTACAAACAATCAGGCTCAGGTAGTCAGAGCCATCAACGAGTTGCGTACTGCCCGACTGCAAATGGACCAGACCAAGCTCAACTATAAGCAGCAGATCATTGAACTGGATACCAGGGTGATTCAGAACGAACGAATTTATCACAACAATAAGATCCTTTTTGAACAGTCACATATTTCCAGGGAAGAGTTTGACCAGTCCAGGGAAGCCTATGAGACTTCAAAAGAGTTGTCGGAACTGCTTATTGAAAACTACCGGAATGATTCCATCTACAGATCCATTCAGATTAGCTCACTGGAATCGTCTGTAAAGAGCATGGAAGAGAGCATGCGGATCATTCGCAGACGCCTGGAGAACCTGAACATTAAGGCTTCCATTGATGGTGAGCTGGCCACACTCAATCCGGAGATAGGAGAGGTAATCACCTATGGGAACCGGGTAGGGACCATCAATGTACTCGATTCTTATAAACTAAGGGTGGATATCGATGAGCATTATATCGCACGTATTCAAAGGAATCTTACCGGAGAGTGTGATTTTGCAAGCAACCCATACACAGGTATTATCACAAAGATCTACCCGGAGGTTCAGAATGGACGTTTTGCTGTGGATATGGTATTTACCGATGAGGTACCTGAACAGATCAGGATCGGTCAGACCTCCAGGATCAGGTTACAGTTGGGAGAATCCAAGGAGGGTCTGTTGCTTACCAAGGGTGGGTTTTACCAGACCACCGGCGGACAATGGGTCTTTGTACTGGATAAAACAGAAGAATTTGCTGTCAAACGCGATATCAGTATCGGACGTCAGAATCCACGATATTACGAGGTGCTGGGTGGTCTTGAACCGGGCGAGAAGGTGATCGTCTCATCTTATCAGAACTACGCCGACCATGATAAACTGATCCTGAAGCATAACCGTTAATCTCATGCTCATGCATAAAAATATCTTTACCATTGTTGCACTCTTTGGATTAGTTTCCCTGGCATGGGGACAGTCTGAGAAATTATGGAGCCTGAACCAATGCATTGATCAGGCCATTCAGTACAACCTGGAAGTCAAGCGCCAGGAACTTATGTTGCAATCCACTGATCAGGATGTGCTTCAGAGCAAAATGGACCTGCTACCCAACCTGAACGGACAGGTTGAACACCAGCTGGGATCGGGCCGCGTGCTTGACAGGGGTACCTACGAATGGAAAAACGCCAGTGTGAGTCAGGGAGACCTGGGGGTCCAGACCGATTTCACCCTTTTCAATGGTCTGCAGGGATTGAACAATATGAAGATGAACAAGGCCAATTTCATGATGAATAAAGAGAACCTGGATGCCATGGAGGACAATGTCACCCTTCGTGTGATGACCGGCTATCTGGATCTGCTGAGAAACCGGGAACTGGTGGATGTGGCTGAGAATAAGGTGGAGGTTACCCGGCAACAGGTGGATCGCATGATGCGGCTGGTGGAAGTGGGTAATGAACCGAAAGGCAAGCTTCTGGAAGTAAATGCACAACTCTCGGCGGAAAAACTGGCCCTTACTCAGTCCATCAATGCCAGGGAGATTGCCAGGTTGAACCTGATGCACATTATGAATCTGACGGACAACTCCGGTTTTGAGATAGAGAAACCGGTTCTTCCCGATCCTTCCGATGTAGAGATTCCTGAACTGGACTCAGTTTTCATCTATTCCCTGGCCAATCTGCCCCAGATCAGGAGTGCTGAATATGGCATTGAGACCCAGGAACGTTACCTTGCCATGCAGAAGGGACAGCGATCGCCCAGACTCTATGCCCGGGGACTATATTATTCCAACTATAGTGACGGTCTTATTAATCCGGAGGATCCTGATCCTTATAATCCCACCATGGATTATCCGCTGAATGATCAGATTTCAAATAACCAGTACAGACAGGTCTCCATGGGTTTGCAGATCCCGTTTTTCAACAGGTGGCAGACTCAGACCAACATCAACAAAGCTAAAATTGAACTACAGGATGCTGAATACCAATACAGCATTGCGGTATTGGAACTGCAGCAATCAATCCAACAGTACCATACAGAGGCGATGGCTGCCATGGATAACCATACAGCGGCCCTGGAAGCAGTTGCCAACAGTGATGAAGCATACAGGTTTGCAGATGAGCGTTTTAAAGTGGGTACAGGTACAGCACTGGAGCTTCAGGAAGCCCGTAATCAGCTCTATACGTCAACCTCAGACATGATCTCCTCCAAGTATGTATTGATTTTCTATACCAAGATTCTGGATTTCTATATGGGCAGGGAAATCGAATTCTAGTCAGATATCGAAACCCATCCTCTTTGACGACGGTCTTGTAAATTTCCTGTTTTCGCCATCGGGACATCTAAAGCAACAAAAATCTAAATCCGGATGGACGATATTTGCTTGTTCATGACATAAAGGAGTAAATCCTTTGTATGTTACACAATATCCATGACAGCTTTTTTAAGAGCCTGTTCTCTGTTAAGGAAAACCTTCAGGACCTGCTTCAGGGCACCCTGCCCCGGGAGGTTATAAGCGGGGTGCATCTCGATACACTGGAGTAT
>JBDLIX010000208.1:0-8059 GCA_039714655.1 Bacteroidota bacterium
TGGCAAAAACAGTGTCCTGATCATGGAAAAGGGGCCCTCCCATTGGAGAAGGCCCCTTTTTACTTTTGACTTTCAACTTTCGACTTTACTGTTTGGTCATCACGGTCGTCCACTCTTCACCAAAGGTTGTTACGCACTCTACTGTGATGGTTCCGTCAGCATTGAATGTAAAATCACCCGATACAGTCTCCGCCCAGGGATCCAGGGTATTGGTATAGAAGAATATGCCACATACATCCTGTATTGTTCCCGGCAAATCACCTCCTCCATACCAGGGTCCGTATAGATGATCATAGGTGCCAAAGGAGAAGTCGGATATCTCATAGAAACCTTCTTCATCTGTGGTCGAGATCGTTACAGTGTATGCGAAATCTACCAGCGGATCAAATCCCGGAAAAAGAGCAGTGGTCACTGCATCATAAGTTCCCACAATCACTTCCGGATCGGAGGGGCAAACAACAGCAGCCCGAAACCTGAACCCCTGAAGTTGCTCTGGACTCCCCACGATATCATTGTGGAGATTATCCCAGGAAGCCACCTGACCATTGGTTCCTGTGGCTTCACAACTAAACTGGTAGAAATTCCCGAAGGTCTCCTCAACAGGGATCCCAAACATTGCTGCCAGTTCGTCCCCATCAATGGAGAATTCGTAAGGAAATTCAGTTATTGTTTCAACATGAACGAAATCCGATTCACTTTCACCCCTGTCGTAAATACGCTGCACATTGATCGCATGACTGGCAACATTATCAGCCGGCACATCAAATGTCCCTGTAATGGGAGTTCCGGCAATATCGCCCGAATTGATATTGGTGTTCTCCGGGTCAAAGGTTACATATACCCCGCGTTCTACATCATCGGGAGTAACCAGCATAGGCTCCTGACAGGAGTATAACACTGCCCCCAGGATCATTATGGTTAAATATCTGAATAGTTTCATGATATATTCTGTTTTAATTATTGAATAATTCCAGCCGGATTGGTATCCCAGAATACCTGCACCGAATGAGGTTTCTGACTGATGGATGAGTTCACATTCACACAGTTGGCCGGATAGTTGAATGTCCTTGGGAAATCGCCGGGCGCAGCCAGCAGGGCGGGCTGCAGATTGGATGGCATGGCGGTCCTTTTAACCAGGTTATAGGATTCCACACCATTCCCAAACAGGGCAATATAGTACTCCTTAACAATCACTTCCAGCTTTTCCTCATCGGTAACAGCATTATCATACAGGGTACCCACCTCTGCCAGGTAAGCATCAATATCCTCCTGTGTGGGAATAAAATCCTGTATAGCCATCTCCTCTCCGAAAGCCAGCACATGTTCAATGGATGATTGCACCCCATCCAGCAGAAGTTGCCTGGGATCTCCTGAAGTACCCAGTGTAAGGGCGGCTTCTGCCAGCATGAAACTCACATAGCTGTCCAACATAATCATCTCTGCACCGGCTCCCATCATTCCAGAAGCAGCATTTCCGGGCAGACCGATATCGCTGTCAAACTCTCCTCCGGCAGGGTAGACACCCCAGAGGGTCCTGTTCCTGGTATCGGGGGGGATCCCGTCATCATCCAGGTGGTCACGACCCCAATATCCCTCTTCCAGGGTGCACCAGGGAATTCCATCCGGATAGTGAGCGGGCCTTACAGTTCCGAAGCACGGCAGCTCCTGGAAATCCTCCGAAGACTCCAGCACCTGTCGGTAGAAATAGTATCGCAGCCTGGGATCGTCCTCCGATTTCTCCCCATACATGGTCCACATGTAATAATTGGCCATATAGTCATTCCCTCCGTTCAGATAATTATAGGTAAAGTAGGGATGACGGCTGTCAGGGTTATCCGTATTCTGACTGTAATTGAAAATCCAATCCTGGGAGGATTCGCTGATCATCTCCCCATCGGAAATCAGGCTGTTGATCATGGCTGTGGCACCGGAAGCATCCACCAGTCTCAGGTTTAGGTAGATCTTCAGTTTAAGAGTCTTGGCCAGCCGCTTCCAGGCAGCCGGATCCCCGTCATAAAAGAGATCATTGGAAGGGGTGGCCAGGGCATCCTTGTCCAGGTCAACAATGGCTTCATCCAGCTTGGAGATGGCCACATTGTAGACTGCCTCATCATCATCCGCTGCAGGATTAAAGTTGGTATCGTCAAAGGACTCGGACCATGGAACATCCCCGAAGAAATCAACCAGGGTTACCAGGGTATAGGCCATAAGGATCTTGGTGATCCCGGCATGGACCCACCACTCCTTCTCCTCATAAACAGGGAGAAAGGTATGGGCATCCATCAGCAATCCCTCATAAGCATAAGACCAGAGAGCATCAAAATTCGTTGGATTATAGGCGTTCTCATAGGTCCCGCCCCATGGATTCATCATGCGTACCACTTCCATTCCGAATTTGTTTACCCCGTTCCAGTTGGCCGGGTCATCATCGTTCAGGAAATTCTTAAAGTCCACCTGCATGGCATTCAGGGCATAGTCGGGGTTGGCATTCTCCAGCACCAGCTCACCAGGGTCCCCGGTGAGATCGAGGTTAAAGAAGTCACACCCTCCTATGATCAGCCCCAGCAGAGCCGAGACCGAAATTAATATAATTGTCTTTTTCATTGTTCTCATGATTTATAGATCTAGAATGTAACTTTTATACTGGCACCGTAACGGGTTGAGCTCGGACCGGTGATATAATCAAATCCAAGGCCATTACCCACTCCCAGGCTAAGCACATCGGTGTCGAAATTTATATACTCGGGAAAGTTGATCGCCTTGAACCAGAGGTTCTGTCCCATAATGGAGATGTCGATCGTCCCAAATGGCGTCTTATTCAGCCAGCTCTTTGGCAGTGAATAGGTCAGTGATATCTCCCTTAACCGGACGGTGGTACCGTCTATCACATTTACCTCTGCTGGAGCCTGTGAACCAAAGTTATTAAAGTAGGCATCGGTGGCAGGAATCTGGATATCGTTTGGGGTTCCGTCATCTTTCACCCCCGGCATGACAAAGCTCTGCAGGCGGTCAAAGTTGGTATCCTCCGTAATACCCCTTCCGATCAGGGTGTTCACTGTTTCGGAGAAGATATCGCCTCCCTGTCTGTAATCCCATTGCATATTGAAGGAAATTCCCTTGAAACGTAAGCGGTTGATCAGGCTGGTTTCAAAATCGGGATGGGGATTCCCGATTATCTGCGGTTCATCCGACTGCAGGAAATTACCATTCCCGTCAATCTTGTAGTTGCCTTCTGCATCACGGTCAATGGCATACCCGTACATCACACCGTAAGGCTGACCGGCAATAGCATAGTTACCCTCATCAGTAAAACCATTGATCAGTACTCTTTCGAGTCCCGCACCCAGTTCATCCACGACACTCTCGTATTTGGTGAAGATCCCCTGGATGGTCCAGCTGAAATTGGAGGTCCTCACCGGGGTGACGTGCAACTCCATCTCCAGTCCGCGGTTGGTCATCTCCCCAATATTTACATAGGTGCGGGAATAGCCTGTTGAGGGGTCAAGGGTCGCTTCGGTGATCAGGTTGGTAGTCCTCTTGGAGTAAACTGTAATATCAGCCCCGATACGGTTCTCGAACATGGCCAGCTCGATCCCCAGCTCAGCCTCGGCATGTAACTCGGGTTGCAGATCAGGATTCCCCAGGAACCAGTGAACACCGTTGGATGGTATTACAGTGCCGTCCTGTGATACGAAAGCCCTGGCATTGGCAGCCAGAATGCTTTGTGTCACATAGAGCGGCGGGAATCCTGCAGAGGTACCATATCCTACCCTAAACTTCAAAAGGTCAAACCCGGCATCGGTTTTCAGTCCTTCAAAAACCTGAGAAGGAATGAAAGAAAGACTGGCGCTGGGATAAAACTGGCTCCGGTTCTCCGGTTGCAGCGATGAGAACCAGTCATTCCTGGCAGAAAGATTCAGAAACAGATAGTTGCTGTAACTGGCGGTCACCTGTCCGAACGCTCCCAGTGTATTGGACTCTGACTGAGTCTGAAGCGGAATCTGGTTAAAGCTGTTGATGGAACTGTGGTCGCTGAAGTTCTTATGGTTCATCAGTCCGAATACCAGCTGATTAACACTCTCCATACCATCAGTATTATAGAGCTCCCTGACTGAAGCTCCTCCCAGCAAAACATCCAACATGATCTGGTCGCTCAACTCCTGCTGCAGTGTCAGCAACACAGACTGATCCCAGATGGTGCTCATGATATTCCTGGTTCGATACAAGCCATTCATGTAATTATCGTTTTGGACCGAACCCCTGTTTAGCCGGTACTCCTGCTGCTCCGCAAAGTGGTCGATACCATACTTATAAGATAGTGTCAGGTTATCCAGTATTTTATAGGCCAGGTTCCCGGTACCATACACCCGGTTCACATTATCAATGGAACTGGCGTATTTGGTGGTCCAGAGGGGATTCTGGATATCATTGCCAGCCCGATAATATACACTGCGGTGATCGATAGGACTTTCAAAGGGAAGTCCCATGAGGTCAATGGATCTGGGGGTATAGAGTACATCGGCAAACACTGAGATACCGCTTCCGCCTCCAATACCGCTTCCACTTCCGTAACTGATGGGCGGTGTGCGCATATCAGTCTTAACAAAATTCATTGTTCCGGAAAACGTGAGCCTTTCGGTGAACTGAGTCCGTCCCCCGATCCCAGCGTTGAATTTCTGCAGATCATTTTCAGGAAGAAACCCTTTTTCATCCAGATAACTCACATTGGCACTGAAGCTCGATTTCTCATTGCCCCCCCGCATATTCACCGAGGTATTTGAAGCTATTCCGGTCCTGAAAAACTCCGTGACATTGTCATAAGGTTTCAATTCATACTGGACACCATCCTGGTATTCGGGGAATGCTGCGATCAGTTCCGGTTCGCCAAATCGTGAGTATGGATGGTTCACCGTAGTGGGAGGATCGGTAAAGGCAGCTCCCCAGTTGCTGTAGAAGAAGCCGTTCTGTTGCATCCAGCCATTCCCGTATGAGTTCTGGTAGACTGGCAGGTTTACTTTGTTCAGAAAAACAGACTGATTCACTGATATCTCTGTCTCTCCGGATGCCCCGGATCCGTTTTTGGTAGTAATAATGATCACACCATTTCTTCCTTCTGCTCCGTAAATGGTGGTGGCGCTAAGGCCCTTTAGCACCGTAATACTCTCCACACTATTGGGATCAATATCCAGAAAGCGGCTGGATGTGGCCTGATTCCCTTCCAGAAAACCCTGCTCATTGTCCGTTCCCGAGTTAGTGCTTCCGGAAAACCTTACCCCATCCACAATAAAGAGAGGTTGGTTGTTTCCTTTAATGGAAGAATAGCCCCGAATGGTAATATTGGTGCCCGATCCGGATACACCACTGGTGGCCGTTACACGTACACCTGCCGCCTTACCACTGAGGACGCGCCCAATATCATTCTCTGGATTTTGTTCAATGTCCTCGGCATTGATCTGTGATACCGAATACCCCAGGGCTTTCTTTTCCCTGGAAATACCCAGCGCTGTTACTACCACTTCATCCAGCTCCATCAGGTCCTGCTCCATCACGACATCGATAACCGTCTTGTCACCAATGTCAATTTCCTGGGTCAGGAGTCCCACAAAACTGAATACCAGTATCTGGACATCCTGTGGTACATTTATTTTATAAAACCCATCAGTATCTGTAATGGTCCCAATTGAGGTCCCCTTTACAGCGACGGAAACACCGGGTAATGGTGCTCCGTCCTCAGCGCCGACCACTGTGCCGGTAACTTCCCGGGCCTGCCCCATGAGGGTCAGGGTACCCAGCGCCATAAATAGCAGAAAGCTTAATACTCTTTTCATAGACTAAGATTTAGTTTGACGATTAATATTTTTCTTCCGTTCAGACAGAATTTTGATCTAAAAAAGCAGAAAACAGACTGTTTATCTAATAATATCAAGCAATGGCCTTTTGTTGGGGCTATACTGTCGATTCAAGGCAGTTTTTGTCCGTTTACCCGTATGAAGCAGTTGCTGGCAGGTCTGTTACACGTTATTGACTGATAAATGGTTGCCATTTGGATAATTTTCACTCCCTGTTGCGGGTCAAATACATCCTTAGGGGGGTCAACAAAGGATAACAAGCCACCAGACCTGGCCATCAAGTGAATCCAATCCGGAAAAATCGTATTATAAAGATTTTGATATATTTACATACTTGTATACTAAAACTAACCACTATGCTGACCTTGACCGATTACCTGATCATTGCAGGTTATTTTCTTATTATCCTAATTGTTGGTGGACTCACTGGCAGAAAACAGAGCAAGGAAGAGTTCCTTATTTCGGGACGAAAGCTCAAATCCCTTCAGGCTACAACCACCATCTTCTCCAGCCGGATTGGTGCCGCCATCCTGCTTACTTATACCGCACTCGTATACCTTTATGGAATGGGTGCCCTGTGGTATTTCATTGGATCGGTCTTCGGATTGTTTGTGTTCTACTTCTTTGGCCTTAAAGTGAAAAAACTGGCCGATAAAGAGAAGTTCTATACCATGCCGGACTTCTTTTTCTTCCTCAAAGGAAGATTTGCAGGGTATCTGGCCACCATCATCACCATTACAGTCATGTTTGGCTGGGTGGTCCTTAATTTCACCGCCGGTGGAAAACTGGTTTCAGAGTATACTCCCATCAGTTATGATTTCTCAGTGATCCTTGTGGGGGCCATCATTCTCCTTTACCTGATGGCTGGCGGGTTCGATGCGGTTGTCAAAACCGATATCATCCAGACAGTTGGTATCTTCCTCCTGTTTGTCTTAATGATGTATCTTTTGATTACCACCAGCACCAGGCCCGGACTTGCCTTCATGGATCTTTTCAGCATACCTGCAGGACAGATTATTAGCTTCTTCCTGGCTGGATTTTTTATTCCGATGGCCTCCCCGGAGCTCTGGCAAAGGGTATATGCCATCGAGAATAAAAAGCACTTCAGGCGAAGTATCATCATGTCATCGTTTTTCTATATTATTATCGGATTTATTCTGCTCCTGATCGGACTGGTCATTCGGGCCGACATTCCCGACATCGAAGCAGATACCTCCCTGATCGTTGGATTCAGCAGGTTGTTACCCATGGGACTGGCGGGATTATCAGTGGTCATCATCTATTCCTCTGTCTCCTCATCGGCCGACACTTACATGTTTACCACTGCATCCTCCGTAACCCAGGATTTCCTGGAAAAAACCGGCCTTACAAAAAAAGAAGACCTGAGAAAAACAATGCGGTACAGTATGGTTGCATTGATGATCCTGGGAGTTGGAATGTCCCTGTGGTTACGAGATATTGTGGATGCCACATTCTTTTTCGTATCGTTAACCATGTCACTGGGCTTCCTGGTTCTGGTTATCTGGATCTATCCGAAGATCAACCGCCACAGTGTGAATCTTTCTATTTTCGCCTGCCTCATTGGGGTGATTATTCCTGCCAGTATCCAGGGAATATCTGAAGTCCTTGTCCAATGGGCAATAGGATTCTGCATCGTCGGCTTGCTTCTTGGCTTTGTGGTGCAAGCTATAAAACCTATAAAGGAGTGACTCGTTAATTGATGATCATCCCGGGCACAAAACAAAATGGGAGTAAACCGTAAAGTTTACTCCCATTTCACTGAAAGGTACCCATAGCCACCAATCAGTGCCGAGCTACAGTTATTATGGCCGGCTCACGAGACATACCCCGAAGGGTAACGAACAGGTGAACCCTGGTTCTCGGCCCATGTTCCGTAGAACATTGACTTGCAACCGTCCTTTCACTCAGCTTCGAGAGCTTTGTTTCCGGGACTGGCTCCTTAAGGCCCCTGCAACGGCCAGGTCTTACGATCTGTCCGAGGCCAGGGTGGAAAAGCTTAGCGGAACCCCGAAGGATTCTTTTTGGCTCTTCAGCCTTTCGAATCAACCTTTTAAAGATCTACCAAGAAGGGATCTTTGGTTGAATAAACCGCGAAACCCTGTTCCCCGGTTTATGCCTGGCTCTGGATGAATCTCCGGTAGAGGGGGAATCCCTTTCTCCGGCCGGTTCGCTAATCAGATTCCTTTCGG
>JBDLIX010000209.1:0-8052 GCA_039714655.1 Bacteroidota bacterium
CAGCTGCATTGCAGGGTAGCTACGTCTGGAAGGGATAAGCGCTGAAAGCATCTAAGCGCGAAGCCTGCCTCAAGATGAGATATCCCTTAAGGGCCGTTATAGACGATAACGTTGATAGGCTGCAGGTGTAAAGGCAGTAATGTCATAGCCGAGCAGTACTAATTGCCCGTGAACTTTTTTCGAAGGTTAATTAAAAAATCCTTCTTCCGATATGTTAATCTTATTAAATCCGCCGTAGCCACGGCGAAAGCGGATAAAGATTTTAGGTGACTATTGCAATGGGGACCCACCTCTTACCATTCCGAACAGAGAAGTTAAGCCCATTTGCGCCGATGGTACTGCGTATTGTGGGAGAGTAGGTCGTTGCCTATCTTATTTAATCCCATCCGGATTCCGGGTGGGATTTTTTTGTATCCGTTTTTTAGAACATTATTCATGCCAGATTTATTGGGCGAATTGCCTACAATCCATTGCGTAGCAAGGGATTTAAGCAAAGAGAACAATAAAACCTGGCTTGCTTGTATTGTGTTGGAACTTTGTTAATTTCTATCTGGTCGAAATACCTGTAAATCAAACCTGCTTTCTTAATTTAGTATTCCATTCTGTTTTTCAGGTGAGGAGATTATATTGCATATACTTATTACTTTTAGTGTTCCCGGTGGTTGCCACCGGACAGGTAATTGACACTACTAAGAATATCAATACCTGGAAGTTGATGCACAATTTTACGCGGTTTGAAGAGACCCCACTTGATACCAACTTGCACCAGTTGCAACGTGACTACCATCCTGCATTCAAACATGGATTTAGTTACGAATATCTTGGAATCCTGGGTCATGCCCTGAATCATGTGGATTACTTCCTGCGGCCCGAACCAGATGCATTTGTATTTGGAAGGGGATGGGAACCTTACCTGAAAACACCCCAACGTACCACCTTCTTCAATACCAAAACACCCTTCACCTCGGTGGCCTATTCAACCATTCCTTTTGTGGCGTGGCGTGAAGAGAATATCGAGGCATTGCACACCCAGAATTTCTCACCATACACCAATTTCGGAATAGAGTTTAATATATTGGCAGGCAAAGAGTTATATCCGAATGAGGAGACCAGGACCAATCGTGTTGGACTTTTTGGGAGCCATGCTAAGGATAAGTACAGCATTTTTGGAACCTTCTATTATAATGACTTTCAGGCACTTGACAATGGTGGCCTGGAAGATCTGGATGGATTCCTGCAAGGGGTTGAGGAGAAGCCGTGGAATTATGCGGTGAACCTGACCGATGCCAAGTCACATTACCGCAACCTCTCCCTTTTCCTGACCCAGAAGTACAACCTGGTGGAACGTGTGACAAATACCGATACACTGGGTATTACTACCACAACCGGCAAGACCCTGTCGGTTTCACACCAGCTCCATTTCGACAGGCATTTAAAAGATTATTATGATAAGGTAGATCCTGATAGTCTGTCACCTTTTTACGACAACTACTATTATGAAACAAGAGACACAAAGGATTCAGTATCAGAAGATAAACTATCCAATGTCTTTCAGCTGATCCTTGGGGATCCCGATTATGATAAGATCTCAATGCGGGCATATATTGGGCATGAGCTCCGGCGTTTTGGCTCTCTCTCTCCTCAAATGATGCCTGTTTTCTCGCATGTGGATACCATCAGCAGCCTGCCCCTTGAAGTGGATTCTCTCTACAGGGATTCTTCAGCCACCGGGTTTGAATCAGAAGTTTTTAACGATGTCTACGTGGGATTTCATCTGGCCGGTCCCACCACCGGGATCTGGGATTGGGTGATCGACGGAAAGTATTACCTTCTGGGTTACTATCAAAATGATTTCCAGGTGAATGCCACATTTTCCAGGGAGTTAAAGATGAAGGCAGATCTGGGGATCAGGGGAAGTCTGGAATCCAGGCGTCCCCATTATTTTACGAACCATTACTCCTCATCTTTCTTTGAGTGGGAGAATGATTTCCCCTCTTTATACAGGATCAAAGGAGAAGCATTTATAAGAAGCGATGAACTTGAACTGGATGTGCGGGCAGGAGCTGCTTTTTTAAGCAATTATATTTATTGGGACCAAGATGCTTTGCCTCAGGTATATGACAATGACCTGTTGATTCTTTCGGGCTTCTTCTCCAAGCATTTTAAGCTTTCAGGATTGAATTCGGACAACAGAATTTTAATTCAGTACACCACCGCAAAAGAGGTGCTCAGATTACCCTTTGCAGCCATTTATAGTTCCAATTACTGGAATCAGTCGCTTTTCAAAGGAGCACTGATTACAGATCTGGGATTTGATCTCTACTATACCACAAAGTACAAGGCAAGCGCTTATATGCCAGCCACGGGAGTTTTCTATCTTCAGGATGAGTACGATGTGGGAGGTTACCCTTTTCTGGATGTGTTCCTCGCGTTCCGCGTACAGCGCACCCGGATCTATGTCTCCTATAATAACCTGTTGCATGGAGTGGGTTTTGTGGGGAACAATTATTTTACCACCTACCGGGTTCCTATGAAGCCGAGGACTCTTCGGTTTGGACTGGTTTGGACATTTTATGACTAAGATTTTTGTTCAACGATTCACTATGCAGAAGATCGGCAGTTTAAAGATTGTAGTTGCACTAATAATTATTTCATTATCAGGTTTTCTGGGTTCATGTAAACGCGGAGGGGAGTCACGGTTCAGGGATGTTGACAATCTAAAACCACAACATATCTCCAACCTGGAACTGATTCATCAGAAGGGGATCCTGAGGGTGGTGACTGAATTCAATTCCATCAGTTATTTCATCTACCGGGGACAACCAATGGGATTTCAATACGAAATGTTGCAGGAGCTTGCCAACTATATGGATCTACAGCTGGAGGTGAATGTGTGCAATGATCTGGAGAAGAATTTTCTGGATCTTGCGGAAGGTAATGTTGACCTGATTGCCATGAATCTGACAGTCACATCTGAAAGGATGAAGAAGGTTGACTTTACAGTTCCTCTCCTTCAAACCAGGCAGGTACTTGTCCAACTGAAACCCCAAAGGTGGGAGGATATGGGACAGAAACAATTGGAATCCAGCCTGATCCGGAATCAACTCGACCTTGCAAAGACAACAGTTTTCGTTCAGGCTGGATCGGTTTATGCCGTTCGTCTTCGTACACTTTCAAATGAGATTGGAGGGGGAATAGAGATCAAAGAGGTACAACTGGAATCAGAACAACTGGTACAGCGGGTGGCCCTGGGCGAGATCGATTATGCCATTTGTGATGAGAATGTTGGAATTGTGAATGCATTGTACTTTCCGCAACTGGACGTGGGTACGGCCATCTCTTTTCCACAGAACGTAGCATGGGCCGTCCACCCTATGTCAGACAGCCTGAAGGTGGAAATTGATGGTTGGCTTAGCAATTACAAGCAGACCAGCCGCTATGTTATTCTTTACAACAAATATTTTAAAAACCGGCACTCTTTCAGGAGTATCCATAGTGAATACTATACCCTGAGCAGTGGGAAAATCTCAAATTTTGATGAGATCATTAAAAGGGAGAGTGAACGCATTGGATGGGATTGGAGGTTATTGGCGTCCATGATATACCAGGAATCAAGGTTCAATCCGGAAGCTGAATCCTGGGCTGGTGCATATGGTCTTATGCAGCTTATGCCAAACACAGCTAAAAATTATGGGATTACCAGGGAATCTCCTCCAGGAGCACATATCAGGGCCGGAGCCACTTTTATTAAATGGCTGGAAGATAGATTTATGGATGAAATTGAAGATCCGGATGAACGGATTAAGTTTGTGCTTGCATCCTACAACATCGGGTATGGACACATTCAGGATGCCAGGAGATTGGCCGAACGGTATGAGGAGGATCCCAATATTTGGCACGGGAGTGTGGAGCAATGGCTTTTAAAAAAGGCCGATCCGAAATACTACACCGATCAGGTTGTGAAGTACGGGTATGCCAGGGGAATTGAAACCTTCAATTTCGTGAAAGAGGTGATCGACCGGTATGAACACTACAAGAACATTGTGAACAATGATGTTATTGCAGCATGGAAGCCAATTGAAGATATTCACTTAACATCATCGCAGTAGCTCCCCATATCTTCTCTTTGCCCACCCTGTAAAAGGGTGCTTCAATGGATTGCCCGTGACGGTACAACCTCTCCGAATCCCTGTTTGCAGGGTCCGCTAAATCCTTTAACGGGGCCTCAATGATATACTGGACTTCGGATTGATCCGGAAAGAACTCCGGGGCCCGGTCCATCCATCCCAGGAAGGGGGTTACCAGAAAATTGCTCACAGGTATAAAAAGTTCGGTAAGTGTTCCGAGTACCTCAATTTTCCCCTTGATACCCAGCTCTTCCCGGGTCTCTCTGATGGCTGTAATTTCAAGAGAACCATCAGCAGGTTCCCAGGCACCCCCGGGAAAACTGACCTGTGCACTATGGGGCCCGTCATATTCATTTCGTTTCATAAAAACAATGCAAATCTGGCCGTTCCGTGGATACATCAGTACCAGAACCGCCGCTTTGACCGGTTCAGCGGCATGGATGAAAGAACCCCTGAATGTGGGAGACATTCGCAATTGAGCCTCCTCACCAGGAAGATCATTCAGGAGTCTCTCTTTCAACCTGTTCAGATTTAGCAATTCCTTCATAAGGGTTTCACTGAGAAATCGGAATATTAATAAGCACCTGGGTCCATTTCATATCATCTTCCAGTATCTGATGGGGAGCTGTTTCGTAGGAGATCCTTACGCCTGTGAGTTTGTAAAACAGCTCTGTAATTTCATGGATGATATGCAATCCGCGTCCGGTACTAACAGCACTTGATTCATGGAGGTTATGCAATCCGGGTCCATTGTCCCGGATGGTGATCTTATAGTGGTCGGGGGCCTTTGTGGCACTAATCTTAAGCTCGCCTTCACTCTTTGGTTCCCGTTGCCTGATACCGTGCTTGATAGCATTTTCCACAAAGGTGTGTATCAGCATGCGGGGTATGCTCCTTTTGAGGTCAATTCTTTCATCCATCTCCAGTGTGTATTTGAAGGAGTGATCGCTTCTCAACTGTTCCAGTTCAATATAGGACCGGACAAATTCCAGTTCATCACTCAGGGAAATGGCGCTCTTATGGGAGTTTTCTACTGTTTTTCTTAATAGCCGTGAGTATTGCACAAAAATTTCATATGCCTTCTCCTTCAGGTCACTTTTGGTGAACATATGACCCATGGAGTTCAGGATGTTGAACGTAAAATGTGGGTCGATCTGGTTCTTCAGGCTGAGGATTTGAAGCTCGCTGATTCTGCGTTGTGTTTCATATTGTTGGGCAGCCCGGTAATGTTGTATCCGGTAAATCAGCAAGATAAGGAATGAGATCAGGAGATAAACAACTATTGAGAAAGGAAATTTTGCAAAATAGAGCGGATTCGATCTGTATTCAACCAGATACCCATTATTCCGGAAGCCCAGGAACAGTAGAACTTTGCCCTCTCTGTTTAAAGTAAGCAGATGCTCAGGGTACTGCTCTTCACCAAGGTCTATGGTTAACGGATGACTGAAATCTTGCCTGAATACCACCAGGGTCCCAAACTTTCCTCCCAGAAACAGAGGTTCTTTCTTTCCATCGCCATCCACATCCAGTTCTGCACAGGCTCTCCCATTGAATAGGGCAGGCAATCTCTTCTCAGCTTCTAAAGTAAGATCCCTACTTATCCGGAATACTTTGTGTTCCTTTTCATTCACCAGGAACAGCTCCTGGTACAGATCACCGGATCCTTGAAAGAGATAGTAGTTACTTCTCCCCAGCAAATCCAGTGGCCGGGATCGAATAAGCGTTCCGGCCGAATTATACAGGTAAAGACCCGGTTTCAGATTCTCTTGTCCATAGTAGTCATGCAGCACCACTATGTAGGTTGAATCTCCCTGTTGCTGCAGCGCGGTAATCAAACTGGAGGGATACCCGGCGAATTCAACAGGGGGGAAATGAAACTCCAGTTTCTGGTTCATTACCATGAGCCATGAGCTGTAATCCCGGAAGGGATATTCCATCTCATAGTTACCCGTTGCGTTGGTGGCAACTATTATTTCGGGTATTGTATCCGAATCCAGATCAGCAAAACGACAGGAGGTGATGTTTGCACCACTTTTTGGGGATTTGAGTAGTTTATCTGAAACTATATCATAACAATAGAGGGTCCGCGGTTGTTTACTATATCCCGAGATAATTGAGAAAACAAACTCCCGGTTGCCATCGCCTGTAAAATCCCTGAGCGCTGTAAATATTACCTCTGGCCTGTCAAGCTCAAAATGTACCGTATCATGATAAAAGATCAGCCGGTCTTTGAGCAGGAAATCATTCATTACCAGGGGATCGATGACTGAAAGCAGAATGGAATCATTGTGCCTGGTAAAGAAAAAAAGTTCCTTAAAACCATCCTGGTTATAGTCCCCTGCAAAAAAATACTTTCCCGGAATGGGTTGGGATTTAAGGTTGTATTGTTCAATAAACAGAGCCCCTCTGAACAACATCACTTTCAGTAATGCTTCTGACTGGTCCACATTGATCTCCTCACTCTGGTTATCGTTATCGAGGTCATCAAAAAAGATCTGGGTATTTTGTCCGTAATGAATAGTCTCTTCTACTACAGCTTTGTACCTGGATATTTCGGGCATCGTAATACCCAGGATAAGGGCTGAGACGAACAATCCAATAAAGAATGGATGGATGAGGATCTTAATAACACGCTCTTTCTTAAAGGCTTTTTTCACCCTGGCTATTTAAGTGAAGCAACTAAAGTAATGGATAGACACAGAAAATCAAAATCGGACTGAATATGAGATCCAAAGGGCTAGTTAAACCGGATGCTTTTATCGGGCGAGATCCTGGCGATGATCATGGAGGGGAGCAGGAGAAAAAGAAAGGTGATGGCAATGGTTCCCAGGTTGAGCAAAAGGATGTGGAGGATATTCAGGTTGATGGGAACCGTGTCCAGATAATAGGAGCTGGGATCCAGTGGTACCAGGTTCAGATATTTTTGTGCCATGCAGATCGCCAGTCCGAACAGGTTGCCCCAGAGCAATCCCACAATGGTAAGGTAGCCTGACTGGTAGAGGAAGATTTTTCGTACCGATGCATTGGTGGTTCCCAGCGCTTTCAGGATGCCAATCATATTGGTTCGTTCGAGGATCAGGATCAACAGCCCCGAAATCATGTTGAATCCTGCTACAATCAGCATCAGGAGTATGAGGATCACCACATTCATGTCCTGAAGGTTTAACCAGTCAAAGATCTGGGTATACTTGTCCTGGATAGTCTCCACCTTTAAACGACTACCATCTTCCAGGAAATCAAAAGCCACACGATCTCTTACCTCTTTGGCGATTTCCGGTAGATCGTCCATCTCTTCCAGCAGCACTTCGTATCCACTCACCTGTCCCACATGCCAGTTGTTCAGGCGTTGTACCTGTTTAATATCTGAATAGATATAGAGCCGGTCAAACTCTTCCAAACTTGTGTTGTAGATCCCCTGTATGGTAAAAGTTCTGGCCCTGGGTGGTTCCTGAATAAAATACATGGTAAACCTGTCGCCCACGCCCAGCTTCAGCAGGTTGGCAGTATTTTCCGAAATCACCACATGATTGCTACGCACAGTATCACTTACCCTGAAAATCTCTCCACCCGTCAGGTGTTCCTCTATGAAGCCCCAGTCATAATGACCATCAACCCCTTTCAATACGGCGCCGTGGATCTCATCTCCGGTCTTAATAATACCTGCTTTAATGGCAAATGGCTGGACATTTTTGACTCCTTCCAACTCCTGAATCAGCTCAACACTTTCCAGTCCGGCAGGAACTGGCATGGTTTCAAAGGAGAGGTTGGAATCCAGGTTCTGGATCTGGATATGGGCTCCAAATCCGGTGACCTTGTTGGATATCTCCTTTTTGAACCCGGTAACAATGGCCACAGCCACAATCATCACAGTGAGTCCAAGGGCAATACCAAAAATGGCAATGGCGATGATGGAACGGGAAAAATT
>JBDLIX010000210.1:0-8009 GCA_039714655.1 Bacteroidota bacterium
ATCTCCCGGGTCATCCTTCTGGATCAAACCGGACAGGCCAGCCGCAGTTTCTTCCTCATTTGCGCCTCCCGTAGTAACTGTTTCCGTTCCGGACTGGTCCGCAGTGACTGACGCACCGGTGCCGCCCGTAGTAATGGTAAATGAGAATTCATCTGTTTTGGGAGGAAGACAGGTCACATCGTCGCACGTCTGGAATTCGATCTCACCGGTGATGGTATGGGTACCGGGGGCGTTCAGCTTTACCTTTTGCCTCAGTTCGGCCTTGCCCGAGATGGTGCCCACTTCCATCTGGAATCCTTCATCGTATTTCTTTTTGGATTTGGTTACTTCCACGATCTCACCCACCAGGGTGTAGGCATCAGACTCATTGAACCACGGTTTGGTGGCAATGGGGCCCCCTTCGGGAAGATGGGCCGAATAGAGGTGCCAGGGATAATCGATGGTGGCCTTGAATATCAGCTCTACTTCCATCTCCCCTGTTTTTTCATGGGAGAAAGTCCACTTCACAGGATCAGCTACCTGGGCATTTCCATTAACAACCATCCAAAGGGCCAGGCCTAGTATTGATATAATTCGATTCATCCGTTTAAAATATTATTTGTTATTTGGTCGGAAAGTTTTTGAAAAATTACAACAGCAGGGAGGGAATCCTGTCAAATAGTTTTAGCGACGCTTTCTCTGAAGCTCTTCACCATCCTCGTTGTAGACCCTGTATTCCATGAAATGGAGTGATTCGGCCGGCTGAATCTTCACCTTGCATCCCAATTCCTTTCTCCACTTCTTCTCCTCGGAGTTGAATCCTTTTTTAAGGTAAGTGGCAATAAAGGGGTGCAGGTTTATCTGAACCTTTGATAGCTTGTGCTCATCGATCAGTACCGAAACTTCATGCTTGACCATTTCCGGGAAGAGGATGGGGGGTTGTACCTTACCACTACCGGCACAGGTGGGGCAATTCTCTGCGGTTTCGATATGCATTTCGGGACGTACACGCTGACGGGTGATCTGCATTAGTCCGAATTTGCTCAAAGGCAGGATGTTGTGTTTGGTCTTATCCACCGACATGGCCTCCTTCATCCTTTCGAACAACCTCTGTTTGTGCTCATGTTTGTGCATATCGATGAAGTCCACCACGATAATGCCACCCATATCGCGCAGTCGAAGCTGCCTGGCTACCTCATCGGCTGCAGAGAGGTTCACCTCCAAAGCGTTGGTTTCCTGGTCACTCCCTGACCTGGAACGGTTCCCGCTGTTCACATCGATCACATGCAACGCCTCGGTGTGCTCTATGATCAGGTAGGCACCCTGTTTGAAGGAGACGGTCTTGCCAAAGGAAGCCTTGATCTGCTTCACAATGCCAAGCTTGTCAAAAATGGATTCTTTCCCCGAATAGAATTTAACGATCTTCTCTTTTTCAGGAGCCACCTCCCTGATATAATCTTTGATCTCGCCGTACACCGCTTCATCACTGATGTGGATGCCGTCGAAATTTCCATTCAGGTGATCCCGCACCACAGCCGATTCCCGGCTCAGTTCACTGATGACCAGCTTGGGCAGGTTTTTGGTGGTCAACTGTTCGAATGACTTCTCCCACTTCTTCACCAGTGAACGCAATTCTGCATCCAGTTCAGCCACCTTTTTTCCTTCGGCCACTGTACGGACGATGATGCCAAAATTTTGTGGTCTGATGGCCTGAAGCAGGTTCTTAAGACGCTCTTTCTCCTCCTGTGATGATATTTTTGAAGAGACAGATATCTTGTCAGCAAAGGGGATTAATACGATGTTCCTTCCAGGGATCGATATCTCAGAACTGAGTCTGGGACCCTTGGTGGAAATAGGTTCCTTGGCAATTTGCACAAGGATATACTGCCCCTGCTTGAGGACCTCGTTGATCTTACCGTGCTTATTGATGTCGGGTTGACGCTTGAACTTACTGATGGGAATGGGCCTCCCCTTCCTGGAGGTAGCCTGTCCCAGGTATTTGTTCAGAGAACTGAACTGTGGACCCAGATCAAGGTAGTGAAGGAATGCATCCTTTTCGTAACCCACATCAATGAAGGCAGCATTCAACCCGGGCATGATCTTTTTGACCCTTGCCAGGTAGATGTCTCCTACCGAAAACTGCTGCTTTAATGATGATTGATTTAATTCAACGAGCTTACCATCTTCAAGTAGTGCAATCGAAACCTTTTCATTGGTGGAATTGATTACCAGTTCACTGCTCACTATATCCGCATTTATGAAGATTAAGCTGAACCCTTTTTAGGATGATTTTTCATCAACCCTATTAAGATTCGATCTATTGACTCCGTCGAGCTCGCTAGCCCGATTCTCGCTGCTACAAGCGAGATACGTCAATGTTAAACAGAAATAAACCTAAAGACCAATAAAGGAACTTTAGGTTTAGATCTTTAAAGAGAAATGAGATGTCTATTTCCTCTTCTTGTGTCTGTTCTTCCTCAAACGCTTCTTGCGCTTGTGGGTAGCCATCTTATGTCTTTTTCTTTTCTTTCCGCTTGGCATAGTCAACAAACTTTACTTCACGTTGGTCTTCACCTTGCTCACAAAAGTTTTAGCAGGCTTGAAAGCAGGAATTGAATGCTCGGGAATAATGATGGTAGTATTTTTGGAAATGTTGCGGGCAGTTTTCTTGGCCCTTTTCTTTACGATAAAACTTCCAAAACCCCTCAGGTAAACATTTTTATTGTTGCTAAGTGAGTCCTTAACTGTCTCCATAAAAGCTTCAACAGTTTTCTGGACAGTTACCTTTTCTATTCCCGTGTTCTTGGAAATCTCGTTTACGATATCTGCTTTTGTCATTTTTAAAAAACCTTTAATTATCAATGATTTACGTTAGTTCCTTGTGATAGTGATGCAAATATAAATACTTTTGCGTGAATATGAAATTGAATTGAATTAAATTTTATTTTAGTGTGCTTAATATAAGTGAATTATAAATAAGTGGCGGCGAAGGTAATGAAAATTGATGGAATAATTCGGGCGTGGTATGAAAAAAATAAGAGGGAGCTTCCATGGCGAGATACCAGGGATCCCTATAAGATATGGATCTCTGAAGTGATCCTGCAACAAACACGTGTCAATCAAGGATTGAATTACTACCTGGATTTTATCAAACGGTTTCCCGATGTGAATTCATTGGCACGTGCCAGCGAAGATAAAGTGCTGAAATTGTGGCAAGGACTGGGTTATTACAGCCGTGCCCGGAACCTGCACCAGGCTGCAAAATATGTGGTGGAGAAGATGGAGGGTCAATTGCCGCGCTCTTATGATGGTTTGATCAAACTTAAGGGAGTGGGCAAATACACCGCATCGGCCATCGCTTCCATATGTTTTGATGAACCCAGGGCCGTGGTGGATGGAAATGTTTCCAGGGTGATCGCAAGACTCTATGGGGTGGAAGATCCCATCAATGGTTCCGCCGGCATAAAGCGGATTGCATCCCTGGCCCAGGAGCTGCTGGACAAAAATGATCCGGGCAACCACAACCAGGCCATCATGGAATTCGGGGCCCAGCAGTGTGTCCCTCTTTCACCGGATTGTTCAACTTGTCCATTGTTCCATCCCTGTGAAGCCCGGCGAACCGGACGGGTGGAGCAGCTCCCGGTAAAAATTCCCAAGCGTAAGCCCGTTGAGCAGTGGATGTACTTCTATATATTTATATGTAACGGAGAGACCCTCTTCACCAGGCGGGGAACGGATGGGATCTGGAGCTCCCTTTATCAGTTCCCCATGGTGGAATCAGATGTTCCGCTTTCGGATGAGGAGATGCTGGGAGGAGTGTGGGATAAACTGATCCGGGGAGTAGAAGAAAGATCTTTGTGGTCTGATCAGCTGACCATCCGGAAGGTCTCTGATTCCATTCTTCACCAGCTCACCCACCGCACCCTTCATGCCCGGTTTATTCATGTGGAAACAGGAATCCTGCCCGATCCGTTACCTGCAGAGTGGATTAAGATTTCTCTGGAGCAGCTGGACGATTTTCCGGTCCCCCGACTCATTCACCGGTACCTGGAAGTAGCCAAAATTTAGTATCTTTGAATTGCAACAATCAACTAAAGGTATATGTCCGTAAATAAAGTAATCCTGGTAGGGAATGTGGGAAAAGATCCCGAAACAAGGTATATCGATGAGTCAACCGCCATAACGAAATTTCCCCTTGCCACCAGTGAAACCTATAAGAACAGGAGTGGTGAACGCATTTCAAACACCGAGTGGCACAACGTGGTATTGTGGAGGGGACTGGCCCAGGTGGCTGAAAAGTATGTGAAGAAGGGAACCCAGATTTACATTGAGGGAAGGATCAAAACCCGCTCCTATGATGATGCTGACGGAAACAGAAAGTACATCACCGAAATCGTTGGAGACCAGCTGCAGTTGCTGGGCAGAAAGTCCGATGATGCATCCGGAGGGGCAAATCAGGGAGAGACCCAGGCACCCCAGTCCAATACGGAACAAGCTCAGGCACCCATGGCCAATGCGGGACAAGCTCAGGCAACTCCGGCTGAACAGGGACAAGCTCAGGCACCTCCGGCCAATGCAGGACAGGCTCAGGCACCTCCGGCTGACCAGGGAGAAGCTCAGAAACCGTCTGCCGATCCTTTCGATGCGGGGGACAATGGTCCCGATGATCTTCCGTTCTGATTAGACGTTAACCTTTAAATCCGGATTTGGAACCAGCGTTTTTATCCATTTTGCTTCAGGCAGCAATGATGCCCATAACCACAGGTGCCATCATTGGCATTGCGGTGGTGGTGATCCTGCTCTTCGGCTCAGCCATGATCTCAGGATCGGAAGTGGCCTTTTTCAGCCTGACTCCCCAGCACATCAATACCCTGAAGGAGCAATCCTCCCGCAAGGAACAACTGGTACTGAACCTCCTTGAGAAACCGGAGAGATTGCTGGCAAACATCCTGATTACCAATAATTTCATCAACGTGGGGATTGTGATTATTGCCTCTTTTGTGACAGGGACAATGTACAATTTCTCAGGCTCTCCAATCCTGGGATTTCTTATTCAGGTGATTGTGATCACTTTCCTGCTGCTGCTTTTTGGTGAGATCATCCCCAAGGTATATGCCAACCGGTTTGCTCTCCAATTTGCCAGATGGATGGCCATACCGCTGATCGCCCTTGACAGGCTCTTTCAACCCCTGATTTACATCCTGATCAAGTCAACCGGACTGGTGAATCGTCGACTGGCCAGGAAAAGACAGAACATCTCCATGGATGACCTGTCAGAGGCACTGGACCTCACCACAGGGGTGGTACAGGATGAGAAGGATATGTTGGAAGGTATTGTACGGTTCAGCAACCTGGAGGTCTCCGAGATCATGAAACCGAGAACCGATGTAACGGCAGTGGATATCGAAACTGACCTGAAGACGGTGATCACCATTATCATCGAATCGGGTTTCTCACGGATCCCGGTGTACGAAGAGACTTCCGATCATCTGAAGGGGATCCTCTATGTGAAGGATCTGTTGCCCCATATCAATGAAAAAGATCAGTTCGAATGGCAGAAACTTATCCGAGATCCTTTCTTTGTACCCGAGACAAAAAAAATAAATGAACTGTTGAAGGAGTTCCAGGAGAAGAAGATCCATCTGGCCATTGTGGTCGATGAATACGGAGGAACCGAAGGGATTGTCACCATGGAAGATATCCTTGAGGAGGTGGTGGGTGAGATCACCGATGAATCGGATGAAGCAGAAGAGTTCTACAGAAGGATCGATGACCGCACAACGGTATTTAACGGCAAAACCCTTCTCAACGATTTTTACAAGGTTACTGAGCTGAATGATGAGCTTTTTGACGATGTAAAAGGGGATGCGGAGACGGTGGCCGGACTGATCCTTGAATTGAAGGGAGGGTTTCCCAGGGTGAATGATATCATCCTGTGCAAGAGTGTTGAGTTTACCGTACTGGGCATGAATAAAAGAAGGATCAAAGAGGTAAAAGCATACTTGAATGAGTTGGGTTGATCCTGACCGGAAGTGCAAAGCGAGAGAGACAAATGACCTTACGAAAACCCATATTATTGATGTTGATCCTGATGCTCCTTGTGGCATCATGCGACCGTTCATATACCCCGAAACCTTTCGGCTATTCACGGATCAAAACTCCTGAAAAATCTTACACACTCTATACGGGACAGGATTTTTACCAGTTTGAGATACCCGGGTATGCCTATGTGGAGATAGACAGCAGCCGGGGGGCCGACCCGGGATGGATCAATGTGGTGATCCCGCAATTAAACGGGAAGATCCACCTGAGTTATAAACCTGTCACAGACAACCTGGGTGCTTATATTACAGACTGTCGTACGCTGGTTTATAAACATACAGTGAAGGCTCAGGGGATCGAGGAGTCACCCTTTATTCACCGTGAACAGAAGCAATTTGGAATGGTCTATGATCTGAAGGGTGATGTGGCTTCCGCTGTCCAATTCTTTGTCACCGACAGCACCCATCACTTTCTGAGGGGTTCACTCTATTTTAATAGCAGTCCCAACCGCGATTCACTGAATCCGGTCATAGAATTTTTGCGAGAGGATATCATCCATATGATTGAGACCACTGAATGGAAGTATTAATCAAATTTGTTTAACTTAGTCCCCCTTTTTAAGGGAACCTGATACAAGATATCGTGGGAGTATTTTTGAAAACAGAAATATTGCCTGATTGCCATCTGGGTGTGTGGGAGATTACAGAGGATTTCGATTCACTGTACAGCATGGTCGACCTGGCCACAGTGGAGAAGACCAAACTGGATAGCTTCAAGAACATCAGCAGAAAGGTTGAATGGCTCAGCGTCCGTGCGCTTGTGAAAAACATGCTTGGGAAGGAGACCCGTATCCTCTATAATTCTGAGAACAAACCGTTTGTCAGGGGCAATACCCACCGCATCAGTATTTCCCATTCAAACAATCTTACAGCAGTCCTGATCAGCAAAGACAAACGGGTGGGGATTGACCTTGAGTTTATGTCGGGCAAGATCAGCAAAGTGGCCGATAAATTCATCAATGCCAAGGAGAGTATCACCACCGATCCTGAAATGAATAAGTTTCACCTCTACCTTCACTGGTGTGCCAAGGAGGCCATGTACAAGATCTGTGACAAGCAGGATATTAATTTCCGGGACGGGCTCACCATTGCCCCTTTTAGTCCCGACGAACATGGTTTTATGAACGGACATGTGGTCAATGGGGGCGGTGAAGAAGATTTTGAATTGGAATATTTGCAACACGAGAACTATGCACTGGTCTGGTGCGTGAAAGAATGAACAGTTTTTACGATCAACTCCAAGACAGAAGCAGGAAACGATTTGCACTGCTGGTGGATCCGGACAAGTACGACGACCGGTCCCTGGTTGAATTGATCCGTCATATCAACCAGGATCCGCCCGACCTGTTACTGGTGGGAGGCAGCATTCTGTTTAAACCCATCGAAATCACCATCACAGCCCTGAAACTTGGCACCCACATACCGGTCTTTATCTTTCCCGGGAATGTAGTACAGCTCACTGACCGTGCCGATGGGATCCTTTTCCTCTCTATGATCTCGGGACGCAATCCCGAATTCCTGATCGGCAACCATGTCCTCGCAGCACCTCACCTGAAACGGTCAGGGATTGAAGTGATTCCCACAGGGTACATGCTTATTGAGAATGGCAAATCCACCTCCGTGGAGTACATGAGCAATACCCGGCCCATACCGGCCGGTAAACCCGAAATTGCAGTGGCTACTGCCACGGCCGGAGAGATGCTGGGAATGAAATCCATTTACCTGGAAGCAGGCAGCGGTGCTGCAAACAGGGTGGGCCTCGACATGATCCAGGCCATTCGGAAGAGCATATCACTTCCCCTGATTGTAGGCGGAGGCATCACCTCAACAGAGAGTGCCAGGGAGGTATACAATGCAGGTGCCGACATGATCGTGGTGGGAACTGTACTGGAGAAGCAGCCCGAAATGGTCAAAGAGTTCTCTCTTCTG
>JBDLIX010000211.1:0-7941 GCA_039714655.1 Bacteroidota bacterium
GCCGCAATCATCAGATAATAAGGAAGTTGATTCTCTTTCATAAGCTGAAGGTAATGAGATAATTGGCAAAGAAATTCCAGAGGGTAGTGAGAACAATTGCAAACAATTTTGACAGATAGAAACTAAATCTCTTCTCAAATTGAAACAGGAACAGGTTATTCAATGCCAGGCCAATGAGTGAAATAATGAAAAAGCTTACGTATTCAGTGAATATTTTCGGATTTTCACTTTGAAATGTCCAGTATCTATTGAGCAAATAGTTGGTACTGGCAGCAATTGAAAACCCGATGGAATTAGCAACATATCTGTGGATTTTAAGGTGTTCCTTCAGCAAATATGTGACTGAGAAATCAATGATTAAGCCAGAAAAACCAACAATAGCAAATTTTAGAAACTTAAGTATCATTGTGCTACTTGAAAATTGCAACAACCCTGTCACCATCGGAGTTTCCGTAAGCACGATACATGCCAGAAGTGTTGGTTACCATGGCAGCTCTTCCATATTTGTCCAGGCAAATTACTCCACCGTCCCCGCCAGCCTCCACCAGTTTCTTTTCAACCACCTCTTTAGCAGCTTTTTTCACATCCATGCCCTTATATTCCATGAGTGCAGAAATGTCATGGGACACAGTCCAGCGAATAAAATACTCCCCGTGCCCGGTTGCAGATACACCACATGTCTGATTGTTGGCATAAGTGCCAGCTCCAATAACTGGTGAATCCCCAATGCGTCCGTATCTCTTGTTGGTCATCCCTCCCGTAGAGGTTCCTGCACTCAAATTACCGTTTTGGTCCAGTGCCACACATCCTACCGTGCCATGTTTTTCATTCTCCCTGGCACGTTGAAAAGATTCAAATCGTTTCTCTGTGTAGAAATAGTCAGGATCCACTATCTCAAGCCCTGCTTTCTCAGCGAACAGTGAAGCTCCACCTCCTGCCAGCATCACATGCCGGGATTGCTCCATCACAGCCCTGGCTGCAGATATGGGATTCTTGATGTCGGTCACTCCGGCTACTGCACCTGCATTCAGGTCCTCTCCGGTCATAATGGATGCATCCATCTCATTCTTTCCTTCACTGGTAAAAACCGCTCCTTTTCCGGCATTAAACAGTGGATTGTCCTCCATACAGCGAATCACCAACTCCACGGCATCGATGCTGGCCCCACCCTCCTTCAATAGATCCAACCCCAATTGCAGGGCACTGTCCAGTGAGTTTTTGTATTTCTGCTGCCAATGTTCGGAGAGATTATCAAAATTCATGGAACCAGCTCCGCCGTGCAGCACAAGTGCATAATCATATGCTTCAGGTTGGGGATTGCATCCAAAGTTCAAAAGAACCAGGATAAGGAAGACAGTATAACAAGTACGATTCTTCATAACAGACTAGTTGGTAAGATAAGGGGCTAAAAGTACCATCCCGAAATTACGAAAATATGATTACCTGATTCTGAAATTCATCAGGCAACCTGCGAAGATCCAGGTTGCATGGCAATATTCCTTCCATATATGCGTAATTTTAAATATACCCGCATCGAAATAATATTTACGATGATGAAATCGGCCTTTTGTTTAATGGCATGTTTGCCCTTTATATTGGTTTCCTGTTCCTCGTATCAAAAAGTTTCATTATCCAATTTTGAGGAGTATAAGGTTTCTGTTAATGAAAGAGGCGATCTTCATTATGTACTGAAAACCAGTAAGCTACAATATTCTGATACCGATAGAAGATATGAGGTCAATAACTATGGGACCGATAAATCTTCGCCGTTTGAAAGTCACCAGATCCAAATCCAGGATAACATTGTTATTCCAACCGGGGCCCATGGCGCTTGTGTCGGTTCAAAGGATGATCAGCTGATCATCGATTTTGGGAAAGGAGTTTTAATACCATTTATTGTATTAAATGACCATAACAGGGCAACAGGTAAAATCAAAATTGATGAAAGATTGTATAGCCTTGAAGTGAGTAATCGAAACGCTTGCCTATATTTTGATACCCGAAAACTTAAAACAGATAATTAATTACGCAACAATCCCGAAATTTAGAAAATTCCGGGATTGTCATGCAATATGAGGGTTAAGTTATTCGATTTCGATATTCCCATATTTGGTGATCAATTTTATGGTTGACTTGGAACTGGAGCCAACTGTACCCCAGACTTTCATGGAGCTCCCCTCTTTGATCTTACTCAGTTTTCCGTCTAAAGCTACGTTTACTTTCCCATATTTGGCTACACCTTCAATTTTGAAAGAAGCTCCAGATTCCACATCCATATAAATATTACCATAGGAGAGTGCTGCATCTACTTCATCGAATCCTTTTGATAGCTTCTCCACTTTGGCACTGGTATAGGCAGAGTGAAGACTCAGTGTCTTATGCAACACACCGAACTTCAATCCGGAATATTTCAGCTCTGCAACAAAACTGTCCAACTCATCGATGTAATATTTATCGTAAGCGCCTTCGGTGATGATCCCGCCAGCCTTCTCTCCTATCAATTTGGAATATTTGCTTTCTACAAACAACATCTTCGATGAGACAATTTCCATATCTGAATAGGCAAGTTCCATTTCCATCCATCCAGCCGCATCAATGGTTCCATTGGAGTAGGCCAGTTCAACCTGGTTATAGGGCTTTTCCGATCCTCTGGAAAGCTTTCCTGCCTTGATGTTGCTGTACTTAAGATCCAACATAACCAGTCCCGAAACCTCCTGAATAAACAGATCACCATAGGAGTTCTCCATATCAAGGTTGATGTACGCTGGTGCCTTGATGATAATGTTGATCTCAGTTTTCACATTTCTGGACCATCCATTCTCAAATTCAGTCTCCAGAAATATTGTGTTCCCTGACTTCTGAATGGATACGTCGATCTTTTTCAATGTCTCTTCAGCCTTGTTTTTAGAGGAGGCATCAACCTCGACTTCAACGAGAATATCAACCTCGCTCTTATCCCAGGTCAACAACTCTATATCCGAATACCTGGTTTCGGTCGACAGGGTAACCCCTTTGGTAACACTGTACGTTTCGGAATAGACCTTTTTCGCATCCTGGGCAGAAAGAGAAAAGCTTACTGCAATGATCAGGAGCAGTGACAGGAGCAAACTTTTCGAGTTAAACACTTTCATTTTCATGATCTTCAAATGTTTCTGATTTTATTTGATTTAATTGTATTATTATCTGGTCCATAATTTCCAGTTTGAGCTGGAAATGCCGGATTAACGCATTGATTACCCGGTCATCATCCGGATTTGCTTCAAGATCGCTCATCAATTGCTGATGATAACTGTCCAGCTCTTTCAGCTCGTCCAGAAGAACCGCTTTCTCTTTTGAATTATGGAAACTAAAATCCCTGATCTGTTCGTACCTGGCATTCACCTGGGAGGTATAATAGATGTCTGCTTCCATGATGGCGGCAGGGATCTCCGTCTCTGCTATTTTATCTCCGCTTTTGTTCAGTTTGACAATCACAAGACCCGAAGTGATGATAATGGCTATGGATGCCGCTACCTGTATTGCATGTCTGAAATTAAACTTACGAACAGGTTGCCGGTCCAGTTTCTGCATGAAACGCATCTCATGACCCTTCCGGGGGTGATCGGAATCAAGCAGTAACCGCTTTTCTTTGATATATTCTTCAATATCTTTCATGGTCCTCTTCTGTTTTCCTTAACAGCTCTATTAATCTCTTTTTTGCACGGTGGTATTGTGTTCTGGAAGTGGCATTGGAGATATTCAATATCCCTGATACCTCTTCATGGTCATACCCTTCCAGCAAAATGAGAGAAAGAACGATCCTGTAACCTTCCGGAAGAGCGTAAATGGCCCTCTTAATGGTTTCAGCCCCATAAGCCACCTCCATGACTTCAGACGGATCGTTGGGTAATTCCTCGATCTCTCCAACCTCATCCAGGGAGATTTGTTCTTTTTTCAGTCTGAGAAAATCCAGTGCCTTGTTGATGACAATCCGTTTTAACCAGGCCCCGAAACTTACCTCTCCCCTGTAGGTTTTCAATTTTGCAAATGCCTTTAAGAACGCTTCCTGCATGACATCTTCCGCATCATCAGGATCCCCGACTATTCTCAGGGAGGTGTTGTACATGGCTACATGATACAACCGGTATACTTCAAACTGTGCTTTTTGATCTTCCCGCTTACAAGCCTCGATTAAATCTTGATGTTTTGGTCTGTAGATATGAGATCTCTCTTTATCTGCCACAATGACGAAGGGTTTATGGGAATGTTGCACGAAAGATATAAAAAAGCAGGCGGTCATCTCTGAATATCATTTGACTATTGGAAAGAAACCCTTAAATTGCTCACCCTAACCCTTTAACCTGAATTAATAACTCTATGATAATCAGATATAATCAGGGATTACTAAAGTTGGTGTCACTATTCACAGTGGCACTACTCATCGCTTTTTCCTGCAATCCGCTTCCCAAACCTGATTTCAGTTACACACCCACTGAGAATCCGGAAGCAGGAGAAGCCGTACAGTTTATAAATGATTCTAAAGGTGCTACCTCTTTTTATTGGGATTTTGGAGACGAAGCATCTTCGACCAGGAAGAATCCTGAACATATATTTCAACAGGCAGGGATATTTGGAGTAGAACTTTATGCCATCAATGAGGCAGGTGAAGAGTCAGTAATTCATTCCGTTACAATATATGAGCCTACCATTCTTGGTTTTCTGGTCTATGATAGTACCGATGAATCTATATTGTCGGGTGCAGAAGTAATGGTATATGACAATGAATCTGACTGGGAAAATAGAAATGAGCCACTGATACAGGGCTTTACTGACAATGAGGGTACTATATTTTTCAATAATCTGGATCCCATCGTTTACCATGTTTGGGCTTATAAAGAGGGTGCGGGAGGTTATTGGATATTTGGCGGATATACATCCATCATTGTCCAGAATAAGGTAAATCTGTTTAATGTTCCCTGTATCTGGTTCCCAGACGAACAAAAAGCCATAATGTCCCTTGACCTATTCTTAGATCAGGTTGGTATCGACTCCTTTCACAAAAGATTAACTACCGGACTCCTACCTGGTGAACCACATCGATAATGGTTCCATCCACCCATTTGATGGCTGCCACCACACGCTCCTCCAGGTCAGGAGGCTCCGGAATCCCACAAATCCTGTCCGCCTCAGACTTCAACTCTTCAATGGTTTTAATGGGTAAATTGCTGTTTCTGGTCCGTTCGATCAGGTCGGTTCTAAGGGGATTGATGGCAATGCCCCGTTCAGTGACAATTACATCGATCAGTTCACCAGGCCCACAGAGGGTGGTCACACGATCCTTCACCACCGGTACCCGGTCACGGAACAGGGGTATGGGAAGGATCACTGTTTTGGAAAAAAGGCAGTTCTGCCAGCCTCCGATTCCGTGAAGCAGGTAGCCGTCAGAATGGGTCACCACATTGGCATTGAATTCCAGGTCTACCTCGGTAGCACCCAAAATCACCACATCCACCAACGATGCAAAATTTCCTTTTCCATGGTAATTGTAGCTGGTAAACGGACTGGTCCAAACATGCCCCGGATTTTCGGCCATGGAACGAACACCATCCAGGTCAAAAGTCTGTCCATCCAGGATATAATCAACCAAACCTTCTTCTAGCATGGAAACCAGGTATTTATTACTCCCTCCCCGTGCAAACCGGGCCTTGATCCCCCTCTCCTTCATTATCTTCTTAAAATACTCCCCCACCGCCAGTGAAGTTCCACCAGCTCCTGATTGGAAGCTGAATCCGTTTCGAATGATCCCTGTTGCTTCACAGAACCTGGAAGTTAGTTCTGCAAGCAATAGTCTGTCAGGTGATTTTGTTATCTGGGTTGTTCCAGAGATAATTTTTTCCGGATCACCAAGCTTCTCTACCTCCACCACATAATCCACATGATTGCCCTGTATCTGCCATGGGTAGCAAGGGAATTCTACGGGATTATCAGTAGCAACAATCACTTTATCTGCATATTGTGAGTCAGCCAGGGCAAATCCAAGCAAACCACAGGCAGAATCGCCCGATAATCCGTTGGCATTTCCAAAAAGATCTGCAGCCGGGGCTCCGATGATGGCAATATCGATCTTTACTTCACCATCCTGGATCGCCTGATAACGGCCACCATGGGATCTGAGTACACCCGTCCCTTTCATTCCTCCTTCAGACACAAACCTGCCCAGGGGTCCGTTCATACTCCCTTCAATGCGCTCAATGGTTCCATCTTCCAGATACTTAATAAGGTGTTCATGGCATGGAAATGAGGCTGACGGAAACCACCGCAATCCCTTCACTCCCATTTCATGTGCAATGTCAAACAGCTGGTTGGCCAGGAAATCTCCGTTTCTGAAATGGTGATGGGTGGATATGGTCATCCCGTTTCTCAATCCTGATCTCTCCAGGGCCTCTCTCAAATCCGTCACCCTTTTATCTCCATCGGCAGGATAATCACTGCAACTAACGATGGAGGGTCCATGTTTTCTGCCTTCAGGTTTGTATTTCCCAACGCCTTTGAAGGGAGTGGCCGGCTCGCCATTGATCTCACTGAGTACGCTGCGTCCCGCTGCATTGGTGGTATAGGTCATACTGAAATTTTCTAATGTTATGATGAATATTTTATAATTTGGATGGCTCCCTCAATCCAAGCCTGTATGCCAGCTCCATGGTTTGTTGGGCTCGCTTGACCACAGGAGGATCGATCATTTTTGTACCCATTGAGATTACGCCCAATCCTTTGGATTCCGCCTCTTTAAAAGCTTCAATGATTTTCTCAGCCTTTGTGATCTCCACCTCATCGGGAGAGAAGCCTTCATGAATTACCGGGACCTGTCTGGGATGAATGCACCCCATTCCTTCGAATCCCAGTGCTTTGGAGCGTTTCACATTGTCCAGCAAGCCTTGCATATCTGCCACATCAGAGAAGACCGAATCGATGGGTTGGATACCTGCAGCCTTGCATGCATTCACCAGTCTGCTGCGGGCGTAGAGAGACTCCTCTCCCCCCACAGTACGTTTCACACCCAGATCGGCTGTATAATCTTCCAGTCCAATGGCCAGGGCCACCATCTGATCCGATGAGGTGGCAATCTCAAATGCGTTCTCCACCCCAAGGCAACTTTCAATAATGGGCATGAAGAAAATATCACGCTCCTGCTTAACCTTCTTCAGGATGTTTTTCACCCCTTCCTCTACCTGCTTTACCTGCTCCCCATGTTCACATTTGGGGATCAGTATCAGCTGTACATGGTGTGGCACTATATCTTCCAGATCTTGCAGTCCCGCAGGTAGCTGGTTGATCCTTACCATTCGTTCGGCCCCATAAAAATCAACCTGTCGAAGGGCGTTCCTGACCAGTAACCTGGCTTCATTTTTCTTTTGAGGTGCCACTGAGTCTTCCAGGTCAAGAATGATCCCGTTGGGTTGATGGATCCCAGCATTCAACATCATGCTGGGTGTATTTCCAGGCAGGTAGAGCCTGGAGAACCTGAACTGCTCTTTGTGCGTCTCAACCTGGTTTTGAGTTATCATTGGCGGCAACCACGATTCTGTAGCAGGTAAAATTTGCTTTACTGCAGCTTCAATGCGCGCCCCAATGACAAACGGTAATGCTCCGGAATCCTCCATTAGTATTGAAGCATGTGGAACATCCATGGCTTTAAGAACTTCGGTAACCTGCTGTTTGATCTGATTTCCAAACATACCCACCACCTTGCTGTTCAGCTCAATCACAATTCCTCCACTCTTCTTGATTTCCAGGGTAACGTGGCAATCGGATCGAATTCGCTCCCCTCTATTACCGGCAGTTGCAACTTGATTCATTATCTTATGAGTTGATACTTTAGCAAAAATAACCTCTCCGCTACACCTTCCTCCCGGTTGCACTATGTTACACAGCAATAACCAAAGGAAACTCAGGACTATTCAT
>JBDLIX010000212.1:0-7885 GCA_039714655.1 Bacteroidota bacterium
AGACTAAATCCAGCAAACAACAGGAGTGACAATACGAAAACAAATCGCTTCATAGATTAAAGTTTTAGGTTTAATAAGTAATTAGTAAAAGACTCTATTTGGGGCCAAATCTATAAAAAAAATATTAAACACAAAATAAACGTCATCTCAATAATGACGGGCAATCCAGACGAATTGGGGTAAATATTTTTCGACTGCGATCAACATTGCTCACCAATACACCAATTTATGATGGCCCGTATCTTTCTCTGTTCCTGTAGTTTAAGTAAGGTATTCACATGTTGTTAATTTTTAGAATTCCATTTCCTTACAAGGCTATTTAGACCAATTTTTCTCTTAATGGTCCAGCTGTTAAACATGCCGCAATTCAGGCCATATCCCAACGTTTTAGTATTATTGGGTTATAACCCGGCATTCATAAAGTAATATTGTGCTACTTTTGTTCGCACTTTTGAGAAGTAATTGGATGAAAAAGAGATTGTGGTTGGTCCTGTGTGGTATGATAGGTTTGAATACATATGCACAACATGAGATCATATCTATAAGTTCCATTGAAAAAAGGAGCAGGATCATAGGCGAGATGCCGCAGAATCCTGAGAAAGAAGCAGCTGAAAAGTTTGCACTACTACATGACATTCCCATCAGAAGTATTGATGAGAAGGGAAGGATCAGGGAGATCCGGAGAATCGACCCATTGAATCACCCTGTATATTATACTACCCATAATCTGGATGCTGCCAGGACCGTATCAACTGACAGATTATGGAATGGAGCCATTAGTGGATTGAATCTGAAAGGAGAGAACATTCTGGTAGGTGTCTGGGATGGTGGAATGGTTCGCAATACCCATGTGGAATTTGGGTCCAGGGTCCGTACCATGAATGATCTATATGAAAATGATGGTCATGCTACCCATGTGGCCGGCACCATTGGCGCAGCCGGTTTAAACCCTGATGCCACAGGCATGGCTGGCCTCTGTTCCATTGAAAGTTACGACTGGAATAATGTTGACAATGAAATGAGAGTGGCCGCTGAGGCCGGTCTGCTCATCTCCAATCACTCCTGGGGTTTTATACACGGATTTGATTATAACAGCGATGAAGACCGATGGGATTGGTATGGGTATCCGGACATTGATGAAGAGGAAGATTACAGTTTTGGATTTTACAGTTCAGATACCAGGGCCTGGGATGACATTGCCAGTGACAATCCGTTCTATCTGATTGTTAAATCCACCGGTAATGACAGGCTTGAAGGCCCCGATCCCGGTGAGGAGCATTTTGTATGGGAAAACAACGACTGGACCTCAAGCACCGAGGTGCGCAGCAAAGATGGGGGACCCGATGGGTTTGATTGCATTGGATCGCAAGCTACCGCCAAGAACATACTTACCGTGGGGGCAGTCAGAGATATCGACAATGGATACATGGCACCTGAGGATGTGATCATGACCTCTTACAGCACTTTTGGTCCCACAGATGACGGCAGAATCAAACCCGATATTGTGGGGAACGGAACCAGCCTCTACTCTTCCTATAGTAACAGTGATACTGATTATCAAATCCGGAGCGGAACCTCCATGGCCGCTCCAAATGTTGCCGGGTCGCTTGTCCTCTTGCAGGAGCTTTATTTCAAAAAATTCAACAGGTTCATGCACTCCTCCACCCTCAAGGGAGTGGTATTGCACACGGCAGATGAGGCCGGACAACCCGGGCCGGATTATAAATTCGGATGGGGACTGCTCAACACCTATTCCGCTGCGAAACTTATCAGCAATGGTAGTGAAGCATTGATAGAAGATAGTCTTACGAATCGATCTATTCGCAAATATAGATTCTATACTACTGAGGATACGATCATTAAAGTCACCCTTTGCTGGACAGATCCCATGGGCCCGGTCATTGCACCATCGCTTGATCCCTCCGATCTTATCCTGGTGAATGACCTGGACATCAGATTGATCAGACGCAGTGACGAAACTGAGTATTTGCCCTATGTGTTAGACCCTCAGAATCCTGATGGTCAGGCACAAACCGGTGACAATTTCCGGGATAATGTTGAACAGATATACCTGCCAGTGGCTGATAAGGGATACTATGATCTGGTGGTTTCTCATAAAGGCTCCTCGCTGGAGAACAGTGGCCAGCACTTCAGTCTCATCGTTGAGGGTATGAAAAGTGTTTTCGTGGCTGAGGATTCAACTTACCTGGATGCAAACAATGGATTCTTCCAGGTAACTGAGGCTTTAGAGTATCCTCTTGATAAACGTTTTGTCTGGCTTATAGAACCCATGAATCAGGAAAACATTACCCTTAGCTTCACCGAATTCAATACAGACAGAGACGATTCTGTCACCATTTATGATGGTCCTGACAACTCCTCCCCGCTGCTTGGGACTTTCTATGGTTCATTAACCAATCCGGACACGCTGCTTTCCTCTTCCGGCAGGTCAATGTTTATCCAATTCAGTTCGGGCAACCAGGAAGGATTCAAAGGATTCGCAGCCAGGTATTGTACCACACCGCCAGAAGAGCAAGTTGTCATCTTAGGGGAGGCGAATCCATGTTATAATAGTGAGGAAATATACCTGATTGAGGGTCACCCCGAATCGAATTATCAATGGACCCTTTCAGATAACATTGATTCTATTGAGGAGACGCAATACAGTATCTCCATTCTCGTTCCTGAAAACAGTTTTAACCTCACTGTAGCAGCTGTGAATGAATGCGGAGAAGGTGAAAGTGCAGATCGAACAGTGGCACCATTGAATGGTCCACCTGTCATTAATCCGGTGTTCACCGGTGACACGATTCCTTGCCCCGGTGTTCAGTCCCTCTACCTGGTTCAGGAAGATTCATCGGCCTCCTATGAATGGATATTACCCACAGGATGGCGCGGATCCAGTGACAGCTCCTCCATATGGATTACTCCGGAAGCCGATCCTGGAACAATCACAGTGATACCCTGGAACAGTTGTGGTGAGTCGGAAGAGCTTCAATTGACCATTTCTCCGAACTCATTGCCGGATCCTCCTGATATCCTGACCGAGAATCTCAACCCATGCGAACATTCACTCCAGGAGTTCTATTTTGTGAGAAATAGTGAGGATGAAACCCAATGGGACGTCGAGACAGGATGGGAGATCATTGGTGCTGATACACTGGACCACGTTCTTATAAAAGTGGGAGCCGGTGCAACGGGGAGGGTATTCCTCACTTCAGCCAATAAGTGTGGAAAAAGCGTGACCTCCAAACGATATTTTCTAACTCCCGCACCTGTATCTCCAATTCTTCGAACACAACCTTCGGCAATAGAAGGATTGGACGAAATTGTCCTCAGGAATTTTGCATTTTATACGGAGGTTAACTGGTATCGAAATGACAGCATCATACCGGACTTCCATGAGGAATCTTTCATCTTACGGAGAAATGGCATCTACAAAGTGGAGGTATCCAACAGCGAAGGTTGTTTTGCTACCACCGAGGAATCTGAAAGGATCAATGTCAATGAGGAATCATTTGTCTATAATATTTTCACCGGTTCAGAGGGAGTAATCAAGGTTGAAAATGACACCCATGAATCCGCTACAATCAATGTGTATGATCTGACCGGCAGAACCGTATTCTCAAATGAAGTTGTGCCCGGAACCAATATGTATCACACCACCAGGCGCGGACTATTGATATTCCGGATCGAGGGTGGTAGCTATCAGAAGACCCAAATGGTCTTTATTCACTGAAAAACGAAAGAATAGCTATCCGATTTTTGACAACACTGACTCCCGGATGGACTCTTTCATTTGAATTGATTTTCTATGCAGCTCCTCCCCCTCTCTCATGATCTCCAATACCCTTGGATGATCTTTTAAGTCTGATGCATTGATCAATACATTCAACCAGGCCCCCTCGATGCAGGCATGTAATGCCAGCGCACCCACTCCGGCATCGGATACACTGTTTGGATTTCCTGTGGTTGTCATAGCACTTGCAACTTCATATCCTGCAAAGGCGGTATTCATCACATCGTATGGTACTTCGATGGCACGGATGGTGGCCACTTCAATAGCCGTCAATCTGGCCTCCTGCTCCTCCTTTGATTTTCGGGGCAATCCGAACGCAGCCATGATTGCATTGAATGCACGGGTATCTTCATCTACCAACGACAGCAACTTTTCCTGAATGGTTTTTCCTTTTTCAGCCCATTCAGAAAACTCCTCCCAGCGGTCATCCCATCCCCTTTTATGCGAAGAGAGGTTGGCCACCATGGTTGTCAGCGCTGCCCCTAATGCTCCCATGTATGCACTTACGGATCCACCTCCCGGGGCCGGTGACTCGGATGCAGTCTCCTCCATAAAATCCTTCAACGGCATATCCACCAATTGTTTATCCTCTCCTTTCTTCAACTGGTACTCGATGATCTTCTCCTCCGGAATAAAGGGGCCTAATTCATCCAGACCCATAGACTTCACCGCAATTTTTATGAGCTCACGGTCCGATACTCCCGTGGATCTTTTCTGTTTCTGTAAAAAATATCTTCCTGCTTCCAGCATTGATTGAAGAGGAACCAGTCCCACCAGCTCCGAACCGGTTACCCTGATCCCACGGGCATCTGCTTTATTACATACTTCATCGAAAGCAATATGAACCGGCGTAATGGATATATTGGTCAGGTTCATAGAGATCTGTGCCACCCCATACTCCTCGATAAACCAGCCAATGGCCTTCACAGACTTCAGGGTGCCTGGAATCATCACCGGATTGCCCCTGGCATTTTTAACGATCTTTCCTGTAAGCGGATTCCCTTCGCGTTTGCTCCTTCCACGCTCTCTCACATCAAATGCAATGGCATTGGCCCGGCGTGTGGATGTGGTATTCAGGTTGATGTTATAGGCCACCAGAAAATCCCTGGCACCCACCGCTATGGCACCTGTCCGGGGCAAAAATTCCGCCGGTCCGAAATCTGGTTTCCAATCATCCATTGCCAGCTTCTCCTTCAATCCTTCATACTCTCCTGACCTTACCTGAGCCAGGTTCCTGCGTCCTTCGGTAAGTGCTGCGTTTTCATAACAATAGACCGGGATACCAATCTCATTTCCAATCCGTTTGGCCAGCTTTCGTGCATAATCCACCGTCTCTTCCATGGTGATGCCTGCTACCGGTACCAAAGGACAAACATCGGTGGCTCCAAACCTGGGATGCTCACCGGAATGTTGGCTCATATCGAGGATCTCGGATGCCTTTTTCACAGCAAAGAAAGCTGCCTCAATGACACTTTCAGGATCACCCACAAATGTAACTACCGTCCTGTTGGTGGCCCTTCCAGGATCCACATCCAGTAGTTTCACTCCCTCAACAGAGAGAACCTCATCGGTAATTTGTCTGATAAGCTCCATATCCCGACCCTCGCTGAAATTGGGGACGCACTCAATTATCTGCTTCATTGCTTCTATTGGATTTTTCCGTTAATGATAACTTTTTGGATCTGACTTGTGCCGTAGGAATAGGGCATAAAGCCAAAACCAGGCATGGGTGTAGTAATGATCAGGTTGGCAACCTTACCGGGCGTAATGGATCCATGTGTCTCTTCAATTCCCATGGCATAAGCCCCATTTTGGGTAACGGCATTCAACACCTCCGAAGGAAGCATTTTTAACTGCATAATCCCCAGAGACATAATCAGTTCCATATTTCCGGATGGAGATGAACCCGGATTGTAATCAGATGCCAGTGCCACAGGTAATCCTGCCTCGATCATTTTGCGTGCCGGTGCATATGTGAGCCCCAGAAACAGAGAAGCACCCGGAAGTAGGGCGGGCATGGTTTTACCTCCTTGTAAGACAGCCACCTCCTCCTCTCCCACAAATTCCAAATGATCCACCGATCGTGCATGGTGTTTGACACCCACCTGGATCCCACCCGAATAATCCAGCTCATTGGCATGGATCTTCGGTACCATTCCATATTTTATCCCTGCTTCAAGAATGCGATCGGTCTGCTCCACCGTAAAGAAACCGCGGTCACAGAATACATCAATAAAATCTGCCAGCTTCTCCTTAGCCACAGCAGGGATCATCTCTTCGATAATCAATCGCACATATCCGTCCCGGTCAGCTTTAAATACTGATGGAAAGGCATGCGCCCCAAGGAAGGTGGATTTGATGGTAAGTGGTGTCTCCTCACCCAACCGTTTAATTACCCTGAGCATCTTCAACTCATCACTGGTATTCAGACCGTAACCACTTTTGATCTCTACGGCACCCGTCCCTGAACGAATGATCTCATGGATCCTGGAAAGTGATTGTTCGAAAAGTTCTTCCTCGGTAGTCTCAGATAGTAAAATGGCCGAATTCAGGATTCCTCCTCCCCGCCTGGCAATCTCCTCATAGCTTAGTCCCCGGATCTTATCTTCATACTCCTTCTCCCTGCTTCCGGCATATACAAGGTGTGTATGAGAATCACAGAAGGCTGGCATCACCATTCCCCCTTTGCAATCCACCACCTCGTCATTGGTAAAAGGAATCACCTCCCCCTCTCCAAAACAGACAATTTTATCCTGTTCAATAACAAGCCAGGCATCATCAATGGAGTTAACCTCCGCCATCTCAGCACCGGCAATCCAGGCTTTCGGTTCGGGCTCCACCATGAGCAGGCGGGAAATATTCTTTAATACCAGTCTCACACTGCGAAGTTAAAAAATTGTAATCTCCCTGCTGAATGTTTTAAAGCAAACTTATTTCAGAAGGTATGCAATGGCAACTCCCAGATAATTTCCAATGGCATAGCCGATCACACCAATGATCATTCCAGGAACCACTACCGCTTTATTTCGTAGCGCAGCTGCCACCACAGGTACAAACGGAGGTGAGTTGGAAAGAGCGGTGGAGGTGATGATATAGTCATCCACATTGATCCTGAAGATCCAGGATAAGATGGCATGCAGTAGCAATGAGCCCACAATCACAATGGCTATATAGAGCAGCAGATTCTTCAGTAGTTCTATATTCTCCACACTAAACAGCGCCACGATATCTGCTTTGGAGGCCACAATGACACAAAATACATAAATGAAATACATCCCCAGCTGGAATGAGCTCTTGATCCGGTTGACCGAGGGTATCAGAGATGCTCCGATTCCCAGGGTGGTGACTGTAAGTACAGCTACCGTATCTTTGGCATCCCCTTTAACCAGGAAAGTGAGTCCGTACCCGATTCCAAAAATGACCGCCGCGATACCAAATGATTTCATAATCCCAGGAAAGGTCTTCCTTTTGAAAAATCCGTCGTAACTCTCAAAATCTGCCACATCAATATGGGGCTGGACGACTTTTTCAGCATCTTTAGGATAAGGTCTGAGCCAGAGCCCAAAGAAAGGTTTGGCACCTGTAAGCAGAAACAACAGGATTACCGCACCAATCACCAGTTCTGCCGTATGGGTCATGATATAGATTTCCTCTGCCACTCCCAGACTCCTTGCAATTGCAGCCAGGTTGGGGGTTCCTCCCGTGTATACCCCGATCATCATTCCGGATATCTTCCAGATCTCAGGAATTCTATCTTTGAAGATATAGTAACCAACAAACACAAGAACCACCACAGAAGCGACTCCAAGCAAGAGTGAAATAAAGGTTGTCTTAGCCATTTTGGCCCATTTCACCACGTTTTCAGAAAAGAGTACCAGCGGGATCCCCAGCAAAATGGTGACCCCCATGAGATCGCTTGAGATCCCCGAAATGGATTCAGGAATGATGTGCATATTTCCGATAACCAATCCCCCTGCATAGCAGATCACCACCACTCCGATCTTATTGATGATTGAGAAACGGGTACTGTAGAAAAGAAGGTAAGCAGGAAATAGAAAATAGAAGATTATTATTGCAACTCCCATA
>JBDLIX010000213.1:0-7841 GCA_039714655.1 Bacteroidota bacterium
AAATGCCCCTCTGCCAACACCCGTGGGAGTTATAAGAGAACATCCGAATTTACCCTATAACTTTTCCAGCCTTGGTGTTTACGACACTGTGTTGCGCAACAACTATTTGGTTGACCGGTATGAGGACGTTTATGAACTGAATCCGGGTGATTTTAATTATCCGGATTTAATAACTCCGGTGCCTCATTCATGTGACCCGGAAGATATATTACTACGTCAACAGGCACTTGGCAATACCGGTCTCTATTATCCCATGCTTTATACCACGCTGTTTATGTGGGGTATTGAATTTTTGGGATATGAACACTTTTCTCTTTCCGCCATTACAGATCCCCAAAAGTTCCATCAGAGCTTTATTCTTCCGGCGGCAAAAAAGGCTGCAAGTATCGTTGAACAGATAGCTGAAACTACAGAGTCTCCAATAATCTTTCTACACGATGACCTGGCAAGTGCGACAGGCCCTTTATTCTCACCAGAGTGGTATGATGATTATATTTTCCCCCATTATCCTGAAATTTTCAAACCGGCCAAAGAGAAAGGGAAAAAGATTGTGATGGTTGCAGATGGGAACATGGACTATTTTATTGAAAAGATTGTTGAATATGGAGTTGACGGGATCATGTTTGAGAATCCGGCAACAGATATAGATAAGTTAATCGAGATATTTTCTGGCCGCGAAAAATATTTGATTGGGGGGATAGAGACTTCAAAACTAACTTTTGCTGCCCCGGATGAGGTGAAGGAGATGGTTTTTTCACTTGCTGAAAAAGTCCGGGACATCCCCGGTTTTGCAATGGCCAGTTGTGGAGGTATTCAGGGCAATATTCCATTTGAAAATCTTGAGGCATATTTTGATGCCAGGGTTGAGGTGGGGGCAACTCCTGAAGGTTGGCGGACAAAAAAACGTGTATAAAATGATATGTGATAATTTTTATGTAGTTGAAAATTGATAGTGTAACATGATTTCTGAGAAAAACCGATGGTGGTGTTTGGTTCTGTTGAGCCTGCTGATCATGTTCTCGTGCAGTGCAGAGAAAGGCGGTAAGCAGGAACTGAAGATTGCGTATGTAATGGCACCCGGGGGTACCTCCCATGAGGCTGCACTAAAGATCGGTGAGTTGGTTGAGAAATATACAAATGGAGAAATCAAAACAAGAATTTATCCAAATGCAATTTTGGGCAACGACAGGATACTGATAGAGGGGCTCAAACTGGGATCTCAGGATATTGTGATTACCGGAACTGCTTTAATTGGCTGGTATACGCCTGGATATGGATTGATTGAAGCGCCATTCCTGTTCCGCAATTATAATCATTTAGATAAGGTGATGTATGGTGAAATAGGGAAAGAATTGGAGCAACAGATATTTGATAAATGCGGACTTCGGTTTCTTGCCTATTTTCATCGTGGGTCAAGGTACCTGACCACAACAAACACTGAGATCCGGACTCCTGAAGACCTAACCGGTTTAAAGATGAGGGTGCCCGAACTGCCAGTCTACATAAAATCATGGGAAATTTTTGGAGCGAATCCTACCCCCATCACCTATTCAGATATGTTTATGGCATTAAAACAGGGGGTTGTTGACGGACAGGAGAATCCTTTAGAGGTGATCTATACAAGCCATCTGTACGAAACACAATCTTATGTGATGAACACAAGGCATCTGGTTGGATTCTACGCAGTTGCCGTTAGCGACAGGTTCTACAAAAAGTATTCCCAAGAACACCAGGAAACAATTAAAAAAGCTGTCTTAGAGGCAGCAGACTATCAAAACAGCCTTGTTCAAAAATATGAACAAGATTATAGAGAGAAATTGGAAGAGCATGGAGTCACGTTTATTGATGTTGACAGGGAAGCGTTTGAGAAACTGGCAAAGGAGAAGCTACCCCGGGAATTTAAAGATTCATGGGAACCGGGGGTATTTCAACGTATTGTTGATGTCAGGTAGATTTGAAAAGACTATTTAGATATGACATTCATATATGAACCATTATGACAATAAGTAACAAGGTATTGGACCAACTAAAGGAAAACAAGCCCTCCCTGGGAGGATGGATAATGACTGCTTCAGTGACCTGTGCGGAGATTATGGCCCGGGCAGGTTTCGACTGGGTATGTATAGATGCAGAACATTCACCTGTAAACGATGAGACGGTCCAAAACATGTGTATTGCCATTGAAAGACATGGTGCGGAACCTTTTGTCAGGATACCAAAAAATGATGAAGTGGTATTTAAAAAATACCTCGATATGGGAGCAAAGGGTATTATTGTGCCCATGGTCAATTCCGCCGAAGAAGTGGAAAGGGCCATAGCTTATGCAAGCTATTCCCCACAGGGTATCCGGTCGTTTGCTTTACCCAGGGCAAATGGATACGGGGCATTTGCCGAAGAGTATTTTCGAGATGCCAACAAGAACCTGTTTATAGGGATCATGATTGAACATATTGATGCATTATCAAACCTGGATGAGATATTCAGCATCAAAAGGATTGATGCCGTATTTATCGGACCATACGATTTGTCCGGCTCCATGAATATTCCCGGACAGTTTGATCACAAGGAATTTAAACAGGCGCTTAACCTGATCCGTTCCAAAGCAAAAGAGTTTAATGTAACCATGGGGATACATGAGATCCATCCAACAATAAAAAAAATCCAGGAGTATATCGATGACGGCTACAGTTTCATTGCCTGTGGGATTGATACATTGTATATCAGGGAAATGTCAGAGAAGTTTGCTTCAGTAAAAAGATGATAAATGAAAGTATTATGTACTACATCTTCCTTTAATGCCTCTTTCCCCGAAGGGTATGAAGTGATCAAAAATCCGAATAAAAGAAAACTTTCAGAAGAGGAAATACTCAATCTTATCACTGATACTAACCCGGATGCAATTGCTGCAGGAGTTGAACCTCTCACAAGGAGTGTATTGAAACGTGGCACGAATCTGAAAGTTATCTCAAGATGTGGATCAGGGCTTGATTCATTGGATCTGACTGCGGCAAAAGATCTGGGAATTCAGGTATTCAACACACCTGATGCCCCGGTTATACCGGTGGCTGAGCTGACAATTTCATTTATACTTTCAGCCTTGAGAAATATTAATTCCCTTGACAGAAAAGTCCGGGATCATAAGTGGGAGAAATACCAGGGAGCACTGTTACATGAAAAAACAGTAGGAATCATAGGATGCGGCAGGATTGGGACTTATGTGGCAAGGATCCTTCAGGCATTTGGATGTGAGGTTCTGGGTTACGATATTTCGGTCACTAGGCATGAGATTTGCCGGATGACAGATATGGAAACGCTCTTTAAGCAGTCTGATATCATCAGTCTCCACCTGCCTTTAGATCAAACTAATTATCATATGATCGGGCAGGAAGCGTTTGATAGGTTGAAACGGGGAGTGATCATAATAAATGCGGCAAGAGGCGGATTAATTGACGAAGAGATATTGCTGAAAGAACTTGAATCCGGCAAAGTAAAATTTGCCGCCCTGGATGTGTTTGAAGAAGAGCCCTATGGCGGTGCATTGTTGTCATGTAAGGAGAATACCATACTGACACCCCATATTGCTTCCAGTGCCAAAGAAGCCAGGAAGAAAATGGAGGAAGAGACAGTTAAAAATCTGGTAAAGGGCTTGGATAATTATTTTATGAAATCCTCGAAACTTAAGTGATCGATAATAATAGAATTACTGTTTCGTATGCCAAGAAATACAGGAGGAGTTGATCACACCAGTTTGTGCATTAATTGAAATGTGAAAGCAATTGGCATTTCAAATCCATACCTTTTTTTTGCCACGATTAATCACCAGCCGGTAGATCGTCCAGCCTCTTGGTTAGGGTTGCCGGTACCTTCGGCTGAACCGGCATTGACTTTCACCGATCAAATGGCCTGTTTCATCGAAATTATTTTCAGCGAGATCTGTTTTTCTTAAATTGATCTCTGATTGTGGTAAAAGTATTCAGTAATATTGGCGGAAATGTCAGGTTTACCGACCTGATGATTTTCAGGAACCGCTGGTGGCAGCACCTCATTTTCTGGGGTGTTTCTCTCTTTGTTTTGCTCAATATTTTTAATACTTCCAGTAGCCTGGAAAAGATTGATGTAATTTATTCGCTTATTTTCCTGGCTCCCATTTCCGGCATGGTCTACCTTAATCTATACCTGGCTGTTCCAGGCCTTTTAAGAAAAGAGAGGTATCTGCTGTATGTTTTGATATTCCTGATTCTGACGGGTGGTGCTGCACTCTTTCTCTATTTCCTGTTCGATAGTCTCATTGACTTGATCCTGCCTAATTATTATTTCATCTCCTATTACAATGTCCCGATTCTGATGTTGTTTACAGGAGCTTTCCTGCTATTGACCACTCTGCTGAAATTGTCCCGGAGCTGGTTTATGCTTTTAAGGGTAGAGCGGATGAGTACAAATCACCAGTTAAAATCATTGCAATCGCAGATAAATCCTCATTTCCTGCTCAACAGCCTGCAAACCATCTATGCGCTTTCCCTGGAGAAATCGGATCATACCCCGAAGGTGATTCTTCAACTTGCTGATATTCTTAAATATACCCTTTATGAAACAGCTCAGGACAGGGTTATGCTGAGGAAGGAGCTGGATATGATCAAAGACTATGTAGAAATTCATCGTCTTCGGATCGATCCCGGCCGGGCTGAAATAGTTTTGGATATCAAGGGTGAATCCGGAGAAGCTATGATTGCCCCCATGTTGCTGATCCCTTTTGTGGAAAACAGTTTTAAACACGGACTCCAGGGCAGTCCTCTACATGCATTTGTCCATATCCACATAAATATAACCCCGGGCCGCTTTCTGTTTCATATTGAAAATAACCTGGGTAACATGGATCCCATAAGCCAGGAGGAGAAAAAGGGAATTGGTATTGACAATACCAGGCAACGCTTAGAACTGCTTTACCAGGGAAAGTATAAACTGGCAATAGGGAGCAAAGAAAGGACTTTTGAAGTAAAACTCGAACTGGATCTAAACGACTGAAGATGGCTACCTGCATGATCATTGACGATGAACCCCTTTCAAGGGATGTGCTTAGAAAGTACATTGGTGAACTTAAGGACCTGACCCTGGTGGCCGAGTGCAGGGATGCTTTTGAAGCCACTCGCCATTTAAGCCGGGAGAAGATAGATATGCTTTTTCTGGATATCAATATGCCCGGACTTTCGGGAATCTCTTTTGCAAGGTCGCTTACAATCTCTCCCTTGATAATTTTTACCACAGCTTACCCCGAGTTTGCAGTGGATGGATTCGAATTGAACGCGCTGGATTACCTGGTCAAACCCTTCTCATTCGAGCGATTTATGATAGCGGTGAACCGGGCACAGGAGCGAATCGCCGAGAAAAATAAAGAAGAAACATCCCGGAAAATCGTATTGAAGGCGGATAAAAAGATCTATGCCATTGATTTTTCAGATATGCTCTTCATAGAAGGTCAGGGTGATTACATCAAGGTACGACTGAAAGACAAAGCCCTGGTGGTTCATCAGACTATAAAGAGTATGATGGATTCGTTGCCGGAAGAAGATTTTCTGCGAATACATAAATCCTATGTGGTCAACCTGCGAATGATCGGTTTTATTGAAGGGAACCAGGTCCGGATCGGGGAACATACCCTGCCGGTGAGTCCGTCGAAGCGTGAAGAGTTGATTCAGCGCTACTCCGGCTTATAAATCATCTGTGGCTTGTCTCAATACTGAAAATAATCCTAATTTTACCTTCAATATTTATCTAATTCTCCCTCCCTATGAAATTCAGACCTTACCTTATCCTGCTATCTCTCCTTGCTTTCCTCTTTTCAGGATGCCAGAAAGAGCCAAGTGAATTACCCAATATACTCTGGATCACCAGCGAGGATAACAGTCCCTTACTCGGATGCTATGGGGATGCTTTTGCAACTACTCCAAACATGGACCAGATGGCCAAAGAGGGTTTTCGATATACCAATGCCTATGCAAATACCCCGGTTTGTGCTCCGGCACGTAATACGATTATCACCGGTGTACATGCCTGTTCCAATGGAAATGAACAAATGAGGAGTTCCTACCTGAAATCGGAAAGCGTAAGGTTCTATACAGAATTCCTGAAAAGCAAGGGCTATTACTGCACCAACAATAGCAAAACCGATTACAATACCAGTCCCATTGACCTGGAGACCATGTGGGATGAGTGCGGAAATCAGGCCCACTATAAAAACCGGGCCGAAAACCAGCCCTTCTTTGCCATTTTCAATTTCACCACCAGTCACGAAAGCTGCATCCATAAATCCATCCCTTCTGAAGAGCTCAGACACCGATCCGAAGAAGTTGTATTGCCCCCTTATCATCCCGATACCCCGGAAATGAGACATGACTGGGCCCAGTATTATGACAAGGTAGAGGATATGGATGCAGAAGTTGGAGAGGTTCTGCAGCAACTGGAGGAAGCAGGCCTGTCAGAAAATACCATAGTTTTCTATTACAGTGATCATGGTGGGGTCATAGGCAGAAGCAAACGCTACCTATTTGAAACAGGTACTCACGTTCCCATGATTATCAGGATACCAGAAAAATATAAGCACCTCTACCCTGCTGCCAAACCGGGATCTGAGGTAGAAAGACTGGTAAGCTTTGTGGACCTGGCCCCCACCCTCCTGAGCATGATCGGGATGGAAGCCCCTGACTATATGCAGGGACATGCCTTCCTGGGTAAATATCAGAAAGAAGAACCCGCATACATTTACATGTTCCGGGACCGAATGGATGGACGCTATGACATGTCACGCTCCATTGTGGACAGGCAGTACAGGTATACCAGGAATTTCAATTCCAACCGGATCTACATGCAGCACCTGGAATACCTGTGGAGAGCTCCGTCCATGGTGTCCTGGGAGAATGCCTTTTTAACCGGACAATGCAACGAAGTGCAGAGCAGGTTCTGGAACACCAAGCCAGTGGAGGAACTCTACGACACGGAAAATGATCCCTGGGAAGTTAATAATCTGGCCGGGGATCCCGAATATTCTGAAAGATTGGCTGCCATGCGCACTGCCAGTCAGAAGCTTGGGGCTGATCTGATGGATGCGGGTTACATTCCCGAAGCCGACAGGAGCATCAGGTCGGCTGAGCTGCCCATATATGACTATATGCGGAGCGATGCTGTTCCGCATGAGAAGATCATGGAAGCAGCCTGGCTGGCCACTGAAGCAAATCCGGAAAATCTGGATAAACTTAAAGAGTTGTTGAGTGATGACGATAGTGCCATCAGGTACTGGGCTGTGCAGGGCATGTTATTGCTGGGAGAAGATGCAAGACCTGCACTGGCGGATCTTGAGAAAGCAGCCTTTGATGAATCCTGGAATGTGAGCGTGGTGGCCGCTGAAGCACTTTACAGGCTTGGTCAGAAGGGCCAGGCTGTGAAAGCCATAAACAGGGTCCTGGATTGTGACTATCCCATGGCCCGCACCTTTGCTTTAAACAGCATCGATCACATGAATGGCAGTGCTGAAGAATTTCTGGACAGATGCCTCGGGGTATTTGCCAGGTATGAAGAATTAGCCTGGCAGTACGATGTAAGGGTGAGCAAAAGGCTGTTGGAGAAATGGGAAGTGGATGCAGCCTTCTATGGAGTGAACTTCGCCTGGTAGTACCCTATCAGGCTTCCAGGGCCAGGATCCATTTAATCCAGCTGTCCATCCCCTCTCCGGTCTTAGCCGAAAGCTCCATGAACTCCAGTTTCGGATTGACAGCCAGGGCATATTCCTTTGCTTTCTCCAGGCTGAAATCCACATAGGGCAAAAGATCTGTTTTGTTGATAATGCAAAG
>JBDLIX010000214.1:0-7726 GCA_039714655.1 Bacteroidota bacterium
AACTATTTTTTGTTGTTGATATGCAACCCGGGAACTGTTACCTTGTCTTTCCTAATTGAAAGCATAATACTTTGACGACTAAATACGAGGACATACACAGAGATGTGATCGAATCGTGCATGAAAGGGAATGTTCGGGCACAGTATCAGTTATACAGTCTCTATTCCAAGGCCATGTATAACATCTGCTACCGGATGACCAATCAGCAGGAGGAGGCGGAGGACATGCTTCAGGAGTCGTTTTCCTATGCTTTCAGTAGACTGGGTTCTTTCAGGTTTGAGTCGTCCTTCGGGGCATGGTTGAAGCGCATTGTTGTGAATACCTGTATCAACCACCTTAAAAAAAGAAAGGTGGACCTGGTTTACACGGAACAACACAACGATCCCCCACCGAGCGACGATTTCGTGGATTACGAAGAGATCAGCTTCAAGGTAGATGGCGTGATGAAGGCAATGAAAAAATTGCCGGAGGGCTACAGGATCGTATTCTCTCTCTACCTGCTGGAAGGGTATGATCACAAAGAGATCTCGGAAATTCTGGGCATCTCCGAATCGACCTCCAAAAGCCAGTTTTTAAGAGCCAAACTGAAAATTAAAGAAATCTTGATGTGCGATGAGTGATAGATTAGAAGATTTTGTAAAGCAGCACCAGGAGCAGTTTGATCTGCACGAGCCGGATCCAACCATCTGGCTGAAGATCAATCCTGCCAATGCACCTTTGGTAAAGGAGCGTAATCCATTGCGCTGGCTTCGGGTGGCAGCTGCCATTGCCATGATTTTTGCAGGCTCTGCAGCGGGTATCTGGTTCCTCACCGGGAACAGGGCTGAAACAGATCAGTTAAGCAATGAGTTGTTCATGGAGATGCAGGAGACCGAAGCCTATTACAGCCTCATGGTTTCCCAGCGCTATGACGAGCTGAAGCCTTACCTGGCAAGCGATCCCGTTGCAAATGAGATGCTGACGGACGATATGGAAGAGCTGGATGATGTGTATAATGAGTTGAAGAAGGATTTAAGGGACAATGCATCGAATCCCGAGGTAATTGAGGCAATGGTCGTCAATTACAGGGTGAAACTGGAGATCCTGGAAGACCTTCTTCATCAACTTAAAGAAAAGGAGAATCAAGATTATGAGAGCGATGAATCATATTCTCTTTAAACCGACTGGGCTGCTGATCCTGGCAATACTATTGCTGGGTACATCTGTCCTGGCTCAGAGCCACACGGACAAACGCAGCGTGAGCAGGAGTTTTCCTGCCTCACGGGAGACAACCCTCGAAGTGCAGAATAAGTACGGGAAGATACAGGTGGTAACCTGGGAGAAAGATTCGGTGTTGGTTGATGTGGACATCTACCTGACTGAATCCAGCAGTGCCAAGCTGAGGAAGCTGAAAGAGGACATTAAGATCGATTTCACAGGAACCAATACCTATATCATTGCCAAAACCATGATCAAGAGCGAAAGCGGACGCCTCGCATCTGAGCTTAAATCCATCAGCAATACCATTACCGGGAGCAACAAGCGGGTGGAGATCAATTACATGGTGTACGTGCCCCAATACATGGATGTGGTTCTGAGCAACAAGTTCGGGGATATCTATATGGATGACATGGGTGGACAGGTTGACATTGAGCTCTCCAACGGAGTATTGAAGGCCAATCGGTTGAGTGGTAATTCAGATATCAGGCTCAGTTTTGCCAACGGCATGATCAAATCCCTGGGATCGGCCTCCATGAGGCTCGCTTACTCCGACCTGGTACTGGAAGAGGTGAATCAGCTTGACCTGGAGAGCAAATCATCCAAGCTGAATGTGGATAGTGTCAATGTACTGAAGATCAATTCGCGGCGCGATAAGCTCTATTTCCAACATGTGGAGTACTTCTACGGAAAAAGCAATTTCACACAGGTTTGGGTATACGATTTCCTCAGGGAATCCGATCTCTATATGAAATACGGTGAACTGACCATCGAGCATGTGGTTCCTGACTTTTCAAAAATATATGTAGAATCGGAGTACACCGATATCACACTCTTTTTTGACAGGAAGACCAGCCTGGCCTTTGACATCCTTCACCACAAGAAATCCGTTCTCAGGCTTCCCGGCAAAGAGGTGGTTGCAGAGGAGAATCTTAACGGAAGGGATCATTTCAAGACCGTTGGGACCATAGGTGCGGGAGCAGCAGTGGGAGAGCTAAATATAGATGCCCTTCAGAAGTGTTTTATCAACATCTCTTTCAAGTAGTACAGTTATGAGAAATTTATACATCATCATACTCCTCCTCCTCTCCGGAAATCTGTTTTCACAACACCAGGTAAAGGAGGTTGGGATGCGCGGGGGATACACAGCCGGTATCACATTTCGGGTGAACCTGGAGGATCACCTCTCTTACGAGGGGCAACTTGGCTACCGGGATCAGGGTGCCATCTTCACCCTGTTAAGACAACAACACCAGGATATGGGCATGAACCGGTTGGGGAACTGGGACTTTCTATATGGATTCGGTGCCCATGCCGGGTTCTATTTCACTGACAGTTACCGCATCCTCTTTCGTGAGATCTATTTTGGAAGGGAGGTTTTTACCCCGGTGATCGGATTTAACGGATACCTGGGGATCGAATACCAGCTGGTGGACGCACCGGTAAGCTTTGGTTTCAATTTCCAGCCCTTTATGGAGATCTCGCTGAAGCAACTCTTTGGAATAAATCTATGGGATTTTGGATTTAATGTGAGATACAGATTTTAAATGTTAATACAGATTACCTATGTCAATACAAATTCTAAATGTGAGAAACCGCTTTATAAAAAAACTATAACCATGAAAAAGATCGCAACACTATTGATACTGATGGCGCTGGTGGCTCCATCACTGCTGGCCCAGGAGACCGAACAGGGAGAGGAATCGAAGCAGGAACAGCAACAGGATGAGAAACGAGAACAACAAAGGCAACCGGGGGAAGTTCAGACCCTCTTTGATCCCAACGCCGGAACGGGTGGATATGGCGCATTTACCATTGGCTATACCTCGATCAACGGTCGGGATGCCATCCTGATGGGTGGACGCGGAGAATGGGTGATCGGTCACGGATTCGGACTGGGGATCGGGGGATATGGTTTCGTGAACGATCCTGTCTACAACACCATTGACCAACTGAACTATTCACTGGCCGGGGGGTATGGTGGACTGATAATGGAACCCATCATCATGGGCTGGTTCCCGGTTCACATCTCACTGCCCATTCTGGTAGGGGCCGGTGGAGTGGCCTCCACCTCTTACAGCTCCAACTGGCAGGATCCCTATGAATATATGGACGGATACCTGGAAGATGCAAGTGCGTTTTTCGTTGCCGAAGGGCGGGTCGAACTGGAATTCAACCTTGTAAGATTCTTCCGCCTGGCGCTGTTTGGTGGTTACCGTTACACCACCGATATCATCATGCAGAACACCGCTTCGAATGCATTGAGGGGATGGACCGGTGGAATGACCTTTAAGTTTGGAAGCTTTTAGTAAGCCCTGTGAATAACTATTTTGAGAAGCCATCTCCAATTCTGATACATTTGTAATGTCTTCAGACCCAGAGGCATTACTCAAATGGATAGCAGACCAGGTTTTATCTTGCAAAAGGGGAAGATTCTTAATAAGAAAGAATCAGAAATAGCCGGACGACTAAAGATCAGGTGGTTTCATTATACTACCCATTCGGACAAATTAATGCCCTACCACTATTTAAGGCCCTACTGCTAATCAAGGCCCTGTCACTAATCAAAGCCCTGCCACTCATTAAGGGAACAGTGGCAAGACCACGCGAACCCGGAGTGTTAGAAAACTACATGATTCGATAACTCCATCACAAATTCACATTGAAATTTTTGAAGATGTTTAGGATTCCTTAAGTTATCACGCATTCTTAAAAATGAATTTTCAAAATCATGATCAGGAATATGCTTGCGAACTAACTCCATCCACAGTGGTAGATTCTCTCTTACAAATGATGGGTAGTCTTTGTTTAATAATTCCCTTTTTGAATATTGCACAATGAACTTATCTGCCTGTGCAATACTTTCATCTGCCAGTTTGGAATGTTTAAAAGTTTCACTCCTTTTCACAATGTCTTTAAACCAGCGGTTTGTTTGAATAATGTCTGCTACATCCCCGTCCGATTTGTCAAGATAGCTCAGATAAGCATTTACTTTTCTTGCAAAATTTCCATGAGCCATAGCAGCCTGATCCCAGTTCTTACTTTCTATTTTATTCAAAAAGTTATTCCCTGATACAGCGGCAGCAAATGGATCGCTTCCCTGATTCTCAATGAATTTTTCAACTATTTTGACAGATTCAGCTCCAAATTCTTCCATAAATAAAATATAATCCGGTTCATTTGCGCCATTCTCTAAAATCTCATGTGCTATCTTAGCCTGGTTTTGCGCATCTGGAACCTCAAATTGTTTCACCAATCTTTCAAACAGGAATGCATGCTCTCCAAGATTCTCCTCTCCTACCCCGGCCAGTTTTCCTGATTTTATATCTATCCCAAACCCATTAATTTTCATCTCATTCACTCTCTCTTCAAAAAGATATGATGCTGGTTCGGCATTCAAAGCCGGCATGGTATGTACTGAAAATTCAATCCATCGATTCTCGCAAGGCTTCATGTTTCTCAAAATAAGCGAATCACCCCGAAAAACAGCCTCTCCCCCTTCCTTGCCGGAAATTACCGAAATATTGTATTTTACCCGATCATTACCAGTCGCATAAGGGTTTAATACAATCAACATGTCTCTTTTAAACAATGCGGCATTATGTGCGACAGCGTACATTGTCATAGCTCCGCTTCCAAGAGGACCCGTGTAAACTCCCAGATTTCTCTGTGCTTTATTATTATCAGCCATGACCAGCAGATCCGTTCCGTTTGACCATCCGGGAGAACGTCCCAGTAAAGTGGGGTTTGAACTGGGGTCATCCGGCCCTGCAATCTCAACAGCCATGCACACATGGTTGGCTGTTACGGCGGCAGGATCTATCAGATTCCATTGAACACCGGCAGCCATTGTTTGCTGTACATCTGTGGCAGAAAAAGAGAGCGATGAAAAAGAGGATACACCATTGATAAGCTGGTAATTACTGCCGGTACCAAATTCTGATTTCAAAAAAAGCATTCCAACATTTGCCGCAGCACCTGCATCTCCCCGATGAACCCTGGCATATGCAAAATTTGGACCCGTAGTCACAGGTTGCGGGTCCTGGTTATCTGGCTGGTCATTGGCATTAAATGCTCCCGGTGTATCACTGCGCCGGTTCCAGATATCACTGGTACGGTAAAACACGGGATTGGTAGAGGGTTCTTCTCCCAGATCTTTACTTGTTGTAGTTGTTGTCCAATCTCTTACGTAAAAATCATCATCAATGGCCACAGGTGATACTCTGTAAAAATAGGGATCGATTGATACAGCTATATTTCCGGTATTTGCAAGATTGCGAAGTTGGTTGGTAGCAGGGTTAATATTTCGTTGCCAGATGGGTTGCACAGTCGGGAAACGTGCCGGAGCAGGATCATTACTTGCTGAAAAAACTCCCACAAAATCTTTGCCCGAAGGCATTGCAGTTAAATAAGCGTAATCCCCAAGGTATGGAAAAAATCCACCACCAGTGGGGGTATTATCCGGAAATGTATTTAACGTGGCTGTGGTAATGGTTGCAAAATTATTGGTCGATCTTTCAGTGATTGTTTGCCAGTTTCCGGCTGTAAGTTGTTGATAGGAAAACATAACTTCCCCCAATGAGTTGATCGCTAATTCCGGGTTAATTGCATTATTGATGGTACGAATATCGGCTGCTGACCAATTGGCTCCTCCGTCAATTGAACGGCGGAGATGAAGATTAAGACTATTTCCCCCTCCCGGATTGTTATCACCCCACGCAATATACACCAGGTTGCTGTTGTTAGGATCCACAACAATATTGAGCCGGGAACCTATTCTCTCCTGTCCAATGATTGCTGTGGTGGTTGTAAACGTATAGGTGATCCCGGTAGCCACAATTCTTCCGGCAATACCATCTCCCGGATCCAGCAAATCAGAATAAGGTGTGGCACTGTTCCCCCAATTGTCATCCCGCACAACTATCACATCAGAAACAATAGTCCATTGTCCGGCAGATACCAGGGTTATAGTAGTAGCTCTCTCAAAAGCAATATAAACAGTTCCGTCGGTGTGACTCACTGTTCGTACCGGAGGCATATCCTGTCCGGCTGTTGTCCTTTGTTCAAGAACTACTGTATTAAAAGTTGGTATCGGTGTTATGACTTCTCCACTCATGGTTTGATCGGAAGTAGCAGTTTGTCCAGTCACACCAAGATCATTGTTGCCCACATAGACACGGTCGTTGCCGGTATCCGGACCTGATAGCGCTGTGGCTACATGGATGTATGGTTGGTCTGGTTGATTTCTTGTTGTTAATAATTGCATTAAGGCCGTACCTGCCACATTATTAGTCCTTAATATGTCCATTGTTCTGTTAGCACCTGCAGCTGGGGGACTTCTCAAAATACCGGAATAGAGCCAATTGGTAGTAGTTCCGAATTTAGTGGTAATATCTCCTGTTCCGCTTGTGAGACTCCCGCTGGGGACAATAGAGTTTAACACCCAGGTCTGACCACCATCAAGGCTAAAATATATGGGAGCAGAAGGTGGTGTTGTGGCTCCAAGTGGATTGGGTGTAAAGGCGGTGCCCACCATTTGGAGCGGGTTTGCCGGATTAATTGCAAGATTGGGTTCTCTATCCCGGGCAGTCTCATTGCTTTGCGCATTCGGAACCATGTTTACAATCTGTACCTGTTGACTCCAAATGGGTAAGAGTGTCAGGGTTATGATAATTGATAGTAAAGTTCGTTTTGTATCTTTCATGATGTTAGGTTTAATGATAAACAGACGTGAAATGATTCTCTATTTCAGGAGCGATCGTATATATTCCAATCTTTCTATGGGATAAAAATCTTCCTTTTGCGATATTCTCAGACGTTTTTCCTGATCCTGGTCTTGAGGTCTGAAGAGCCAGATACCTGTATCTCCTTCTTTGAATTTTGGAGATCCTTCCCACATGATATCTCCACTTGATGCAAATAAAAATTTCAGTTCCGAGCTTTGAACCTCTCCTTTTTCCACTGATTCAATTTGAATAATTGCCTCGGTCCAAAGTGGATCATGCTCCGAAATTGTTTTTGGCTGGATGGTTTCACCGATACGGATTACCTGCCCGGAAATTACAAGTTCTGATGTTTTTAATCGTTCTCTTACTTCATTATCCTGATATCTGGTTACACCATCCAATATCTGTTGGTTGGTGACTTCACGTGAGTCTTTGCTGGTAACTTCGAGGACAGCAATGCTTTTGCCATATAGCCAGCCATTGGTGTAAAACACCTGTTCCTGACCAGGCTCTTTCCTGCCGGATTCTTTTACGGCCACTGTAATTGATTTTCCAGTCCAGTCACTGAAGCCAGGTGGAGCAGATATCACTTCATTCACTTTTACAACGATACAGTTACTGACATCTGAAATTTCAGGAAGGTTAGCAGCACCAACACTTTCAACAGTTGCCCGAAAGATAAATTGGGCATCACTACCATCTAAAATGTTTTGTGGTGGTTTGCAGGTAAAGAGGCATAGTGTCATAAATATGAAGATTGTCTGTTTCATAATTCACAATTTATTAGAGTTAATAATAAATTC
>JBDLIX010000215.1:0-7703 GCA_039714655.1 Bacteroidota bacterium
TATCCTGGGGCAGGCCCTCGGGTTTTTTAGCTTAATTCCGTTTTCATAAACCGGAGGTTGGGGTAATGTCCACGATTTTCCCCCGTCGGTAGAGTACGACTCCGCGGGATAGCCTGAAATTGTACGTTCCATGCAATAGATTGTACCATTGTTCATCTGAAAAATATTGTGTTCAGCATTGATGGGTCCCAATGCCGTGTTTTTTATCCCGTCATCCGAATCTGGCAACATCGTCCATTCAAGCTTATCGGGCTCTTTTTCTGTGTTGATATTGCAACATTTAAAAAACCACCCTTCACTGTAATCAAGCATATATTTCCCAACCTTGGTGAAAGCAAACATCATCCCATTGTCAACATCAATCGGTTTGCCAATACCCCACATTATCTGCACGTCCCCTTTCCAGTCATTATTCAGATCGACCGCTCTGTTAGGTATATCCAAGCGGTATCTTTTCGACCATGTTTTACCTTCGTTGTCTGAATATTTATAACAATACCACCCGATCATATCTTCCCGGATATTCTTGTTCCCGTTCAGTTCGTGTATCTTGTCTCCGTTGTAACTATAAAATGCATATACCCGGCCATAATCAGTGAGATATGGCATTGCCCATGAAGCCGATTCTTTTCCCGGTTCTTCAATTCTTACCGGATCGGACCATGATTTTCCCTGGTCTTCACTTATGCAACTTACAATATGCTGTCCCTTGCTTCCTTCATGGCCTGTGTTGGTAGTAAATACACATAACCAGGTGCCATTATCCAGCACTACCACATAGGGTTGATCGCAATACCCGTTGGTATAAATGGATGAACCATTTTTCACATTCCTCCAGTCGTAGCTTTGAGCTGCTAAAAAGGAAACTGTAACACTACCAAGCAGGTAAAGAATAACCAACCTGGGTTTAACTTTTCTGAACATCATAAATACCATGATTCATATATTCTTTGGGTGTTTTACCTAACAGCAATTTAAACCGGCGGTTAAAATTTGCCAGGTTATTAAATCCAGATTCATGTGCGCATTGCGCCACATTCAGATTGCCTTCCATCAGTAGTTTGCAGGCAAATCCAGTCCGGATCTCATTCAGGTACCTGACTGGAGTCTTATCGGCACATTTTTTAAAATAGCGACAGAAAGAGTTGGTGCTCATGCTCACTACAGCTGCCATATCGTCCAGTGTAATGTCGTTTTTAAAGTTATTGGCGATGAATTTATAAACCTCATTGATGCGATAGTCTTTCGATCTTTCATAGGATGCTACAAGCTCCTGGCTGGCCAGTAATTTATTCCCCTGCGCTTCAGCAATGAGTACCAGGATCGAAATGAATTTAATAATCCTTTCTGCTCCTTGAAGATTTACTAATTGGATTAATAGCCTGTGTATCTTCTTTCTGGCCCCAACATCGACAATACTAATTCCTCGTGATGAGCTATTCAGTAAACTGCTGACACTTTCCATTTCCGGCAGGTCAAAAAATGCCTTTCCTGCAAAATCTCTTTCAAAATGCACCGCAAGACTGCGGGTTGAATAGTCCGCCTTCATGTCACCCTTAAAGTCGCTTCTCCATTCGTGAGGGACATTGGATCCAAGCAGTACAAGATCATTATCACCATATTGCTGAATATGGTCACCTATGAACCTTGTTCCGCAACCTTTCTCAATATAAGTGATTTCAAATACTTCATGGAAGTGCCACAAATTATGAACATACGGTCCGGCATTTCGCCAGGTTTTGAAAGTGGTATTCTCCCCGGGCTTATGTGTAATAAGCAAAGGCTGCATATTGTACTATATTAATTAGAATATCAGCTAAGATACAAATAAAGGGTAATATAGTACTATTAATAGGCTGAATTTCTCAAACTTTTCGATACAACTGTCAGGATACCTATACCAGTTTGTGAAGTTTCCGGTATTCACCCGGTGTGTTACAGGCGTATTTTTTAAAGAGCCGGTTGAAATAGGAAAAATTGTCGATCCCCACCTCAAGTGCTATGTGCTCTATGGGCTCGTTGGTGGCAACCAGTTGAAGCTGGGCTTCCTCAATTCGCTTCCGGTTAATGTAATCAATGGGTCTGATCCCCATTGTTTTCAGAAAAAGCCTGGAGAAATAATCTTTTGAAAGATGGCACATGTCGGCCAGCTCTGAAAGGTTGTGTTGCTTTGCAAGGTTCATCTGAATATATTCGATGACCTGTCTGATGGCTGAATTTGGGTGAAACTTCGGTTTCGTGACTGTTTGATCTTCTATGCTGATAAACCTGGAAAAAAGTTGCAACAATATACCCTGAGTCTCCATGCAACATGCAATCTGTTGAACCGGGGCACTGGCCGGAGTTTGGGGAACAAGATCCTCACTGCAATATTTATCCGGATCAATATGCACCAGTTCTCTTCCAGGATTCAGTTCCAACATACGCTTCATCAGTTGAAAGTCGCTCTCCGTTGCAGTCAGCTCATACTTAAAATTTAGCAGTTTGAACAGGTCTGTGCCACCTGAGAGTTGGGGGATGAAGTGTATATAAAAATGCCCCAGAAAGGTTTCACTGGAATAATTGCAGAGTGTAAAACTGGGAATCAGGTACATCCCGCCCTCTTTCAACGCTATCTTCTGGTGGTTGTGAATGATATTCCCTTCCCCGCTTTTAACCAGGTAGAGGCGTGTAAAGGGACTGATCACCTTCTGGAAGTTCCAGTTCGGTGCGATGCATTCATCCACACTCAATAACGAAAGATGAAGGCTTCTTAGCAGGTTTTGTATGTCCATTCATTACTTATGAACTTGAAAATTAATAATAAAAGCAAAAGACTAATTACAAAAAGACTGATTTGTGCATAAACATGCCTGAAATATGAAAGCAACTGATAATTCAAATTTCTAACATTGGATTCATCAGATTCTCAAGAAAAATATCAGGCTAAGCAGTGTAACGATGAATCATAAGGATCGTTTTTTTGCAACCATTAACCACCAGCCGGTCGACCGGCCTGCCTCCTGGCTGGGCCTGCCTGTGCCTTCAGCCGGACCGGAACTGATGAGCTATTTTGGAGTCAGTAGTTTCGACCGGCTCCGGGATCTTATCGATGATGATATTTATCCCATTGAAGTACCCTATAATTATCCGCCGTCGAACCACATTGCCTGTGCCTTTAATTTTGCCAAAAGCGATCATCTGGATACTCCTGACGAGCGGTCGCTGACTGTCCCGGGTTTCTTCGAGGATTATGATAATGTGGCCGATGTGAAACGATTTGACTGGCCCGATCCGGTTAAATACCTGGACCGGGAAGAGGCGCGAAGGAGGGTTGCCTCCGCTCCGGCAGATCGCATCCGGATGGGAATTCTCTGGAGCGCCCATTTCCAGGATGCCTGTTCCGCATTTGGAATGGAACAGGCCCTGAGGGTGATGCTTACCAATCCGGAGATGTTTCGGGCAGTTATTGATCGCATTACCGATTTTTATTTGCGGGCCAACGAACTCTTTTACCAATCAACCAGGGGAATGCTCGATGCCATTTTGATTGGCAATGATTTTGGAAGCCAGACAGGCTTGATGGTTGATCCGGACAGTCTACGGGAGCAGGTTTTTCCAGGTATACAAAGGCTGATTGAACAGGCTAAAAGCTATGGATTGACGGTGATGTACCATTCGTGTGGATCCATATTCCCGTTGATAGAGGATCTTGCTGATACAGGGGCTGATATCGTACACCCGGTTCAGGCCCTGGCCGCCGGGATGGATGCTCCGAACCTGAAGAAACATTTTGCAGGAAGAGTTGCTTTTTGCGGAGGTGTTGATGCCCAGAACCTGCTGGTTAACGGAACCCCTGAGGAGGTAGCAGATAAGGTTATTTCATTGAAAGCATTGTTTCCGACAGGCTTGATCATTTCCCCAAGCCATGAAGCTGTTTTACCTGATATTCCTCCGGCAAATATTGAGGCAATGTTTCACGCAGTAAGGCAAAAATGAGATATTGAATTAATGATTACACCAAATCCAATCATCGGAACAGGACTGCATGCTGTCGGCGGGATTTCAGCATCGAGTTGCTATTTGCCCAACACACAAACGAAAAAATGGTCATGGGGTACTTACTGGCTGGCCCAGGCGCTGTTTGCCTGGATCATCATTCCGTTGCTGATCGGCTGGATAACCGTACCCGGCTTTTTTCGTATCCTGGCTGATGCCCCGGCAAAACCATTCTGGACCGCATTTATACTTGGTGGAGCATATGGATTCGGGGGCATGTCGTTTGGGAAAGCCATCAATCATATAGGATACTCACTTACCTACACCCTGGCCATTGGTATTTCAGCCGTTTTGGGCACCATTATTCCTATGATGATTTTCGGGGGCCTTAGCGACTTTTTTACTAAACCCGGTGGAAGTATTGTACTTATTGGTATGACGATGTCACTGTTAGGGGTGATAATTTGCGGTTGGGCAGGTTTTAAAAAAGAGAAAGACCTGAATGCCGGTCATGAGCGTAAGGGAGGGTTTAATATGACGGTCGGACTGCTGCTTACAATTGTGGCAGGCGTGCTTTCAGGTGTTTTTAACCTCTCGCTTGAATATGGTAATCCTGTTGCCCAAATGGCGGCAGAAAACGGGGCGGGCCATTATGAAGGCAATGCCAAACTGGTTATTTCAACTTCGGGATGCTTTGTTGTGAACTTTATCTGGTTTGTGATAGCCGGCTTCAGGGCAGGCACATTAAAAGAGTTCATTCCACGAAAAAATGGTTTATCGGGGAACACCATCTTTCGTAACTGGTCCTGGTCCGCTTTAACCGGGATGTTATGGAGTTTCCAGTTTTTCTTTTATGGACTGGGACATGTAAGAATGGGATATTTCCAGTTTGCCAGCTGGGTGCTGCACATGTCGATGCTTATTTTTTTCAGCTACATTGTGGGTGTGCTTATGAAAGAATGGAAGAAGGTAAGGTTAAAGACCTATATTATTCTGATTATTGGCTTATTAACTCTTATTGCTTCATTTTGTATCACCAGCTACGGTAGTTATATGGGAGAACAGCTCATGAACGGGCACCAATGATAATCGTTATCAACTATACAGACTAAAACATGGAACAGAGAAAGAATCATTCATCCCTCCTGCAGGTTTTATCACTTTTTACTATAGTGGCCATTTGTACCAGCTGCAATGACTCACAACCAGTAAAAACCTATGACCCCACTTGGGAATCCCTTCAATCGCATCCGTTGCCGCAGTGGTTTGGCGATGCCAAATTCGGCATTTTTATTCATTGGGGAGTATATGCAGTTCCTGCGTATCATGAGTGGTATGTAGTATATATGAGTCCCGGGTCCGGCTTTGGACAAAACCTGGGTGGCCCTCCATATACTGCTTCTCAGGGCGATCTGTCCGACAGTGTTTTTCATGCCAATATCCGGGAAGAGGCCAATCAATACCACCGGGAAAACTACGGTGTTGATTTTGCCTATGATGAGTTCATTCCCATGTTTAAAGCCGAACAGTTTGATCCCTCCGCCTGGGCCGCACTCTTCAAACAGGCGGGGGCCAGGTATGTGGTGCTGACCGCCAAACATGGGGATGAGTTTGCCCTGTGGCCCAGCAAATATACGGAGCGGAATGCCATGGAGATGGGGCCGCACCGGGATCTGGTGGGCGACCTGACCAAAGAGGTTCGCTCACAGGGAATGAAAATGGGCCTGTATCATAATACAACTTACTCGTTCTGGGATGAACGATATCCTGATACATCGTGGGTAGCATACATGAACAATTCCATCAAAGAGATGGTGGACCTCTATCATCCGGATATCCTTTGGGGAGATGTGCCGTTTGGCCCTGTCCGTGACAAGCATGCTAAACCATTGGGTGCTGAACACTGGAACAGCAAAGAGGTCATTGCCTATTTCTATAATCATTCCCCTGATCCGGATGAAGTGGTGACCAATGAAAGGTGGGGTACGGAGATGTCAGCTTCCGCGCATGAGAACCCTGAAAAATCCATCTCAGGATCACTGTGGGCCCGGTATGCAGATTCGTGGAATGTGGGTGATTTTGCATTTCTGGGTGATTTCCAGACTCCGGAGCGACGTAATATTCCCGGGATCTTTCATCAACCGTGGGAGACCTGTGACGCTATTGATCCCACCTCGTGGGGGTACAACCGCCGGTTGCCGGATGACAAATACATGTCTGTCAACGATATTGTGGATTACCTGACAGATATCGTAAGTAAAGGGGGGAATCTTCTCCTTAATATCGGGCCCAGAGCGGACGGGACCATACCGGAAGTCATGCAGCAGCGTCTACGGGGTGTAGGCTCCTGGCTGGAGGTAAATGGAGAAGCGATTTATGAAACCACTCCCTGGACCGTATTCGGAGAAGGACCCACCAAAAATGAACTGGGTTCCTGGGGTAGACAGGATGGAGAATATGGTTTTCAGGCAGGGGATATCCGGTACACCAGAAAGGGGAATGTGCTTTACGCGGTTTTACTTGAATGGCCTGGTGAGGAAGTTATACTGAAGTCATTGAAAGGAGTGCAAATCCATAGCGTGTCCATGCTGGGATCGAAAGAAAATATAGCGTGGAATCAGACCGACGACGGGATGCGTGTTACTTTACCTTCCGGTCCGGTCTCAGCTTATGCAAATACCTTAAAACTGGATTTTTGATTTTTCCCACCTGAAATTACAGTGATTCCCAATAACTTCAGTATTCATCAGGGGCCTGCTGTATATTCTGATACTGGTGAACCTGCTCCTGGGACTTAGTGATTCACTTGTCTGTTTTCCTATTTCAATGTTATCGAAACCAAAATCTTTCATGTTTACAGAAAACCGTCCCCATCCATATTGACGGAAATTTCTCCCGTTGCTAACCGTACCGTCAATTACGAACTGGATAATTAGGGGCCCGTTGTCAACAATTACAGAAACACAGTGTTCTCCAAATCCCTTGATGAGTCCGGGATCGGAACTCCAGGAGTCAGTATGAGATCCGTCACTCATGCTGATTTCAACCGAACCGAATTCACCTGTCCTCAATTCGATGAATTTGTCGTTTTCGTCTTTTGAAGATAAAATCAACTGGCCTGGAGACAAATCGCCCAGTACAACTCTGAAATCGATTGTGAATCCGTCTCTAAACAAGCATTTATCAGTGGAGGATATCTTCCACGATGTGTCCCGGGCTAACTCATTTTCCTTCCATTCATCTATTAGATTATCCTTTGCCACCTCACAAATTTCAAATTGAGACCAAATTTTTTCAAGAAAGTTTTCAGGAATAGCATGGCAACGGGCATCTACTTTATTTGTCTCCGTTATCCAGTATTTCCCATCCTGCTCGATTAAATCAGGATAGCTCATCCGGATATCAGTATTCTCTTCATAAAGCAGTATTTCCGGCTGGCCCCATACTATTTTGCCATCTTTTTCTATCCCCCCGCTTATCCACGCCGGATTTCTTGAAGCAAAATTCCATCCCCCGTGATTATGATACCAGAACAGGTATTTCCCATTTTGGCATTTCCATATCCTGGGACAGGCCCTCGGGTTCTTTAACTTAACTCCGTTTTCATAAACCGGGGGCTGTGGCATGGTCCATGATTTTCCCCCGTCAGCAGAATAGGATTCTGCAGGATAACCGGAGATAGTTCTGTGCATACAATATATAGTGCCGTTGTTCAGTTGAAAGAT
>JBDLIX010000216.1:0-7585 GCA_039714655.1 Bacteroidota bacterium
TCCGACAATTCCAGTGCAAAATGCTTCAGGAATGTTGGGGAATCCGTTCTCAGATCCAACACTACATCGAAGATGGATCCACTCAAACATGTTACCGCTTTGATGGTGGCTTTCGGAGGAAGCTGGAAATGCAATCCCCTGATTACATTTTTCTTCGAAACCGAATAAAACTCCTCTTTAATATAAAGCTCAAGGCCTGCATTTTTGAAGTCATCCTGGTGAAAGGGTTTCACAAATCTTCCCCGGTGATCCCTCAGATCCATGGGATACACCTCATAACAACCGCTGATTTTAGTATCTACTATCCTCATTCTCCCTTTAAAATGGATTTTCGAAAGCATCTAAAGATACCATGTTTGTATCTTTCTCTGAAACAATGGGATCTTTGTCGGGCCAATCAAAAGGAATAGAGTCCCACCGGATGCCCCTGTCGCATTCCGGAGCAAATTTTTTCGAATTCATGGATAAAAATGTGGCACTTTCACTTTTTACATAAAATCCATGTGCCAGGCCTTCGGGCACATACAACATGTTGCCCATTTCTGAACTCAATTGGAGGGAAAATACCCGGCCAAACGATTTACTATGGGTCCGCAAGTCATACACAACATCCAGAATGCTCCCCTGTATACAGCTCACCAGTTTTACATGTTCCCTGGGAGGTACCTGGAAGTGCAATCCCCTGATCACCCTGGCGGGTGAAACAGAGTAATACTGCTCTTCATAAGATGATTGAAGTCCCAACTCATCAAAGAATTCCCGGTGAAACAGCTTCACAAATCTGCCACGCTGATCCTCAAAAACCCTGGGCCTGATCTCAAAGCATCCCTCAATACCAGTGGAAATCAGTTCGAATGGATTCATTAATTGTTATATTTTCTAAACACAGGGGCCACCGGTCTTCCGACAAGGTATTTATCAACCCCCTCCTCCAAAGCCTTCTTATATACGACCATTGCATCAGCCATCTGTTCAATGGTCTCATCAATATCTTTGTCAGAATGCGAGTATGAAACAATGCTGGAAGGCATAAGCAGTCCGCGTTTCATACACTCCTGTATGAAAAGGGTTCTGAAGGGCTGTGATGGTTTTCCATCCTGATCACTGGTGGTATAGACAGAGCAGCAATTGGGACCAATAATCCGAATATGGCTGTTGATTCCCAGCTCCGTAGACGCTTTATTAACCCCCTCCTTCAGTTTCAGACCTTGTTCATCCAACCTTTCAATCACCTGATTCTCTTTGTAAAACCTCATATTTGCGATGGCTGCCGCCAAAGCATGATTCTCCGCACCATGGGTGGTGGAGATCAAAAAGACACGCTCCTTGTCATGATGAAGTCCACCCAGCTCCATAAACTCCCTTTTTCCAGCCAGGGCAGAGATGGCAAAACCATTACCCAACGCCTTTCCAAAGGTGGAGAGGTCGGGAACAATGTTATACATCTTTTGGGCGCCGCCCAGATGCCACCTGAAACCGGTGATCATCTCATCCAGGATAAAAAGGGCACCGTTCTTATGTGCCACATCCTTCAGTTTATGGAGGAAGTTGTCCTCGGGAGGGGCATATTTTTCGGCCTCCAGAACTACACATGATATTTGACCGGGATGATCTGCAAACATCTTCTCAACACTCTCAATATCATTGTAAAAGAACTTAACGGTCATCTCCTTCACAACATCGGGAATCCCGGCCGACATGGCTGTGGTTCCAATGAACCAGTCATCCACGGAAAAGAAAGGATGATTGGCACATACTGCAACCAGGTCTCTTCCGGTATGTGCACGGGCAAGTTTTACAGCACCATTGGTGGCATCCGATCCATCCTTAGAGAACTTGACCATGTCAGCTCCGTCAATCACGCTGAGAAACTCCTCGGCCGCCTCCAATTCTAATTTGGCAGGACGCACAAAGTTATTGCCCATTTGCATCTGCTTATACGCCGCCTCTACAATGGGTTCAAAGCCGTGACCCAGCGTTACGCTTCTTAATCCCATACCATACTCAATAAATTCGTTTCCGTCAATATCCCAGATGTGGCAACCCTTCCCCTTCTCAATATAGGGTGGCATAAATTCGGGGTATTGATCATCACCCTTGGCATAGGTATGACTCCCCCCCGGGATCGTATCATTGAATTTTTTCTGGATCTGGAGTGATTTGGTGAATTGCATGGCCTTGTTCTGTTTATGATGTCAATTTGAATGCTTCTGTATATTCGCCGATCTGCTTCAGCGTAAGGTTGGGGATCTCTTTGGGATCATCCTGGTACATCCTGTACCATTCAACGGTTCGTTTAATAGTCTCCCTAAAATCCCATGCCGGGTACCACCCTAGCAGTTGATATGCTTTATCAATGGTGAGGTTCAGCAATGAGGCTTCATGAACTGCATGTTGTTTTTCGTATGTCCAGGTACCACTTCCCCAAACATGGAGCAGCTCGGTGACCAAACTTTCAACGGTTTTGTTGGAACCCATCAGAGGTCCAAAATTAAATGCTTCACAAAAAGTTTCAAGCCCACTCCTGTCGTTTGTCTTCAAAAGCTTTTCTCCCAGCATCAGGTACCCACCCAATGGTTCGAGCACATGCTGCCATGGCCTGGTAGCCAACGGATTTCGCACATCAATGGGATTACCATTCAGCAATGCACGCATGCAATCAGGGACAATCCTGTCCGTGGCCCAGTCACCACCTCCTATGACATTCCCGGCCCTGACTGTGGCTAGTTTTACACCGTGACTGGCATAATCCGATGGGTTGAAAAAGGAGCGTCTCCACGATGCAGTGAGCAGTTCGCAGGCACCCTTGCTGGCCGAATAGGGATCGTAGCCTCCCATGGGATCATTTTCCCTGTATCCAAACATCCACTCCTGGTTCTCATAACTCTTGTCGGATGTGATCACGATAATGGTAGTGGCAAGTTTTAAGGTGCGAACAGCCTCCAAAAGATGGATTGTACCCATCACATTGGTCTCAATCGTTTCCAGGGGGATGTTGTAAGATTCCCTTACCAGAGGTTGGGCGGCCAGGTGAAAAATAATATCAGGTTTTATTTCATCCAGATGATTCTGCAGTGACTCGAATCCCCTGATATCACAGATTTGATGATTCAGTTGTTTCTCAAGCTGAAGTTGATCAAACAGCGTAACCTCTCCTTCAGGTGGCAGGGCTATCCCATACACTTCAGCACCCAGGGAGACGAGCCATTGGCTGAGCCATCCCCCTTTAAAACCTGTATGTCCTGTGACCAGGACCTTCTTATTTCCATAGATTTGAAACAGATCTTCCGCCATATATTATATAATTGCTCCGTGGAGTTACCAGACTTTCCATGGTGGATTGTCGCTGTTCCACATATCTTCAAGAACGTTTTTATCTCTCAACGTATCCATGGGCATCCAGAATCCCCGGTGTTGGAAGGCACCCAGTCCGCCATTTTTAGAAAGCACCTCCATGGGTCCTCTTTCGAAAACAGTAGAATCACCCTCTATATAATCAAATATGGATGGCTCCAGCACAAAATAACCTCCGTTGATCCAGGCCGAATCATGGTCTTTTACTTTCTCCCTGAAATTGGCAACCTTGGTTTGATCTTCTCCCAGGGTAAAAGATCCAAACCGTCCCGGTTCCTGAACCGCCGTTAGGGTGGCAACGGCTTTCTGCTCTTTGTGGAACTTGACCAGATCATCAATATTCACATCGGTAACACCATCTCCATAGGTCATGCAGAAAGTCTCATTCCCAATATACTCTTTCACCCTCTTTAGGCGCCCTCCGGTCATGGTTTGCAAGCCGGTGTCGATCAATGTGACCTTCCATGGCTCAGCCTGATCATTGTGAATGGACATGGAGTTGTACTTCAAATCAAAGGTCACATCCGAAACATAGAGGAAATAATTGGCAAAATACTCCTTGATCATATATCCTTTGTATCCCAGACAAATGATAAACTCGTTGATTCCGTAGTGGGAATAAGTTTTCATAATGTGCCACAGGATCGGCATTCCACCAACCTCCACCATAGGCTTTGGTCTGATTCCACTCTCTTCACTAATCCTGGTGCCAAACCCGCCGGCTAAAAGTACTGCTTTCATGTTAAGGGTAATTTAATATCAAATACTATCTTCTTACGCAATTTTTTCTCAAATGTTTGAAGAATCTTTCTTAGCTCTTGGAGTGAATATTTTTTCCCTTTTTTTCTGGTCCGGAAAACTTCTTTAGAATCTTCAATTCTCTCCTGCTGGTTGTATAATATTTCCCGTAAGAGCCCTGTTTTGGGGTGTCACCATTGACCAGGATTTGAACATTCTCAATCTCCTTCGATTCAATATCCTCGAAACTGGAGAGAAGCATGCGCTTCTTCACCTGGCCAAGCCTGCAGACATATATTTTAATATCTGCATACTTCATCAGTACGAACGAGTCTGTAAGCACTCCATAGGGAGGCGTATCAATCACTATATAATCATATTTGCTCCTAAGCTCCTTGAACAAATCTTCGGTCTTCTTGCTGGAAATCAGCTCAATGGGATTGGGAGGTATTTGTCCAGCTAAAATAATATCCATGTTCTCCACATCCGATGTAATCGTGATCTCGTCAAGCTCTGCTTTATTGATCAGGTAAGAGCTAATTCCTACCAAACCCCGGATTCCCAGTTTTGAATATAATTCGCTGGGCCTTCTCAAGTCGAACTCAAGCAACAGCGTTTTGTTATTTGTCACCGCCAGACTGGTGGCAATATTCAGTGCCGAATAGGATTTACCCTCTCCCTCCAGCGTGGAGGTAACCAGGATCACCTGATTCAGTTTTCCCATCAGGTAATACATAATATTGCTTCGCACAGTGTGAAAAGCTTCGGCAGTAATGGAATTTGGCTGATCGGTGATCACATTGATAATATTTTTGTTGTTGGTAGGGATGTTGCCGATTTGACTCAGGTTGGAGTATTTCCGTAGTTCCTCCTTGTTAAGGATCTTACTTGTAAAGAATTTCTTGCTCAACACAAACAGCGTTGGTATCAACAGACCGAAGAAAAGTGATGCAATGAGGATGATCATTTTCTTAGGTGAAGAGACTCCTGCAGCCTGTGGTGGCTCCACCACTTCACAATCAGACAAAGTAGATGCTTTGATGATCTGCGCCTGAATTCTCTGTTGCAGAAGTGACATATAGACATTTTCACTCAGGTTAAATTTCCTTTCAATTCCAAGAAGCCTTCTTTGTGTAAAGGGCAAACTTGAAAACTCCCGGTTCAGTCCCCTGATTTTTCTATTAATGTCGTTCAGCTCAGCATTGGTGGTATTGATGCTATAATGCAAATTCTCAATGATTACCTTCTTAAGATTGTCGATGGTGATATTCAGTGTTTTTAATCTGGGGCTCCTTAACTGATTGTTATTGATGATCTGCTGCCGCTCGGTACTTAAGGTAGCCAGATCCTGAATCAGGTTAGTTAACAATGGATCGTTAAGTCCCATGGCCGAAGGGGCCAGGAATCCGGAAGAATCCCTGTTGGAAGAGAAATACTCCTCCATCTGAACCAGATAATTGCGTCTCCGGACAATTTCAGCCTTTTGTTCCTCCGAGACCTGCAACTGGTTGTAAATATTGCCCGCCTTCTCGTCGATATTCATCACACTGGAGGTGCGCCGGATATTCTGTAACTCCTCCTCGGAACTCCCCAGTGATTGGGATATATCTGAAAGCTGGAAATCCAGGTGTTCAATGGTCTTATTGGCAAGGAAATTCTTCTCTTCCAGATTGTTCTCAATATATTTGTGGATCAAACCATTCAGAAAATCTATGCCCTTTTGCCTATTGTCAGAGTTCAGAGTCATCTGAACCATGGTGGCATCAATCGCCGAAGCTTCCACAGTCAGCGAACTTCTAAAAATGGAAGTCAGATTCTCATTTGTGTTAAATTTAAAAAAGAGATCCTTTCCAAGGTAAGCATCCGAATTGTAGTTTGAATTTAACAGGATGCGAAATGAGGTAAAGGCATTATTAACCTCCTCCCCAAATTTAAATACGCCGCCAAATTGAAATAATGTGGCAGGGTAAACAACACTTCCATCTTTGAAATCAACAATTTGAGCATCATTACTCAGGGAGGAAACATGGTAACTCTCCTCGTCCAATATTTTAATATAGAAAAGCGTATTAACCGGCTGAAAGTGTTCTTTCTCGGGAATCACAATAAACGGAGCCCCATTATAGAGATCCCGCAAGCTGAATTCCATCTCCTTGGGTATTTTATCTTCCTGGAGATAGTATGAAACAGCCAGATCCATCTCCTCTACCACAGATTGAATCAAAGGTGAGGATTGCAGGAAAAATATCTCATTCTGAAGATTTTTGTCCTGTTCAATCAGATCATAGACCCGCATCATATCATCCGAATTTGCCCCGAAAGCATTGGATCTCTCAATCTTCAATATAACAGTAGACATAACCCTATACTTTTTGGCGGCAAACTTGAGGTAAAAAAGAGCCCCTCCCAAAGTAATCACCAAGGACAATGCCAAAATATACCAATACTTAATAAGATCCCGGACAAATTCCGTTATGTGGTTGACTATTGATTCATTCGTATTTATCATCTTGAAATAACTCCTAGTTTAGATAAGTGATCATAAAAGTAAGAACCACAATGGTGAGGGAGGCTATGGAGAGCACCAAATTATAGGGGAATGTATCCATATCCCATTTTTTACTTTTCAATGGCTCCACATAAATAATATCATTTGATTTGATCATATAGAATTGTGATGCCAACAACTCATCACTGGTAAGATCAACTTCGTATTTGGACCTGTAGTCTCCCTCTTCACGCACAATAAGTACTTTCTTTCTGTTTCCGAAGGTGGAAATATCATTGGCATACCCGATTGCCTGAAGAATATTGATGCTTTTATAATTAAAGACATAAACCCCGGGATTGTTAACCTCACCTAAAATGGTCACTTTGTTGTTTACAAACCGAATAAAAACAGAAGGATTAAGCAGGTATTGCGATAACTCCTCCTCAATATGGTCCGATGCCTCGACAAGCGTCTCTCCGGCCAATTTGATCCTGTTTACATAGGGTAGTTTAATAGTTCCCTCCTCATCCACTGTATAGCTAAGGAGTGAAGGATCCCTTGATAACGATTGCCTTTCCTGATTAAAATTGGTCTGGGTTTCATCAGCACTGGTTACCTTAATATACAACTCATCACCCTGTCTGATGATTTCATCCAGGGCTTCATCAATGAAATACATATTGTTACTCTGCTGGGATACCATTGTCTTGCTATCCTGCACATAGGATATCTTCTTGATTGGAACGCAAGATGCAAGGATGGAACCAATAAGAACTGCCACTGCTACTCTTTTCAAATTAAGCATGAATTCCCCGTTTAATGAATCATAAAGATAAAAACATTAAGTAATAATTATCAATTGAGTTAATAACCTACTAACAAAAAGATGTGTGAAATTTATGGGGATGAAAGTGCTGGTTTGAATCAACGGCAATCAATGTCCACCGGCCATAAAAAAGGTTTTTACTGTCTTAAAAAAGAGACCAAAGTCCTTGGACAAGT
>JBDLIX010000217.1:0-7570 GCA_039714655.1 Bacteroidota bacterium
ACTTAATACTGTTCACTTTCGTTGGGAAATTGCTGGGATCTGACATCCTCAATGTAGTTCTGAACGGCTCCTTTGATCTCCATTTGGAGGTTGTGATACCGGCGAAGGAACCTTGGAGAGAATTCCTGAGTAATGCCCAGCATATCATGCAGTACCAATACCTGTCCATCCACCTCGGATCCTGCACCAATCCCAATGGTCGGTATGCTGATGGATTTGGTTACCTCTCCGGCAAGTTTGGCCGGGATTTTTTCAAGAACCACTGCAAAGCATCCAGTCTTTGCCAATACCGTAGCATCTTCTTTCAATTTATCAGCTTCCTCCTGTTCGGTAGCTCGTACCACATAGGTTCCGAATTTATGAATTGCCTGAGGAGTAAGACCCAGGTGTCCCATAACAGGAATACCAGCTGACAGGATACGTTCAATGGACTCCTTGATCTCAATGCCACCTTCCATCTTGATGGCACTGGCTCCGGTCTCTTTCATGATCCGGATGGCAGATGCAAGTGCCTCTTTGGAATTGCCCTGATAGGTCCCAAATGGAAGATCCACTACAACCAGTGCGCGATTGGTGGCTCTTACCACCGATGCTGCATGGTAAATCATATTGTTCAGAGTGATAGGAAGGGTCGTTTCAAAACCGGCCATCACATTGGAGGCTGAATCACCCACAAGGATCACATCAATCCCGGCCTGGTCAAGCAGCCGGGCAAAAGAAAAATCATACCCGGTTAACATGGCGATTTTCTCTCCCTTGAGCTTCATGGCATGAAGTACATGGGTGGTAACACGTTTTACGTTGCTGTGGAGGGACATTGCTTTTGCATTAAAAGTTCAGTGCAAAGTTTAAAATAAAAATCCTTTTGGCAGTCAATTTGTCAGTAAACATGACACTCAAATGTGAAAATAGCAGATAATTTTGTGCCAATATAGCATCTGTGATGACAAAAAACCAATTGGCATAATCTTGGTTAGTGTAAAAGAGTAAAAGTTAGAAAGAGTAAAAGTTAGAAAGAGTAAAAGTATAAAAGTATAAAGCAAAATAATAGTTATGAGTAAGATAATTGGAATTGATTTAGGTACCACCAACTCGTGTGTATCGGTGATGGAAGGCAATGAGCCGGTAGTTATCCCCAACAGCGAAGGGAAACGTACAACCCCATCAATGGTGGCATTTGTGGAAAATGGAGAAAGGAAAGTGGGCGACCCGGCTAAAAGGCAGGCAATTACCAATCCTACTAAAACCGTTTCTTCCATCAAACGCTTCATGGGTGAGACCCATGACCGGGTGTCCAAAGAGATTGGAAGAGTCCCCTATAAAGTAGTAAAAGGGGAAAACAATACTCCCCGGGTTCAGATTGACGACCGAAAATATTCACCCCAGGAGATTTCAGCCATGGTGCTTCAGAAAATGAAGAAGACAGCCGAGGACTACCTGGGACAGGAAGTCTCAGATGCTGTGATCACTGTACCTGCTTATTTCAGTGATTCACAACGTCAGGCCACCAAAGAGGCGGGTGAGATTGCCGGATTGAAAGTGAAAAGGATCATCAACGAGCCTACCGCAGCATCCCTTGCTTACGGACTGGACAAGAAGACCTCCGATCTGAAAATTGCCGTATTTGACCTTGGAGGGGGAACTTTTGATATTTCCATCCTTGAATTGGGTGATGGTGTGTTTGAAGTAAAATCAACCAATGGCGACACCCACCTGGGTGGTGATGATTTCGATCAGGTGATCATTGATTGGCTGGCCGATGAGTTTAAAAAGGATGAAGGTCTTGATCTTAAGAAGGATCCAATGGCGTTACAACGCCTGAAGGAGGCAGCTGAGAAAGCCAAAATCGAGTTGTCCAGTGCCACACAGACTGAGATCAACCTACCCTATATTATGCCGGTGGATGGTGTACCCAAGCACCTGGTAAAGTCCCTTTCCAGGGCCAAATTTGAGAGTTTGGCTGACAAGCTGATTCAGGCCGTTATAGGTCCCTGTAAAACAGCTTTAAAGGATTCCGGACTCAGTTCAAGTGAGATTAACGAGGTGATCCTGGTAGGTGGATCCACACGTATTCCAGCCATTCAGAAGGTGGTTCAGGACTTTTTCGGAAAAGCTCCTTCCAAAGGAGTGAATCCCGATGAGGTAGTGGCCGTGGGTGCTGCCATTCAGGGCGGTGTGCTTACCGGAGAAGTGAAGGATGTACTGCTGTTGGACGTGACACCACTCTCCCTGGGGATTGAGACCATGGGAAGCGTGAACACCAAGCTAATTGAAGCCAATACCACCATACCCACCAAGAAAACACAGACATTTACAACCGCTGCTGACAATCAGCCTTCGGTTGAGATCCATGTGTTGCAGGGAGAACGATCCATGGCCAAAGACAACAAGACCATTGGAAGGTTTCATCTGGACGGGATCCCACCATCTCCCCGGGGTGTTCCGCAGATCGAGGTAACCTTTGATATTGATGCCAATGGTATCCTGAATGTATCTGCCAGGGATAAGGGAACCGGAAAAGAACAGAGCATCCGTATCGAAGCTTCATCCGGACTCTCTGATGCAGAGATCGAGAAGATGAAACAGGAGGCACAGGAAAACGAAGAGGCTGACAAAACCGCCAAAGAACGCATTGAAAAACTAAACAATGCCGACAGCCTGGTCTTCCAGACCGAAAAGCAGTTGAAGGAGTTTGGAGAGAAGCTTCCGGCAGATAAGAAAGCTCCCATCGAAGAGGCCCTGACGAAGCTTAAGGAGGCCCATAAGTCAGAAGACCTGGCTGCCATCGATGAAGCCACAGAGGTTCTGAATACAGCCTGGCAGGCTGCCTCCCAGGATATGTACAATGCACAGCAGGCTGGCGGGGAAGCCGGGCAGCCCGCTGGAGAGCCCGGTGGAGAGCCGACACAGGAGACCGCTTCAGAAAAAGGAAGTGATGATGAGGTCACCGATGTGGATTTTGAAGAGGTAAAATAGAGATATCATCACCGGATAACGGTTTAAGCAAGAGGGCGTCTCAAAAGGATGCCCTCTTTTTAGTATACCCTCGTTTTATTTTTCTTTTTGGCTATATTTAACCTCACGATATGAAACATCTGTTTATTATAATCCTGATTGCCGGTTTTGCTTCGCTGCATGGCCAGAACCAACTGGATGATCAGGATAGGAAAACCGGACCATGGAAAGTGGAGTATCCCAATGGAAAAACCCTTTATGAAGCCAATTTCAAAAAGGGAAAGCCGGTGGGTGAAATGGTTCGTTACTATGAAAATGGAGCGGTCCGTGCCCGCATGATGTTCGATACGCTTGTGGACCGAAGCTTTACGAAGTTGTACTATAAAAACGAAAAACAGGCTGCCGAAGGATGGCATGTGGAAAAAGTCAAAGATTCGGTATGGACTTACTATTCAGAATTTGACGGTGCGGTAAGAATCCGGGAAACCTATCAGGAGGGAGACCTTCACGGGATGGTTAAAAGCTACTATTCCAGCGGGGTGGTATCAGAAGAGGTGGGCTGGCAAAAAAACATAAAAAACGGAGCCTGGAACCAATACTATGAAAATGGTTCATTGAGGCTGCAATGCAGCTATGAAAACAACATGCTCAATGGTCCCTATGAACTGTTTTATGCTGACGGCACTATCAAAGTCAGGGGAACCTATCTGGAGAATCGCTCAAACGGTACCTGGAGCTTTTTTGACGAATCCGGATCGGAATTATATTCCATTGAGTATAAAAATGGCAGGGCTGTGGATCAAAAGAAATATATGCAAATAATGCAGGACAGCCTGAAAAGGTTTGAACTGATCTCGGAACCTGAATCCATTCAACAATTTTAAGGATATGAAAATCAGGTTTATTACCGGGATGCTCTTATGGATATCTGTTGCTTCGGCTCAGCAGATCGCCGACAGTGTGTATTGGGTATACTTTACTGACAAGAGTGGGAATGGATATCATATCGATCAGCCGGAGCAGTTTCTCTCAGAAAGATCTGTAAACAGAAGGGCATGGCAGGGCCTTGGCATTGATCACAGGGACCTGCCTGTCACCACTCCCTACCTGGAGGAGTTAAGGGGAATGAACGTAGAGATCAGGCATATATCAAAATGGTTAAATGGAATAGCCATGGTGAATGCCGACAGCCTGCTATTCCAGCAGGTTTTAGCCAAACCTTTTACTGATACGGTAGCCTGGGAACCGGAGAGCGATGACCTTTATCTCCCCCCCCTGCCTTCCGGCAACAGGTTTGAGCCTCCTCTTACCACATCTCCCGGATATGATTATGGAGTAGCCACCGAGCAGGTCACCATGATGAAAATGGATATGTTGCATGATCTGGGATATACCGGTAAAGGAGTCTGGATCGCTGTCCTGGATGCAGGTTTTGCAAATGTGGACAGCCTTCCCTCATTTGAGCCCATGATCAGTGAAGGCAGGTTACTTGGAACACAAAATTATGTGAATGACACAAACGTCTTCCGAATGCACACACATGGCATGTATGTCCTTTCAATTATAGGCGCCGAGTGGGATGGGAATATGGTGGGTACAGCCCCCCATGCAAGTTATATTCTTTGCATGACAGAGAATCCTGATCAGGAGACCAGAATTGAGGAGATCGCATGGATTGAAGCAACTGAATATATCGATAGCCTGGGATTTGATGTGATCAACACTTCACTGGGTTATTCAGATTTCGATGGAGATGATTACGACTACACATATCACGACATGGATGGAAGATCCACATTTATTTCAAGGGCAGCATCCCTGACTGCATCCCGTGGCATTATCTCCAGCAACAGCGCCGGCAATTCAGGGAACGATTCCTGGTTTTATATTACAGCCCCGGCAGATGCGGATAATATCCTTACGGTGGGAGCAGTGGACAGCACCAATGAGATCACCTCTTTCAGTTCAAGAGGTCCCGCCTTTGATGTGAGAATCAAACCCGATGTGGTGGCCATGGGTGGTGGCACAGGGGTCCAGAGTATCGAGGGAGGTCTGGCCCGGGGGTCCGGCACATCATTCTCCTCACCACTGATCGCCGGATCTGTGGCCAGCTTATGGCAGGCCTATCCCGAAATTCCTGCAAAAGAGATGATCCGGTGGGTTCGACAGAGCGGTGACAGGAGTAAAAATCCGGATGCAACCTATGGTTTCGGGCTTCCTGACTTTCAAAAGGTCTATTGGAACATTACCGATCTGCCGGCAAGGTTTCTACCCGGTCGGATGGAGATCTATCCCAATCCGGCACGGGATCGCATTATGATCAAATTGCCGGAGGATCAGGGCGGCAATTTCAGATTGCGGTTCCATGACTTGAGTGGAAGAGTGATCCATTCCGGGCAGGTATTCATACCGGGAGAGCTCACTTTGCCTGATCATCTGAAAAATGGAATGTATATTCTGGAGATCAATACAGACCAGGGCACCTATCATACAAGGTTAATCATCAATTAATGCCCGAAGGATCACTTTCATTATCAGATATTCTTCAGCAGGTGAAGCATGTGCTGGGTAAGGGATTCCCTGGTTCATACTGGATTGTGGCAGAGATCCTCGAACTTCATGAAAACCGCACCGGTCATTGCTACCTTGAACTGATTGAAAAGAGTCCCGAAAATGACACCCTTCTTGCAAGGGCCAGGGGAACCATTTGGGCTTCACGCTACAGCATGCTTCGCCCGTTTTTCGAAACCGCAGCAGGAACAAAGCTTAAGAGCGGAATTAAACTCCTTTGCAAAGCATCAGTAGTGTTTCATCCCCAGTATGGGTTTAGTCTCAACATTACCGATATTGATCCCTCCTATACCCTGGGAGATCTGGCCCGGAAAAAACAGGAGGTCATCCGAAAGCTTCGGGAAGAGGGGGTGATGGATATGAACAAAGAGATCCCTTTTCCTGCTGTTCCCCAACGAATCGCAGTCATCTCTTCCGATAGTGCAGCCGGATACGGAGATTTCATGGAATCGATCCGGAATAACAGCCATGGCTTCCGTATAGACACCCGTCTGTTCCCGGCGGTGATGCAGGGCGATGATGTCCCGGGTTCCATCACCGCTGCATTGGACAAAATCTTTGAATCAGAGTCTGAATTCGATTGTGTAGCCATCATCAGAGGAGGAGGTTCAAAGGCTGATCTGGAGATTTTTAATCACCACGACCTGGCCTATTTCATCACCCAGTTTCCACTTCCTGTCATCACCGGGATTGGTCATGAAAGGGATGAATCAGTTGTAGACATGGTGGCTGCCCGCAGCCTTAAAACACCCACTGCAGTGGCAGAATTCCTGGTGGATCAACTGCTGGCATTTGAATTCCAATTATCGGCCCTCCACGATCAACTGGCCAATTCGGTAAAGCGAATTGTACAGGTCCGGTCAACCATGCTGGAACGATTCCGGGGTAACCTGGAACACTTCTCAAAAGGATACACACAAAAAAGATCAGAACAATTGCATCAGGCCCGGTTGCTCCTCCAAAGGGGAATCAGCAGCAGTTTAACCAGGAAAAGGGATCACCTGACCCTGCTGGAGACCCGCACTGAACTGGTCAATCCCCACAACATCCTGAAAAGAGGATATTCCATGACCCTGCTGAATGGGAAAGCAGTCTCGAAAAGCAAGGATGTAAAACCTGGTGACATGCTGGAAACCAGGCTCTTTGACGGTAAAATAATGAGCAAAGTAGAAAAAACCAACGGAACAAATGGCAAAAACGGAACAAATGGCAAAAGAGAAAATTAGTTACGACGATGCTGTGAAGGAGATTGAAACCACCCTTGAAAAGATTGAAGGAGGCGACCTGGGAGTGGATGAACTTGCCGAAAAGGTGCGACGTGTAACAGAATTGTTGAAGATCTGCCGTGACCGGTTGCATAAAACTGAAGAACAGATCGATAAGATTCTGGACGAATCCTAATCTGGCAGCGCACATAGTACCTGTCACCCTGTCACCGGCCACTTTCGACTTACATATGTTGTGCCAGGGTTTCCAGCAGTTCGTTGACTTTGATGGGTTTGGAGAGATAATTATCACAACCGGCTTCCTTGCTGATCTCCCGCTCACCCGACATGGCATAAGCTGTCTGGGCTATCACCGGTAATTCGGGACGCTCCTTCTTGATGATTCTTGTGCACTCATAACCATTCATCAGGGGCATGTTAATATCCATCAGCACCAGGTCCAAATCGTCATGCTCCCTGAACAATTCCAGGGTTTCCTGTCCATCCTTCGCCCAGAGGATCTCTACACCCGTATCTTTCAGGGCCTCATAGAGGAAATAGTAATTTGAGTGGTCATCCTCAGCAATTAACAGTTTTTTATCTACCCAGGACTTTATATCCGAAGAGGGCGCTCTTAATGCCGCTTCATATTTTAATGGGACCTCATTCCGGGGCAGAATGAACCAAAAAGTGGCTCCCTCATTTGACTTGGATTCAACCCCGATTTTGCCACCCAGAATTTCGGTAAGGTTCTTGGAAATGGCCAGGCCCAGGCCAGTCCCTCCGTAAAGTTTTGTTTTGGTCTCATGTCCCTGCATGAAACGGTCAAAGATCACATT
>JBDLIX010000218.1:0-7534 GCA_039714655.1 Bacteroidota bacterium
GTGATTCCGGCGCGATTCGAACGCGCGACCCACAGCTTAGAAGGCTGTTGCTCTGTCCAACTGAGCTACGGAACCAAGCGTGTATATGCTAAAAGCGATGCAAAGATAAAAAAAAGATTCTTTAGAGAAGGCTCCTATTGATTGCGGATCCAGTTGACCAGTCCTTTCATTTCGAGAATGGCCATTAGTTTATCGGGCAGGGCCTCGAAAGGGAACTGATGTTTACCCACAGCAATGGTTCCATTGGAGAAGTCTACCTCCACTATATCACCTGAACGATAAGCATTCACCGCATCCGGATGAACAATTACCGGCAGGCCCTGATTGATGGCTGACCGGTAAAAGATTCGGTTGATGGATTTCACAATCACCGCTTTGATCCCGGCATGAGCCAGCCCTACCGAGGGGTGTTCCCTGGAACTTCCACATCCGAAGTTCTCCCCACCCAGAATAAGATCCCCGGATTGAACTTCGCTCGAAAATTGCGGATCAAATCCTTCAAAAAGATAAGGGATAATGCCCTCTGGCTCCGAGCTTGGAATCTTGTATGTGAGATTTCCGGCAAACATCTGGTCCGTATTCAGATTGTCACTGTCCGAATAATTCCAGACACCCTTTTCCCTTCTTAGCTCACCGCTTTCAATGGTAACGCTGTTAGCCTGTCTCCTGCGATATGGAAACTTTTCAGCTCCCCCCTCACTCCTTGGATCCTTAATCTTTCCATGTACAGCACTTAATGCTACAGCCGCAGGTGAGGCCAGGTATATCTCGGCATTCTTGTTACCCATCCTTCCCAGGAAATTCCTGTTGGCAGATGAGAGTACCCTGAAATTGTCAGCCGGGATCCCCTGTCCGGTTCCCAGGCATGGTCCGCAGGAAGAACTCAATACGTTGGCCCCCGCCTCAAGGAATATGGTGATAAGACCTTCCGCAATGGCCTGGAGGTAAATTTCCCTGGATGCAGGAATTACCAGGAGCTGGAGACCTGATTTAACTTTTTGCCCATCTATCATGGCTGCAGCCTCTCTCAAATCCTCAATCCTGCCATTGGTACATGTGCCGATGACTCCCTGGTGGATGTCCAATCCAGCCACTTCGGCCAAAGCCATTACATTGTCCACATGGTGAGGAGCAGCTACCAGGGGATAAACTTCTCCCAGGTCAATCTGAATCTCGTGGGCATAGGTGGCTCCTTCATCAGCCCAGATTCCTTCCACAGCTCCACCAAGGTAATCATAGAGTACCTGGTCGGCTGGAAATACTGCATTCTTGGCCCCCATTTCAGAAGCCAGATTGGCCAGGGTCATGCGATCTGATACGGAGAGAGACTGAACCCCATCTCCATGATATTCAATGGACATATAATTGGCTCCGGCAGAGCCCAGTATCCCAATGATCCACAGACTTACATCTTTTGCATATACACCCTGATTCAATCTTCCGGTCAGGTTAATCTTCAGGGATTCAGGAACCCGGAACCAGGTTTCGCCCCTGAGCCATAGTCCTGCAGCTTCAGTACGGTCGATCCCTGCAGCCATTGCATTGAATGCCCCGGCTGTACATGTATGGCTGTCACTTCCAACAACAACCATCCCGGGACGGGCATACTCAGCCATGATCTGGTGACAGATCCCACTGCCTGCATCATGGAATTTTGCGATTCCCTGCCGGGTTGCAAAACCGCGAATGGATTGATATGTATTGGCAAGTCCCGAATTGGTAGGTGGAGCATTATGATCCAATACAATCACAAGCTGATCCGGATTGACCACATTGGTTCCACCCATCTGCTCAAATGTCTTGTGGATGCTGGCCGAATTATCATGGGTCAGGATCAAATCAGGTCGCTTAAATATGATGGCTCCCTGTGGGGCATCGAATATCTTCTCAACAAAGGTTGCAGGCATGGGAAAAAGTTAGTTATAGTTATCAGTTAGTGATTAGATGAGCTGGATACCACTGCGACGACAGTGATCCACCATCTCTCCGGGCCATATGGCTGATTGAATTTCACCGATGTGCGCCTTTTTCAGCAATTGCATGGCTGTTCGGGACTGACCAATCCCACCTCCAATGGAGGAGGGTAATTCATCATTCAGCAGTCGCCTGTGGAACAGTAGATCCACCTGGTCAAGTGCATTGGAGAGCTCCAGCTGGGTCATTAATTCCGCCTTATCTACCCTGATTCCCATGGATGTGATCTCGGCAGGACATTCCAGAATCTCGTTCCATACGATAATGTCCCCGTTTAATCCCCGGTAACCATCTGCCGTTTCTGTACTCCAGTCATCATAATCAGGTGCCCTCCGGTCATGGGGTTTCCCATCCGGCAAGTCATATCCGATACCGATAATGAAAACTGCACCATGCTTCTCTGCAATTTTAGACTCCCGCTCCCTCGGAGAGAGGTCGGGATACATCTCAAAGAGTTGTTCGGAATGGATGAAAGTAATCTCATCAGGCAGTGAAGGAACAATATGAGAATAGAAAGTGTGAATGAAAAATTCGCTTCGCTTTATATTGTCCCATACTTTCCGAACTGTCATTTTTAAATAGTCCAGGGAGCGCTCTTCAGGGTAAATCGCCCTCTCCCAATCCCACTGGTCGACATAGACCGAATGCATGTTGTCGAGCTCCTCATCCGGACGAAGGGCATTCATATCTGTATAGATGCCATAACCTATCCGGATATCATAATCCCTAAGCATCATCCTCTTCCATTTGGCAAGAGATTGAACGACTTCCGCTTCCTGTCCGCGCATATCCTTGATGGGAAAGACAATGGGTTGTTCCACACCGTGCAGGTCATCATTGAGCCCTGTACCTTTCAAAACAAATAGCGGAGCAGTTACCCTGCGGAGGTGCAGGTCGGAGGAGAGTCCGGATTCAAAATGATCCTTCATCATCTGAATCGCTTTTTCCGTTTCCTTTAATGTGATGAGGGGCTTGTAATCCTCTGGAATAATAAGTCTCATAATAGTCTAAGATTAAAACAATCCATTATTCTGATATATCTCCATCTGAACTTCGGAAAAGGGAGCAGCTTCAAGGGAAATGTTTTTTGAAACATTGCGGATCTCGCCTGAATTGAAATTCATATAGAGTTCATCTCCATCCTCGAGCTTTAACTCTTTAATACGGTCAGAACCAACAATCGGGAATGCCGCATTGATGGCATTTCTTTCGTAAATAGATCCGAACGATTCAGCTACCACGCATTGTACTCCCAAGGAGATAAAGCAATCAACCGCCTGTTGCCTGGAGCTTCCCGATCCGAAATTCTTACCGGTTACTACAATATCCCCTGCATTCACGCTGGAAGCAAAATCCTCATAACCCTCCAGGTTATCAAAGGTATACTGCCCCATTTCACCCACATCCGTAATGGAGAGATAGCGGTTGTGAAAGATCATATCTGTATCGATATTGTCCTTTGGAATAAACCATACCCTGCCTTGAATTTCAATGGGTCGCTCAGCAACCTCCGTGGCTTTTGTCTGTTTCACTGAAAGCTTCTCATGCTTCTCCTCTACACGTTTTTCCGGCTCTTCCGGAATTGCATCCGGAGCTATGATGTATCCGGCAATGGCCGAAGCAGCTACCACATCCGGTGAAGCGAGGTAGACCTCTCCCTGACCCTGTTTTCCGGGGAAGTTCCTGTTCCCGGTACTTACAGTAACCTCTCCCGGACCATTTTGTCCCACTTGTCCGGCTGCACAACCCGCACAACCCGCATTTGATACCAGTGCACCTGATTCTTTGAAGATCTCTATCAATCCCTCTTCCAGACAACGCTGCCATACCCGGTCTGTTGCCGGTACGATTTTAAGTACCACACCCTCTGCTACACTCCTACCCTTAAGAATTGCTGCAGTGGCTCTTAAATCCTCAATTCTTCCATTGGTACAACTTCCAATAAATGCCGAATCGATCCAGATTTTCTCAAGAGGCAGATCAGAGGTGTCGTGGGGTTTTCCGGGAAGGGAGATTTTGGGAGTAAAATTGGAAGCATTCACCGTGTGGATCATGTTGTAACTGGCATCGGGATCAGCTGCCGGAGCATCGATTTTCTTTCGGACACGCGATTCACAATACCTGATCACCTCTTTGTTTGGAGGAAAGAGAATGATGATGGCTCCCATTTCCGTGGCCATCGAAGCGATGGTAATGCGCTGATCTAAAGTGAGCTTATCCACCATTTCTCCTTCAATTTCAATGGCATTTCCCAGCAGCGTATTGGCACCAAACAGATCCAGGAGATTCAAAGCCATATCCTTGGCTGAAAGAAGAGGGTTGGGTTGGCCTTCAAGAACGATTTTAACTGTCGGGGGAACCTTGAACCAGGTAGAACCTTTGTGCCATGTTGCTGCAATATCCTTGTCTCCCATTCCCTGTCCGAATGCACCCACCGCACCCAGTATATTGGCATGGGAATCTGTAGAAACCGCTGTGGAACCCGGATAGGCCAATCCCTCTTCGATTAAAATATGGGTCCCAATCCCTTTGTCAATATCATATACGCTTAACCCATGTTCACGTGCATAGAGTCGGCATTTGTGTTGGTTTATTGCATATTTCTGGTCAGATCCGGTGGGATTGCAATCGAATGTGAAGAAGGTTTTTGATACATTCTGAATTTCCAGATGGTGCTCCTGCATATGTTTTACCACATTGGCCCCTCCAAAATCGCGAGCCACCCGGGCATCTATCATCACATCAACAATATCGCCCGGAGCGACTTCGGCTTTCCCGGAGTGTGATGCCAGGATCTTCTCAATAACCGTCATTCCCATAATTCAAAGTTTGTATTCAAAGATAACCACATTGCCTTTTCAATAAATATTTTCTAAAACATCTCTGGGGGATCTCCCGGGTTTTTATAGATTTGCCGCAAAGTGTGTATCAGTGGCCAAATCCCTCCATCCAAATATTGTCCGACTCTACCTGATCAAGATTGCCAAATGGTTCATGCTCTACATGCCAATTGTAGTTCCCTTTTATGAGAGTAATGGACTCTCAATGAAGGATATCATGGTCCTTCAGGCCGTATACTCCATTGCAATCGTGGTTCTGGAAATTCCATCGGGGTATCTGGCCGATGTGATCGGTCGAAGAAAGACGCTGATCCTCGGTGCCATATTTGGCACTTTTGGCTTTGCCACCTACAGCTTCAGTTATGGATTTCTGGGTTTTCTCATTGCAGAGATCATCCTGGGCATTGGTCAGAGTTGCATTTCGGGCGCAGATTCGGCCATGCTTTATGATTCTCTCCTTGAGCAGGGAGAGGAGAAAAAATATACACGTTTTGAAGGAAGGATTACCTCCATAGGAAATATTGCTGAAGCCATTGCTGGTATCCTGGGCGGATTGCTGGCAGGGATTACTTTACGAGCACCCTATTTTGCCCAGTCCTTTGTTGCTTTCATAGCCCTGCCGGCTGCCATAACCCTGGTGGAACCCATACGCAAGGTTCCTCTTATCAAAGCAGGGTTGATGGAGATTGTCCGGATAGCCCGTTTTGCGCTGTTTCAGGACAGGCCATTGAGACGAAACATCCTGTTCAGTGCCATTACCGGAACAGCCACACTCACCATGGCCTGGTTTGCACAACCCTTCTTCAACCATGTCAATATTGATATCGTTTGGTTTGGACTGCTCTGGACCAGCCTGAATCTCACGGTGGCGATTACCTCCTATACAGCCCACTATTTTGAGCAAAAGCTGGGACAAACCCGTTCCATTCTTCTGATCTCCCTGCTAATCCCCATGGGATACCTGGCCCTGAGCAGATTCACTCTTCCCTTAGGACTTATTATCCTTTACCTTTTTTATCTTGTGAGAGGCTATGCCACACCCGTGCTAAAGGACTATATTAACCGGATTACAGCCTCAAACATCAGGGCCACCGTACTCTCTGTGCGGAATTTCGTCATCCGGTTGCTCTTTGCCTTAGCCGGACCGATACTGGGATGGATCAAAGACATCTACTCACTTCAGCAGGCACTTGCCCTGGCAGGCATTATATTCCTGGTCCTGAGTATTTTCACTGCCATCCTCTTTCTATCTTCCGGAAAGGAGATGAGTGGTATTCGTAATTATAGCTCCAGGACCAGGCCGTCATAAGCTGGCCGAATGTTAGCCGGCAACTCCTCTATTAACTCCTGGCATGGTCCCATCTGATGTGAAATGTGCGTCAGATATCCCATGTCCGGACTCACCTCATTGATGAGTGACACTGCTTGTGAGAGGGTGAAATGGGAGATGTGGGGTTCCCTGCGAAGGGCATTGACTACCAGAAATTTCACGCCCTTCAGTTTTTTCTTCCCGGCTTCATCAATATAGTTCCCATCGGTAAGGTAAGCAAATTCACCTATCCGGAATCCCAGCACCGGAAGATGGTAATGCATCAGACGAATTGGAATGATTTCCAGAGTGCCGATACGGAATGGCTCCACAGAGATGGTGTGCATGATTACCTGTGGAATGCCAGGATACTTCTTCTCTGCAAAAACATAGGGAAAACCGGTCATCAATGCCCGGCTGACCCGCTCCTCTGCAAAAACATCCATGGGACTTTTCTGAATAAAGTTGTATGCCCTTATATCATCCAGTCCGGCAATATGGTCACGATGCTCATGGGTAAACAGCACAGCATCAAGTTTCTTCACATTTGCCCGGAGCATTTGCTGTCTGAAATCGGGCCCGGTATCAATGACCACAACTATGTTCTGATGCTCCACGAGAATGGAAGAACGCAACCTTTTGTCGTGTTCATGATCAGATATACACCCGGCACATCTGCACCCAATGACCGGTACACCCTGTGATGTGCCTGTTCCCAGAAAAGTTATTTTCAATTGGAATGGTGTTGCATTACGCTGTTCACGAAGTTATAACTATTTTTAATACATATTTTCAATGAACTGAATATGCAAGGAGTCCTTTACCTGGTTCCCAACACACTTGGAAATCCTGACACAACAGGCACAATCCCCACTGAAATCACATTAAAAGTGAGTGCTATCAAAGTCTATATTGTGGAGAACCTGAGGAATGCAAGGCGTTACCTGAAGAGACTGAACCATGAGATTGACATTGATCAGCTCACCTTCCATGAGTTGAATGAGCACACACCAGAGGAGGATATTCCCACATTTTTGAAAGAGGCCCTGAACGGTTCCGATACAGCCATTATTTCCGAAGCTGGTGTGCCTGGTGTGGCCGATCCGGGTGCTGTGGTGGTCCGGCTGGCTCATGAATATGGCATAAGGGTGGTTCCACTTACCGGACCCTCTTCCATTCTGCTTTCCCTTATGGCATCGGGACTGAATGGACAAGCTTTCAGATTTTTGGGCTATCTGCCCGTGAAGCAACCCGATCGTATCAGGAAGATCAGGGAGATCGAGCAGGAAGTAAAAAGAAGAGGCGAAACCCAGATCTTTATTGAGGCCCCCTACCGGAATGATGCCCTGCTAAAGGATATCCTCAACAGTTGTGATCCCTCTACCCTACTCTGCATTGCAGCCGATATCAC
>JBDLIX010000219.1:0-7499 GCA_039714655.1 Bacteroidota bacterium
TTTTATTTCAGGGCAGCAATTAACTCCTGAATATCCTCCTCAGTATTGAAAACATTGATGGATATCCGGATATTGGTGCCACGAAGAGAAACATAGACATTTCGCCGTTGCAACTCTTCAACCAGGGTCTCTCCATTCGTTCCATCGGGTAACTGAAGTCCCATCATGTGGTTTGCCCTGTGAATCTCGTCATCTACCGGAGTATTCTTCTCCAGGAAATAGTTAATAAGCGGTGTTGCAAGCATGCCACAATACTCCTGGATCTCATGGACTCCCCAGCTCAACAATTGCCCAAGTGCTTCTTTCAACATGGGAACCGAAATGAAATTACTGGTCTGACCAACATCAAACCGGGCAGCACCTGGCTTATAACCCGCTTCGTAATTGGTAAGCCGGTCAAACCTTTCAGCATTGGGTCTGGTCATCCAGGATTCCTCCAACGGAATCCCCCCATTAAAATCCTCATGAATGTATGACAGTGCTGAAGAATAGGGACCCATCAGCCACTTATAGCCTGCGCAGATGAGCGCATCGATCTTCTGTTTCTCAACATCAATGGGAAGTGCACCCACTGACTGGGAGCCATCAACAATAAACTTCGCACCAACCTCCCTGCACCGGGTTCCAATGCTCTCCAGGTCAAATTTTGTTCCGTTCATCCAGTGCACAGATGCCATCACTACAAACGCTGTGTCGCTGTTAATGGCTTCAAGGATCCTTTCATTCCACTCCTTTCCTTTCTGAAGAACATCATCCTTTCTTGCAACAACCTTCAGTTCAGCTTCAAATGACTTGCACCAACGCTCGGCAGCGTAATAACAACTTGGAAATTCTTCGGATATGGTTAATGCATGCTGTCCCTTGTAATAGGGAATATTCGTTATTACACTGTTCATGCCATAAGAGACCGCGGGCATCACAGCCACCTGAGAAGGGTTGCAGTTTACCATTTTCCCAAATGTCGTACGCAAATCATTCACCTCCGTAAAAAAGTCAACCGGTTTGATCGAAATTGGATTTCTTTTCCGACGCATTCCTTCAATCCCTTTCTCCTCAACAGATTTCAGAAGAGGTGACATATATCCACAATTCAAGTAATGAATCTCGGAAGGTAACTGGAAGAGCTGTTTCTGGCATTCCATATGATTTTGTATTAAATTATCAACCTTCTCCCAAAACCGAAGCTCACGAGAAGCTATGCTTCGAGTAAACCGCTTCTCTTAAGGAAGCAGGAATAAGGACAAATCTACTGATTTTCGATTACTGATTGACAGTATCAAGTAGAACTCCTTCAATGATGGCGGGCAGGATGTCCATGTTTGCTCGAGAAGAGATTTGGCAGTAAATCAGAATTAACCTAAATTTGTCCCCGCAATTTCTGGCTCCATAGTTCAAGGGATAGAATAGCGGTTTCCTAAACCGTAGATACAGGTTCGAGTCCTGTTGGAGCTACAAGCAGAAAAGCCTTTGCCCGACGGGCAGGGGCTTTTTGATTTTCAAATCTCAAGCTTGCTTGAAAGATTTTAAGGACAAAAAGCCACGTGCTCGCGAAGCGAGAAAGGGTTTGGTATTTGAGCAGCGGAAAATTCAGGAACGTGAGACCGCCGCAGATGGACGAACAATCCTGGTGGAGCTACTTTGATGTTACTTATCCCCTTGAGAACCAGGGGATTTTGTTTTAGGCGGTGTCAAAACTGGTGTTAATTGCGGATCTGTTATTTCATTCAAAGAATATCTCTTCTATCACGGTTTCATTATTGTCGAGATATAGCTTAATAAAATACATACCAGTAGTGAAATCACGATCAATATTAATATTATTAGAGTTGTACGCTTTGTCAAATACTTGAAATCCAGTTATTGAATATATTTCTACGAGTTTTATTATTATGTCACTCTTAATAATAATATTGTTTTTTGCCGGATTCGGGAATAGTGTAATATTATAAGTTGATTCAATATTCTTCTGGCCCAATAAAAGATCGCATTCAGAACAATTGGTATTTGCTGTTTCTGTATAACAAATTAATTCTGATGTTGTCTCGAAAGGGAAAATAACCACTGGTTCCACAAATCCAAATGAGAATCCAATTCCTTCTGTAAATGCAATATCTCCCCATCCTCCATAATCCCTTATGATCACAAAGCGTTTATGAAATCTTCCACATACCTGAATAGAGTCAATCTCAGTTACAACCAGATTAATATCCTCTCCAATACCTTCCTTAATCGTATCTCCAATATCAAGATTAAAGTTGTACAGAACTTCTGGTTCTAATTGACCTGCTTTTATCAATTCAACCTGTCGGTTTAACGTATCATTTACAATGGCACCATAGTAATTGAACGATGTATCTAATACATACCACCACCTTAAATGATATTGGAATAATTTGTGATATGCTTTGTTGTTGATCAAGGTATCTCCGTCACTATAATATTGATAATGATTGTCTGGCCCTTCATATTCGAAATAGTTAGTAATCCAGATTCCACTCTCAAAATCAAATGGTGTATAATCCTGACTGATTATCGGTTCATTTATTATCAGGAGAAATAATAATAATAAACCTATTCGACGGACTTTTAGTGAATTCCAATTCTTCATTTATTGTTGAGGGATTTCAATCTGACTTTCAAGCAATATAAAGTATTTCTTATAATCATACCCATTTCCCATAAACATAGTTGCATTTGTTCCTTTCTGAAAATGTTTGACAAGGCAAGAATGAAAAAATCACGAATTTCCGCAATCGCGGAATTAAAGGTCCATGAGGTCACCAAAGGTGGACGAATAGTCCAGTTGGAAATATCAACACGTGGCTTCCTCCATTTTTAACTAACTTAGTTTTATGATAACCACAAATGTGAAAGCAAATAAAATAGCATTTAAGATCCATCTACTATTTGCAATAGGATTATTAAATATTAATGCGCAGGAGGTCAGAAATGTCAAAGGTCCAATTGAGTACTCTTTTGATTCCTCCAAAGAAACTGAATTAAAAGCATTCGTATTTATGCCGGATGAAATAAACCCTGTTTCAAATTACCCTGCAATAGTAATATTTCATGGAGGAGGATGGAGTATAGGTGATCCTTCCTGGGCTTTTGGAATTGCAGAAAAATATGCAAGGAAAGGGTTGGTTGCTGTTGCCGCACAATATAGACTATCAGATCAAAAAAGCATCACTCCTGTGGATGCTATGGAAGATGCACGAAATGCAATTTTATGGATGAGAGAGAACTCCATAGAATTAAGAATTGACAAGGAGAGAATTGCTGCATATGGCTGGTCAGCCGGTGCTCATCTAGCAGCTTGTGCTGCCGTTTTCTATTCTGCCAATTCAGAAAAAAACATAAATAGTATTCCAAATGCCTTGGTTCTTGTATCTCCCGGATTATCAATAATAAATGACAATTGGTTTAAACAATTGCTTATGAATGAGTCAGATCCATATATTTGTTCTCCAGCTGAGAATCTAAAAGAAAATATGCCTCCTTCCATAATAGTAGTTGGCAAAGATGATACCGTCACACCTATTTTTGGAAGTAATCTTTTCCATCAAAATATGTTGAAACATGGTAATAGATCCCAACTTTTCATATATGATGGGGTGGGGCATCTTTTTACACCATCAGATCAACCAGATGATGGGTATCCAAACCCAGATAAAGAGACACAATCCAAAGCTTATGATGAAATTGATAAATTCTTGAAAGAGTTGAAATACATAGAATAGAAATAATCTTATTATCACAACATAATGAAAACCAGGATACACTCCTTATGCAAAACTGGCAAAAGTATATTTCCTAAAGGAAGAGAGTATTATCAGAAAAGATGGTTCAACTGCAGGAGGTTCGATTGTGTTTGGCCCTGGAATGAACAGTAAACGAATTGGAGCAGCACTTCCACACGACTATGAACCGAATAGCTTCTAAAGGCTTTAAGTACATGCGATGGCACTGTTGGAGCTACCAAATTAATTTACTTTCTAATAACGATTACTTACCTTTAATGTTAGTATCATAAAGCATTGCCATACTTAGATCATTTGGATCAAAAGAGACACATAATCATGAAAAAAATCATTCTGCTTCTTTTATTCAGCTGCTTTGGAATAAGTGGGTTTTCGACAGAAAAACGAGACATTTTACAAAAGGAGTCGAAACAAATTGCGTTGGAAGGTGCCTTAATTAAAAACTTTTCCGAGATAGGTTTGCCAACATTCGGGGATCGTGATTTTTGGAACAGAATACCAGAAAGCCTCAAAACGGAATATGTCAAGGAAGCTGAGAAAAAACTCGATTACGATTGGCCGGTAGTAAAAGCAACAGATTACCTCGAGTACATTCGCTCTGGAGATCGAAGACAAGGTGTGTATGCTGCACCACGATCTGCCTTGGTCGCCTTGGTGATGGGAGAATTGGCGGAAGGTAAAGGAAGATTTATTGATCAGATTATCAATGGTGTTTGGTACTACAGCGAACAAACCTGGTGGGGTTGGTCAGCTCATTTGCCAGGACCAAGAGGTCTCCCTGATATCGACAATCCTTCCATTGATCTTGGGGTCGGAGAAATCGTTAATATACTTTCGTGGACCTGGTTTCTTTTTCATGATAAGTTCGATGAAATTCATCCATTGATTTCGAAAAGGTTGAAAGACGAAATTATGTATAAGGCCATAATACCTTACTATGAGCGTGAAGATTTTTGGTGGATGGGATTAGACAATAGCAGGACAGTAAACAACTGGAATCCATGGACCAATCATAATATGCTCACTGCTATCTTAATTATGGAAGATGATCAGGAGAAAAAGATTAATGGGGTTCAAAAAGTAATACGCTCATTAGATGTTTTTCTAAATCAATATCCCGCAGATGGTGGGTGTGACGAAGGGCCATCATACTGGGGCAGAGCTGGAGCTTCATTATACCAGAACCTCGATTTGCTTAGACTGGCGACGGATGGACAATTCAATGTTTTTGATAACCAGCTTATTAAGAAAATGGGGGCATATATTTATAAAGCCTATATCAATTATCCATATTTTATCAATTTTGCGGATGCGGATGCCACAACTGGTAGCAGGCCACAGATAATTTACAGTTATGGAAAAGATATTCAAGATCCGGTCATGCAGAAATTTGGCGTATACCTGGCAAAAAAACAAGAATGGGGATCTAAAACTCCCGGGGGAAAGATCGATGAACAGCTCTTGCAATTGCTTTTGTTGGATGAAATAAATAATTCACCTGCTGAAAATGCGCTTATTGGTGATTTTTGGTTACCAGATACTGAAGTTGCAGGAGCGAGGGATCAGGCGGGTTCAACGGAAGGATTCTTTTTTGCCGCCAAGGGGGGGCATAACGCTGAAAGTCACAATCACAATGATTTGGGAACCTGTGTTTTGTATTTCGATGGCAAACCATGTTTAATAGATATCGGAAGAGAAAACTATGTAGCTAAAACTTTCAGCAGCCGCAGGTATGAAATATGGACAATGCAATCCCAGTACCATAATCTTCCAAAAATAAACGGCATCGACCAAATGCAGGGACGGCAATATGCGGCAAAAAATACCACGTTTAGTACCGATGCTAAAAAAGCTGTTTTTTCGACAGATATTTCAGACGCATATCAAGAAGAAGCAGGAGTTATAAAGTGGGTGAGAAGTTATCGCCTCGACAGAGGAAAGAAATTCACTATTTCGGATAATTATGAATTGAGTGAAATTGGAAATGATCCAACTACAATAAATTTTGTAACCTCTTGCAAAGTAACTGCAATAGCCTCGGAAGTTTTAAGCCTGGAAGGTGATGGGTTTAATCTGGAAATGAAATACAATTCGAAATATATTTCACCAGTTATTGATGTTAATGAAGTGGTAGACACAAAACTCAAAAGATATTGGCCGGATGGGATAACCCGGATTGTATTTACAGTTAAAAAGCCTGGTGTTAAGGGGAAAAATCAAATAGATATTACAGAGACTAAACAAAATTAAAACCCTGATAATTCACTGGTTACACGGGAAATTTGAATGATGTAATTTATATGATCCAAAATAACGTTATACAATTAGGGCTTATTCTCCTGCTAACAGGGTGTACTTTTCCCTCCAAACCTGAAAATCAGGAAAAATTAAGAAAGCCAAATATAAAATGAAGACGCAATGAAAAAAGTAATCATATTTTTTGTCACACTTCTATTCTTAAATACGATTTATGGCCAAAATCTGGTGGTGAACAACAACAAACCCGAACGTACAGAATGGTTCCGCGATCTTGGGCTTGGTATGTTTATCCACTGGAGTCTTGATGTGCAACTGGGCTCGGTAATCAGCCATACGCTGGTTGGCGCATCAGAAGAGTACCGCAACGACTATTTTGAGTTACAAAAAACATTCGATCCTCAAAATTTTAATCCTGACAAATGGGCAAAGCTGGCAAAACTTGCGGGCTTTCAATATGTGGTTTTTACTGCAAAACACCACAACGGTTTCTGTATGTTCGATACAAAAACAACAGATTTCAGTATTATGAATACCCCGTTTGGGCGCGATGTTACCAAAGAGGTGATTGAAGCTTTCCGCAAGCAGGGCATTGCAATCGGGTTGTATTACGGACCAGAGGATTGGCATTTCCTTCACAAGCATGGTACACCGATCTCCCGCAACACTGCATCCAAAGCCAACCCGGAACATAACCCCGAATTGAACACCTTGGTTAAAAAACAGATGAAAGAATTACTAACCAATTATGGCAAGATTGATATTATCTTTTTAGACGGGTTAATGGGGACACCTTTTCTCAATACCGAGTTTGCCACATATTGCTGGGAGCTTCAACCCGAAATTGTTGTAACCCGCGGAGCGATGAAAACACCCGAACAGGAGATGCCCACAGAACCCATACCCGGAGCCTGGGAGGCTTGTTTTACCTTAGGTACACAGTGGCAATACAAACCTACCAACGAAACCTATAAATCAGGAACAACATTAATCAATATGCTGTTGGAAACCAGGGCAAAGGGAGGCAATCTTTTACTAAATGTAGGCCCGATGGCCGATGGCACTTTTCCACCTGAACAGGAAAACATTTTAAGGGAGTTGGCTTTGTGGATGTTGGTTAACAAACAATCGGTCATTGAAACAAGACCCAATAACCCAATCAAACAGGATAATATCTACTTCACCAAAAGTAAGGATGGGAAAACGCTTTTTGCGGCAATTACCAATATTCAATGGAGATACGGAGAGCGCAAAGAGTTTTTGTTGCATGGGATCCGCGCCCATGAAGATACAGAAGTTTCCATTCTTGGACACAATGGGAAAGTTATTGAATACAGACCGGCTGCCGATGCAAAAGTTTATTGGGACAACACCACAAATGGATTGCTGGTAAGTGCAGTACGTGGGCAGCGACTCTATAATAACCGCCAATGGCCAAATCCGGTAGTTATTAAAATTACAAATTTTCGATAATTCACTCTC
>JBDLIX010000220.1:0-7462 GCA_039714655.1 Bacteroidota bacterium
GCTCACATGGGATAAAGAAAGAGTTTTCGCTGCCATAGTTAAATCGCTCAAAAGAGATGGAAAACTCCTGATTGAATCAGCATCTCCCATTACCTGTGAAATTAAAGGAGAGTCGCTAAAATACTATCTCCCGGAAGCGGGTGATGTTACTATTGGTGCCGAAAGCAAACCGGCATCGGTTGTGCTGAATGGTACCGAAATATCTGAATGGGAATATGATGAAAATGAGGGGGGTATAAAGATTACACTCCCCGGAGGAGAAGGAGATCTTATGATTAACTGATGTCAACCGACAAATAAATATTTGAGATTATAATGAAGTTAATCGTTCTGTCATTTATGTTTTTAGTCTTTTCACTTCCCTCTATTCATGCGGAGGTGGTTAGCATAACACCACAGGAAGAAACAGAATGGCTCAGGCACCTTATTCCGCTTCCCCAAAAGATTGAACTTCGGGGGAAAATCGTAGTGAAACCTGCCGATGTATCGGTTATTGTACGGCAGAATGCAGACGATATCGAACGTAACGCAGCAGTTGAACTTAAAAACCTGTTCAAGAGCAAAACAGGAACCGACCCGGTCGGAAAACAATTCTCAATAATTATTGGTGTCGCTGATCAGTATGGTAAACTGAACGGCTATTCTGTGAAAGAGTTCAGGCGGCTGAATACACTTCCCAACAGCGACCAGGCCTATATTATCCAAACCTATGGTGACAGCACCCTGATTTTGACAGCATTGAATGGGAAGGGAGTATATTATGCCGCTGTCACACTCTGTCAGCTCCTTGAACCGTTCATGACCTCTGGCAAAGTAACAATTCCCCTTGCCGATGTACTCGACTGGCCGGATCTGGAGGAGCGTGGGCTCTGGAATTTCACCGAACCGGAAAAATTCATACCCTGGCTATCATCCATAAAACTCAATTACGGGAAAATGGTTAGGACAAAAATACACCCGGTCGAAAAAGGCAAAGAGAATCATGCCACAATAGATAACGAGGTGATGATGAATGCCCGTCTGACTGCATTTAATTATCTGCCGTTTATTATGCATTTCAATTTCCTTCATGCGTACGGTCTTTTCAGAGCCTACCCGGAGCTTGCAGGTGTGGGTGAGAGCGCCCTGGCGGGAAGGTATTTTGCACATAAGAGCGGCAGTCAGCATCGTGCTCCTTGTGCATCGCAGCCACTATTCACCGAGATTCTTACCGAATGGATGATGGATATAGCATCACAGGGTGCGGATGAGGTGAGCTGCTGGTTAAGTGAACGTCCCGTCCAGTGTGGCTGTGATGATTGTACCGCAGCAGGACAGTTTGTTCTCGAAGCGAGGGCGTCTGTTAATGCCTGGCAGGCAACCCGACAGGTCTACCCCGGTTTTAAAATACGCCTTTTCATATCCACCACAACAGATGAGCGATACCATCAGGTGTGTGCTGAAACCCCGACAGAAGTCAAGATCGAGCGGGCTTGTGCCAACTGGATTGAACGGGTGCCGCACCTTCCAAGAGATCTGTTGGTAAATCCGCTTTGCGATCACTATGCTGCTCAGGGACGGTGGATCGCCAGTTATGATGTTCCGCTCGGTGCTTACGGTCGTGTAGATACACCAGAGTATAAGATACCAAGCAGTACCGCACACCGTATCAGAAACTTTACCGACCAGCTTATCAACCGTAAGTATAAGGGGGTTTATGGTATGATCGCATGGAGCAATTACGCAAAAGAGACCTATAGCTTCAATATCAATGCCCTTGCTGAATGGTCATGGAACAAAAATGGACGTAACGAAAAGGAATTTGCTATCGCATGGGCAACCCGTGAGGGCTATGCCGATCCCGAAGCGGTTGGGGAATGGTCAGCTATAATGGGACCTATCGAGTTCGATATCTATGATTCTGAATTCCCTGTTTGCTATTCCCGGGGGCAGGCGACACAGATGATCAATACGCGTACAAGGCCGATTCTTGGTGAGGGCTTGTTCAGATATTACACAAGTCCGGAAGATTTTGACGTAAAAATTGAGTCCTGCAACAGCGCCTTCCACATCGCAAAGCAGTTTGATAATCCATACCTTGCCAATGAAACAGCAGTGGCGAGGTCTTACGTGAAATTAGCACAGGCCATCTATCTCATCGCCGATCAGGTTGCTATCACCGATCTTTCGAGCCTGGATAGCCAGCAAGATCTCAAGGCAAAAATAGACATACTGAAACAGGCGGGAGCGGAAAATGTTTCAGCTATAACAACATGGCGTTCGGCATTAGGCCCCGAACCCTGGCATCAGAGAGTCCATGATGCCATCAACGGAACCGAAACTACGGTCAACGATATGGTCGGGATTATTGAAGGAAAATACTTTTATTGATGGTGAGGATACTATTATTCACTGGTATACTTTCAGTTTTTTTCAGTTGCGCTACTGATAAGGGTAATGGCTCATTCGGCAGGAACTCTTACCGGTTGGAATTGTCAGCTGAAGCATTATTCATGCGTTCAACTTCACAGGGCACAATGCTTACAGAGAATGGAATTACCCTTGAAGATCAACTGCTTATCGAAGATGATGCGCCAGCTTTTGGATACAGCTCCATGGAGGGTTCGGCCGAAATATTAAAAAAAGGTATCGTCATTAAAAAAGTACTTAAAATAGGAGAACAACCTGTGGGGCCGGCAAAGATCGTTATGCTGGTATATCCTGATTTCCCCCCTCAACCCAATAATGGACACCATCTTATTTTCAGTATAAATGGAAATGAAATAAAATATGAAGTGAAGCATTTCTGGACAGATGTTCCGGTACCTGTCTCATATTTACATGAAGGGGATAATGTGATAACAGTGCGTGTGCTTGAACCTGACAGCCGTTTTAAAACCTTTATAGCACTTGATGAAAACTATCGCATCGGCTCATCGGACCGGTTGGTGCATCCCAATCGAAGCGCCCGCAGTACAGATGATGGATTAACCTGGGATTTCGACCATCTGGGAGAAAAAGGGGTGGTTGACGGTGAATATCCAATTCGTCTGAAGCTATCCAATTATCACTCATCAGGGTGGTTGCAATCACCCATCATCGATATGGCGGCAAATTCAAATATTGATGGTATCATGCAACCGGTAGTGATAGAGAAAGCAAATATTGCACTGCACAAAGAGTTTCCTGAGAATACACAAATCGAAATAGAGGCCAGAACCGGAACTTCCCATTTTATCTCCGACACTAATTGGACAGATTGGAAAACCTGTACTAATGGAGAGATCCCTGAGTCGCTGTTGAAGGAGAGGCATCTACAATTCAGGGTAGCATTTACCTCAAATTCCCCTGCAGCATCGCCATTGTTGGAAAAGGTCGAAATAGATTGTCAGTACAGCATCAGTGACAGGAGTATCTCTGAAGGAATTAGCGTTGTGGAACTGATCAATAAACCAAAGCGCTCCAGCTCATTCGATTTCGAATATGAGCATCCCCAGCATCCAGAACTTAAAGAGCTCAGAAAAAGATACGGGCTCGATGAGGTGGTAAAAGGTTACACCTCTGAATTTGAAAAAATGTTGAAATTAATGAACTGGGTTGCCAGCCAATGGCATTGGCATCTGCTTGAACCCAACGAGAAGATGGTAGCGTGGGACGCCCTGGACATTCTCAAAACTGACGAAAACGGGGAGATTGCCGGAGGTTATTGTTTGCATTACGCCATTGTCTGCATGCAGGCCTTGCAAAGCTTTGGGTTTCATTCCCGGATTGTCAATGCCAATTACGCTGTCTGGGGCGGACATGAGTTGACCGAAGTCTGGTCAAACGAATTTGGGAAATGGATCCTGCTGGATCCTAACTTTGACACCTATTTTGCTGACAAGGAAACAGGAATTCCGTTAAACGCGTTGGAGTTGCATCAACTGTTCTTAGAGGAGTACTATCCGGGCGAGGCCATCGACAGAGATAACTGGTCCAGAGAAGACTTTGTAAACCGCGTGGAATCGAAGAGAGTACCCCAATCCATTGTTTGTATGGTGGGCGGTGGTGCTCAAGGTGGTACACTTACTGAATATGAGTGGTACAAACCGGTTGCTGAATTGTTCCCCTATTGCGGTGGCTATGGATTTTTAAGTACAGGATATTTCAGGTTGTTGCCCAGAAACAACTTCTTGTCCAAACCTTCTCCCATGCCGGTAAACCATGGCAGAACTGTTCACTGGGGGTGGACCGGGTATTACAGCTGGTATGATCACCAAACACCACGGGCCCAGGAATTCGCTCAATTTACAAACCGTCCAAACGATCTGTACTGGAATTTGAACGAAGTTGATTTTTCTGCATCACTTAAGGCCCGGGATAAACTTCTGATTACATGGACTACGAACAGTCCCAACTTCGATCGATACGAATTGAATATAAACGGCACTGTGAAAACCTTAAAAGAGAATCACTATTTGCTGGATCTTGTCCCGGGTCGTAACCATTTAAAAATTCAAGTGGTCGATGGAATGAATAACAGAGGGCCGGAAAGTATCCTGGAAGTATTCAATTCAAAAACAAAGTCAAACCCGGCAATTGAATTTGTAACTACAACAGAATGTTGGGTAAGCCCATGCTGGGGATACAATGCTTCGAAAATTGTACGTAACTCGAAAGATGAATTATGGGCCATCAACATGTTTGGAAGTTATCCGTCAGCAAGTGCTCAAATATATAAACGAAAAAACAGAGGGAACTGGGAAGCGGGCAGAAAATTTGAAGGCATCTATCAACCGGGAATGATTTTTTTGGATCATAAAGAACATTTGAATGTTATCGTTAATTCTGAAACCGAACCGGTTAAACATTTTCGCAGCATCGATGAAAAAAATCTTAATAATTTCAAGCTTATTGCAAGCGGAAATGGACAGCAAGACGGTCGAGGCTGGTACGTTGGAGCGGGTGTTTATGAAAAACGGATTTTTATGGCATATATAACTCTGGATTATGACCTTTGGCTAACCTGGAAAAACATAAACGACTCAACATGGCATCCTGCTATTTTAGTTTATGATGGTTTTCCCTCTCCAGAAGGTAATCATGCCTTAACCTACCCGAAATTTCAGTTTAACAATGATACCGGCTACATCATGACTTCCCACACCTCCGATGGAGGAGTACATAATACATATGATAAAGTGTTTTTGACCAGTTTCCCGGTGATGAATCCTGAAAAACTTTCATCAGAAATTATTTATGAAGGCGATTTAGGATATTACACACACGGTTATGATATGATGTTGGGAAAAGAGGGTACAATGTACTGCGCATATGGTGCCGGTGAGCATAAATATGGTCAAATAAAGGAGGGTGCATTATCTTCAGGATTGTATGTGTCAGTTAAACATCCACATGGTAGTGAGTGGCAGCAATATCAAATTCACGATAAAGCAGGCAACGTAGCATTACACATCTCTGATGTCGGTGAATTATTTGCCATCATTACTGAAGGAGAATGGTCCTCAGAAAATCGGACATTGCTAAAAAAATCTAATGACTATGGAAGCACCTGGACAACTTACGATAATAACTTATTAAACTCAATGCCGGATATTAAGCATCAGTTTTTTCTACAAACGGTTCAGGAAAACAGTGGCAGTAGTGTGAACGGAATACAGGCGTTGTTTTCAAATGTATATGAGGCAAAAACTGCAGACAGTTTATATAAACTTGATTTGGGATTCTTACAGTTTAATACTAAATAGATGAAAATAAAAAGATTAAAAGAACTGGTTTTCATCTCAATCACCATTATGGTTGTTTTAGCTATGATGTGGTTCTTGTTTGGTGAAAAGTCGAACCACGGGGGGGCAATGATTCAGGAGCCCCTGAGCCTTATCCAGGAGGGGCAGGCTCAATGCGTGATTGTTTGTGGCACAGACGATGAATACGCTGGGAAACGGCTGCAGCGTTGGTTTGCTGAGGAGGCAAAAACCGATGTTCCTGTTGTCGCCGAGGACGAACTTCCAGCAAACTCCACCTCTGTGATTTTGATTGGCAGTGCCGGGTCGAATCCACTTCTACGACGTATTTCAGCAGGTCTGGAGATCAATATCGATCCTGTCGGGCTGACTGATCAAGGATATGTTACGCGCACGGCACGGCACGAGGAACGCGATTGGCTCATTTTGGCTGGTGGCGGGCGTACCGGAGCTATTTATGCTGTGAGTGACCTTATGAACTGGCGGCTCGATCATACCGGAAAGAACGTTTCACTTGCCCCTGTCAACACCAGAGAAATTCCAAAATTTAAGTATCGATGGTTTTGGAATTGGGATAACCGCATGGACTGGGGCGGGAGAGGAGAAACTTCTATCACGATGGCCAGTGTGAAAGGCGGTGCGCCCTATTACAAAAGTTCAGAGGCGTTTCTTGTGGATACAAAGCGCTGCGTGGATTACATGGCCGACCACAAGTTTAATGGTATGATTCTGTGGGGATTCCTTCGTGATATGCACGGCGGGGTTGAAGCAAGCCAGGAACTGTGTCGCTACGCTGAGCAGAGAGGCGTGCGTATTTTGCCGGGCGTCGGTACGAGTGGATACGCAGGTTTCTACTTTGAGGGTAAGCAGCTATACAACACCGATACATGGCTGAATGCGCATCCGGAACTACGGGCCGTCGACAAGAATGGAGAATTCTACAATGCACTCTGCCCATCGAATAAGGCCAACCAGAAGTGGTTGGATGATGGTGCGCAGTGGATGTTCGAAACCTTCGATATCGGCGGGCTCAATCTCGAGATGGGCGATTTCCTGGTCTGTTTCTGTGATGACTGCAAGCGTGCCCGGGAGGCCATCGATTCAGATGAGCCCGACTACTATAAAGATATGGCGATCTCTCATAAAGTCACACTCGAATCAGTACGCCGCCTATTTCCGGACGCCTGGCTCAGTTATGCTACCTATACGGGATATACAGCGGAGATGATGCAGGAGCCACCGGAGTTTCTTGAGTTGATCCCCGGTGATGCATTGTGCCAATGGACACTCACACACATGGCTCACGATTGGCCTGCTGACCTTAGACCGATGGCCCGCCATAACCTCGGATACCTGCACTGGTGCAACTTGTCAACGAATACTGAGGACGATTTCTACTTTGAGGAGGTCCGTGACATCTGCCGAAACGCTGCTCAAGCCGGATTTGATGGGTTGGACACATACGGCGAACTGCATCCGGAACGACCGAATGTTGAATTGTTCTACCTGGCCTGGGAAGCGTTTTTGTGGGACCCGAATATGACCATTGATCGATTCGTGGATGAACGGCTTGGACGGCTTTACGGTGGCAGCGGCCCGGCCGAGATACTACTGGATATTTTACCATTGATCCGGACGTTCAAAGAACGCGAAGATCCGGAAAACCTGGCCCAGGCCCGGGTCCTAGCAGAATCTGCCCGCGATGCGTCCAGTGCTGAAGGTATCCCGCGGTGGGAACG
>JBDLIX010000221.1:0-7443 GCA_039714655.1 Bacteroidota bacterium
TACAACCCATATAGTGATGGATGCACTGAAAGATGGTCTGGGTAATGCAGGTTATTTTCAGCTCAATGTAACCGGGGGTGAGATGACCTACAGGTTTCACGGTTTTAACTGATCTTTCGATTCACCTGTCAGTGGTTGTTACCTGTCGACTTCATATTCATAGGGAAGCCAGTCCGCTATCCGTTTTTTCGCCATTTGACCCTGCCATCTGATGCCCGAGGGATCGAAGAATCCATCCTGATCAAATAATATTTGTTCGTTCAATAAATGGATGCTGCTCCAGTTTGCATAACGGGTTATTGAAATATCTTCAGTGTAACTAAGGAATTTTTCTTCATTATCTTTTTGTATTACAATGCTTTCGTATTTGAGATTTTTTCCTGCTCTATTCCAGATGGTGAAATTATTTGATTTCAGATCATTCGCCCAGAGTGATCTGCAGAAATGCATTCTAGATCCGAGATAGGTAAGTCTCCTTCTCCTTTCAGAGAATCTCCTTAACGTTATTGAGTCCTCCTTGAATATTATATTACCCGTGAAAGAGAGGGAACCTCTTTTTTTGCAATATTGAAAACTATCAAGGAAATAGTTGATTTCGTACCCCAGTGCCCTGTTATGAATAACGATAGGCTTTAAAGCATATGCTTTTAGCGTATCATTATCAGAGCCATAATTAAATGTAATGTCCTTCTCATTCAGAATCTCGCATCTCCGTGCATTGGAAGTGTGTCCCAGAAATTCCTTTCTGAACAGTTTTAAATAGGCTTCTTTTTGTCTTGAAAGTGATTCATCGCCGAAGACCACTTCATCAAGTTCATATATCTTGGGTGCCAGGTAAATAATATGTGGTTCGCCCGGTGAAAAATCAGAAAGCTTGGAGGAATAATATCCTACTGCGCTTATGGTCAATTGTCTCGAAGGGTATTTTGTGATGTCAATGGTGAAATTTCCATTCTGGTCTGCACTGACTCCCAGAAATGTTCCGCTGAAATAGACAGATGCATGTGGTATTCTGTTCCCGGATTGTTGGTCTTTAACACTCCCTTTTATCACCTGACCATGAGCAGCTTGAAGGAAACTGATGAATAAAAACAATATGAGCAGCTTTTGCATGGTGGGTAATGCGGATTAATTGTCCATGGGAATGGTAAAGCTGAAGGTGGAGCCTTCACCCGGTTTGCTTTGCACGGTGATCTCCCCGCCGTTCTTCTCCACGAATTCACGACAGATGATCAATCCCAGTCCTGTACCCTTCTCCCCGGCAGTTCCTGTGGATTTGAACTTTTCGTCGATGCGGAATAGTTTTCCCATAGACTCCTCTGGAATCCCGATCCCTTCATCCATGATACTTACTTCAATGTTACTCTCCTTTGAATATACCCTCACTTCAACCTTCTTATCCCGGTCAGTAAATTTAACCGCATTGGTCATCAGGTTTCGGATGACACTGTTGATCATATCCCGGTCGCCATAGGCATATACCGAATCACCTTCAGGGGAAAGCAACATGATCCCTTTTTTCTCAGCCAACAGTTTATGAAGGTTGATGTTCTCCTGGATCAGTGTACTGAGGTTGAATCTGACCGGGTCATACTTAATCCTGCCACGTTGGGATCTGGACCAGGTGAGTAAGTTTTCCAGCAGGTCCAGCAAGTGTTTGACTGACTGGTTGATCTTTTTAAAACCTGCCCTGTGGTCATCTTTCTCAGCATCATCGAAGCTATCTACCATCAATTCGCTGATTGAGAGAAGGCTGGAGAATGGGTTTTTGAGGTCGTGGGAGATAATGGAGAAAAATTTATCCTTGGTGGCATTCAGTTCCATCAGGTTCTTCTCAGATTCTCTCAATGCTTCGTTGGCCTGAATGATCTGCTGGTTCTGATATTTAAGCAGGCGGTTGGTACGTGATTTAACCAGGTAGATGTAGACCCATACTGCAATGGCAGAAGCGACCAATACCTCCAGAAGGATAAACCACCAGGCCTGCCAGTAAGGTGGTGTGATCACGATTCTAAGCTGCATGGGAGGATCACTCCTGTAGCCGTCCAAATTTTCAGCCACCACCTTTAGCAGGTAGGATCCAGGCTTCATGTTGGTGTAAGAGACATAGTTACGAGTGCCGGCATTGTTCCAGTCCGTTTCCAGATTCTCCATGATGTAGGAGTATTGAAGCTTGTCAGGTTGCAGGTTATTGAGGGCAGAGAACTCAATGGAAAAGAAGCGGTGTTTATAATCCAGCACGATCTCTTCAATGTAGGTGACATTTCCATTGGAATAAAACTCCCCTTCGTACTCCACAATGCGACCAGGGTACTCTTGAAATTCTTCTTCCAGGTCAACCCCGGCAATTCGGACATCTTTTCCCAACACTTCCAGTTTGGTGAGGGCGACCTCGGTGACATTCCGATCTGGTTCCAGGATGCTGGGATCTATTACATTCAATCCATAAACCCCTCCAAAAAAAAGTCTTCCATCCTCTCCCCTGTGATAAGCCCCCCCATTAAACTCATTGCTCTGAAGTCCATCGTTCATATCAAAATTCTTTACCTGGAAAGTCTCCAGGTCGAAGCGAATAACCCCCAGGTTTGTACTTAACCAGATGTGGTTCTCATTGTCGGGAAGAATTCCGTAAATTACCTCGTTGGCCAGTTCTTCATTGACGCCAAATCGGCGGAAGGATTCAGTGGCAGGATAGAACATATTCAATCCGCTGTTGGTTCCTATCCAGAACCTGCCCTGGTTATCTTCATGGACTGAAAATACAATGTTGTCTGATATGGTAGTGGGATCCTCTGGATCATGATAATAGCTGATGCAACTTCCATCTTCCACATTTAACTTGCAGAGCCCTCCTCCGTACGTACCCACCCAGAGGTTGTCATCCCTGTCCTGGTAAATGGCCGAATATATGAAGTTGCGGGGTGGACCATCGCCCTCCACTGTCTCTGTAAGGAACCGCTGGAACGATCCATCGTTCTCATTAAGCAGGTTAAGCCCGTTCCGTGTACCCACCCAGATCTTACCATGACGGTCCTCGTAGACGGTCCTCACAGAATTGTCAGAAATGGAGATGGGATCAGACGGATCGTGAAAGAAATGTGTGAAAGATTGGTCAGAAGGATTGAAGAGGTTCAATCCCCCGCCATCGGTTCCTATCCAGATTCTCTCCCTGCTGTCCTGATACACCTTCCTCACCGAAGAGTGTGACAGCGAAGAGGGATCGAATGGATTATGATCGTAATGTGTAAATGTGCCATTGTGCTGATTATAGCGGCTGATACCGTGTGCATTGGTTCCGAACCACAGGGTACTGTCACTTGCTTCAAAAATGGTCCAGACAAAAGAGCTGCAAAGGCTGTTAGCATTAAAAGGATTATTCTTGAACAGGGTGAACCTGTTTGACAGTGGGTCCAGGATGCTGATCCCGGCACCAAATGTTCCAAACCACAGGGCATCTGAACGGTCCTGGAAAATGCAATTGATGGAGTTCTCAGAGAGGCTCTGTGGATCAGCAGGATTGTGATGGTATCGCTTATAGGTCAGGGTAGCAGGATCGATTTTATATACACCATCTCCAAAAGATCCGAACCAGATAAACCCATCTTTGTCCTCCAACAGCGGTTCCTTTGGATCGAGAGCAAGGGAGTGTGTTGTACCTCCGGCGCCCAGCACTTTTAGAAGCTCCTGTTCTGATTCTCTGTAGCAATAGAGCCCTTCCACCGTCTGTATCCAAACCTGTCCCATTTTGTCGGGATGAACCCTGCTGATATCCGCTTCCGGGTCAGCAAATTCAAGAGGGATTAAGAGGTGCTGTTGGTCAAGTGAGAGGTCCAGTTTCACCACTCCTATGCTGGTGCCCAACCAGAGAGCATCTTCTCTGCGGGCCATATGGTAAACCGTTGTTTTATTGTTCAGCACTCCTCCGGCAGTTTCATTGAAAAAGAGCCCTGATTTTCTGTCATAGCTGTACAGGCCCTGATAGGTGCTGATCCAAAAGGTACCTGACTCGTCCTGGAGAAATCCTGTGATCCGGGATGTGAGCCCCATCAACTCCTCTTCCTCCGGAATTATCCTCTCCACCTCGTTGGTAATGCGATCCACATGATTCAAACCCTGAAATGTTCCAACCCATATCTCATTTCGAAGGTCGGCTGCAATGGCAGTCACTGAATCGTTGGATAACGAAAGCGGCGAGTCAGGATCATGCTGCATGGCTGTAAATACTCCCCTGTGGGGATTGTATTTGGTGAGTCCGCCCCTGGACCCCAACCAGATCATCCCCGATTTATCTTCATAAACAAGTTCGATCCACTTGTTGGAAAGGATGTTATGCTGATCGGTGGTGGCGCCATAGACGGTAATGGATTGCCCGTCAAATTTGTTGAGTCCGTCTTCAGTACCAAACCACATGAATCCCTTGGAATCCTGGTAAATGTTGTAGACGGAGCTGAGCGAAAGCCCCTCATTAATGGTGATTCGCTGAAAACGTACATATTCATCCTGTCCGAAAAGTGATGAATTCAGAAGCAGGGTTAGTAAGAAAAGATAAAAATACCTTTTGATCATTCCGGTAAACGTGGCAGCATTAGTATCAATATGACGTACAAATATTGATCCAAGTTACCTAATCGGAATGTTTAATTCAATGGAAGAACCGTTAAATAATGTTATAACCAATTTATTGTGTGATCCCTACCCCTCTCTAAGAAGCCGCACGGTCTTTGATGCCTTACCTGAATTCCTTACTGTTTTTTCCACAGAGAATTGACGAAAAATTTTCGGTTATCAAAATAGTTCTTCTTTACATGGAAACCACTTGCCTCTGCCATTGCCCGGATCATTTCCATATCGTATTTCTGAGACCGTTCTGTGTAAATGGGTTCCCATTGGCGGAAAGAGATTGTTTCATCGATGGCAGAAAAACAGACTTCCTGATCCCTGGTACTTACCAGGTAGCTTTTAACTGCTCCGGTACCTGAATCATAGCAAGGTTCGTGTGTAAAGTGGTCAGGATTGAAGTCAGCTCCCAATTCCCGGTTCATCCTCTGAAGAAGATTCAGGTTGAAATCCCTTGTATGCCCATGGGGATCGTTATAGGCCTTTCGGATTACTTCAGGATCTTTCTTCAGATCGAGTCCAATGAAAAGCATGTCATCCTCGCTCATGGCCTTATGAAGTTGTCCTAAAAAAGCGATGCTCTGATGGTAGTTAAAGTTGCCCAGATTTGATCCCAGGAACATCACCACCTTCCGGTTAGGATAATCCCTTGAAAGATCCTCAAGCATATGAAAATAATCTCCGATTCGGGTTTCAATGGTCAGTTTTGGGAACCTGCTCTGGGTGGCATTTACCAGTTGGTTTACTGCTTCCTCTGATATATCCACGGGGATGTACCTGAAATTAATGTTTTCTGAAATCAGTTCTTCCATGAGGATCCTGGTTTTCTGTCCGTCACCTGCCCCCAGTTCCACCAGATCCACAGAGAAACATTCGCTGCAAAACAAAGCACCGATATTGCGTTTGTGGGTTTCAAAGATCTCAGTCTCACATTTCGTAAGGTAATATTCGGGCATGTGCATGATCTGCTGGAAGATCCGGCTTCCTTCAGAATCGTAAAAGAATTTGGAAGATATTTTTTTATTGGAAGATTTTAGCCCTTCAACCATTTCCAGGGCTTTGGCGGTTAGTTCGACGGTTTTCTGCATAGACGATTCTTTACCTCGTATTGAGGCCTGGTTTAACTACAAACTGACTCCGGTATTGTTCAATTATTATTGACGTTGGTCGAACAATCCATGACATCATTACGGGATGTTGCTAATTATTATTAATATTGAAATCATTATTCAACATCAAATATTAAACCATTTTCTACCAATGCCCCAAAAACCTAATCTTTCCAAAAAAATCGGTTTCGATAACGAAGCGTATCTGAAAGAGCAGACAGCAGCCATCCTTGAACGGGTTGACCGCTTTCAGGATAAACTATACCTTGAATTCGGTGGTAAGATCATGTTTGATTACCATGCTGCAAGGGTACTTCCCGGTTTTGATCCAAATGTAAAAATGCGTCTGTTGCAGCAATTGAAAGACAAAATAGATATCATCCTTTGCATTTATGCAGGTGATATTGAGAGAAAGAAGATGAGGGCTGATTTCGGAATTACCTATGATTCCGATGCATTGAAGGCCATTGATGATTTTAAGGAATGGGGAATTGATGTTTCTACTGTTGTCATTACCCGCTACGAGAATCAGCCGGCTGCCAGATCCTTTAAAAACAAGCTGGAACGAAATGGGATAAGGGTGTATACACACAAGTTCACCAAGGGATACCCGTCGAATGTTGATCATATCGTCAGTGACTATGGCTATGGCTCCAATGAATACATTGAAACCAGCAAGCCCATTGTAGTTGTAACTGCTCCCGGACCAGGGAGCGGCAAACTGGCCACCTGCCTCAGCAACCTTTACCATGATTACAAAAAGGGTGTCAAAGCCGGTTATGCCAAGTTCGAAACATTCCCGATCTGGAACCTGGCCCTCTCCCACAAGGTCAATATCGCTTACGAAGCAGCCACTGTGGATCTGAAAGACCTGGTACAGATTGATCACCACCACCTGGAAGCTTATAATGTCAAAGCAGTTAATTATAATCGTGATAATGAAGCCTTTCCGCTATTAAAGAAGATTATTGAAAAAATTACGGGTGAAGAATCAATGTACCAATCACCCACTGACATGGGCGTCAACAGGGCCAGTGCCGGGATTGTAGATGATGAGGTGATCCAGGAAGCCAGTCACCAGGAGATCATCAGGAGATATTACAGGTGTGCGGTGGAGTATGCCCTGGGACTGGTAGACAGGGATACACTCGATGTGGCTGAGATGATTATGGAAAAGGTGAATGCGAGGGTGGATGACAGGAAGGTTGTGGAGCCAGCCATCCAGGCAGCAAAAGAAGCAGAAATAGAGGGAAAGGGAAATGAAGGCATCTTTAGCGGGGCAGCCATTGAGCTGAATGACGGAACCATCATTACGGGTAAGAATTCACCGCTTATGCATGCTGCTTCCAGCCTCATCCTGAATGCGACCAAACACCTGGCCGACCTTCCGGATGGCCTAGACCTTTTGCCAAAAAGTATCATCGATTCAATTACCTCTCTTAAGAAGGAGATCCTGAAGGGCAAGATGGTCAGCCTCGACCTGGAAGAAACCATGATCGCACTTGGGATATCAGCTATTTCGAATCCCGCTGCCCAGATGGCAGTCCAGAAATTGCAGGAACTCAGGAATTGCGAGGTTCACCTGACCCATATTCCCACTCCGGGGGATGAAGCCGGACTGCGGAAACTGCATATGAACCTGACCTGCGATCCGGCCTTTTCAACGAAAAGTCTTTTTTTAAGGGAATAACAAAGCCGGATTCCGGTTCTTTGGGTC
>JBDLIX010000222.1:0-7421 GCA_039714655.1 Bacteroidota bacterium
TATAAAACCTCAATTAAATCTCTATAATCTGTTTTAATTCTCTGGGAAGATGTACTGTCAATAACAGCATGCATTCCTTGCTTTATTTCTTCAGAAGCATCCTCATCAAACCACTCCATATTTCTTCTTATCGAATTGGACAGCGTGTCGCATAACAGCTCCAGCGTCTTTTCGGGATACTGTGATGTATGCTGTTGTTTTTCCAACATATCGGTCAGAAAAGTCAGATACATCTTTTGGATCGATGAAAAACCAGATTGCATCGCAACATCACCAGGATCTTCAGATTGATTAATTTCATTACCCAGATCAAGCATCTTTTGTGCTATTCTTATTCCAAAGATATCTATATCAACCAACTCCCGGGCATAATATTGTTTCTTCATTCGGAGGTTGGTATATACATCCATATAATCACTATGGATATTTAAATACTCCATAATAATACGTGCTTTTTCATGCAGCGGAAGGGTTTCATCCTGAAGAAATGATAAGTTTTCTAGATTTATTATCCGGGAAAAGAGTTCTCCGGATTTTTCACTCTCTCTGGCAGGTAACGCAAAGGGTTTCTCATACTTTAGCTTGACGAGCGCATAATATGCATCTTTATAATCTGTCATGCTCCAGACAGTGTTATAATCGGGCATGCCAAGCTCCTGGTACGCTTCCAGCGTATATGAAGGATCTGTCTCATTCGGTTTTTTACAGGAGCCAAAAAAAACAGGAAGTACCAGGATCAATAGAAAGTAGTTTCTCATTACAATACACATTTTACATCATTACCGGCCAAAAATAAGAAAAAATCAGAAAGGTTGTTCCAGCGATTCGGTGAACTGCTGCTCAAAAATTGAGCCTCTTCGCTGTTTCCCAAACTTTTTGGTATACTCCTCAATCCTATCCTGGCTTGCACCTGATTTTTCATGCTCCCCGGTTCTGTCATAGATCTTAATTCTCAATAGGTCCTGGTTGCGATAATCGGGGAAACTGGGCGCACCCGAACCCAGGTTTTCAGGGTATGTCTCCGACTGATTGATGAAATCAAGTGCACTCCCATACTCCCCGCTTTTATAACCCTCCAATGCCAGCATCAGGTTGTTATATACAAAAAGGGACTGACCCGTATTCTCACCCTCAAAGGGGAGTACATTTATTTCAGAGAGTACATCCAGGGATTTCTGATAATGCTGTGTAAGCATCAGACACTTGCTGTATTTAAGACCAATAATATAGTTCCCCTGGAACCGGTTATATCCGGATTCCGCCACCGCAAGAGCCGATTCGTTGTCACCCCGCCTAATATAGATATCCACCAGTTCCCTGGTAATGCGCCATTGGTCAGGATCAACGACCAGGGCACGTTGCATATCCTTCAATGCCACATCTGTATTGATTCCCTGCAGGTATGCCCGGGTATGATAGAAGGGAGCAAATTCCGGATCATCTCCCCATTTGGTCAGTAGATTTAACGCTTCATCGTCGCGCCCCTTACTCCAGAGAATCAGCGATGAATAATAGTCGGTAATCCAGGAAGGATTCTGTTCTCCAGCCCACTCCAGGATAGGAAGTGTAGCACTCCTGAATGGGAAAATGAATTCGGGATTGGCATTCACCGCCTTTTCCAGGTAACCTTGAGACACCTCCTGATCACTCCTGTTCAACCAGGCCAGCCAGAAATCAACCACCGGAGCTCCAGGTGCCTGTTCGAGCACCTTTACTGCTTCTGCATTCAAACCCAACCCAACATAGAACAATCCCAATTCAAGATACTCCTCACTGATCATCTCGCTTTTAAAAGAGTGATTGAACGCTTCCAGACTCGAAGGAGTTGGCTGAAGGAGGTGTTCTTCAAAAAGTGCAAAATGACTCAGCGGGTCAATCTCAACCATACCGGCCAAAATATCTTTCACCTCGCCCGGATGGTTCATCTTTCGTTGTGCAATGGCCTGGATTTTATAACTATTGAGGTTCAGTTGATTGTAGGAGAGTGATTTTGAAGCCTGTTCATAAGCCCTTTCCATGTTACCCTCCATAAGGTTGATCTCGGAAAGAAGTTGCAAGGTAGCGCTGCGATACTCCAGGGAACGCATGGACCACCTGAACCCATCCCTGGCATTGGTAAAATCGCCCTGCAATTTCTGCAGGTTGGCATAAATAAAGTTTGCACCCGGCAGGTATGCATCAATTTCAAGGACCCTTTTTGCATATTGATTGGCAAGTTCGTATTCTCCCCTTCGGAAATACAATTCTGCCACCCGTTCCGTTGCAGCAAGGTTCATGGGCTCCTTTTCGAGCAATCCAAGGTAGGTATCAAGGGCTTTACCGTAAGATCTGCGGTTTTCAAGTTCCCTGGCTAAAATATAGGGATCGTCCAGCGCATCTTTTGGTGACTTATAGGGCCGCTCCAGAATATAATTAACTTTCGAAGAGTAGAGTTGTTCCGTACCAAGAAGGACCTCAAGGGTATCTGCCTCTGAAATACCCTGAAATGTCCTGTCAAAAACCTCTGATGGTTTCAGGAGGGTTGGGTCGTTCAATACCTCATTGCCGTTAACCAACATTACCATGGGTTCATTGATCTCACGCATGGGTGAAAAGAGCAGTTGCAGCCCCTCGTCCGAATAGTTCAGATGTATGGCACCCGATTCAGCCACCCGGGTCACCCCGCCTGTTTCCCTGACCGGGAACCAGCGTTCCACCCATAGATCTGCATTATAGGGAATGAAATCCGGTTGTTTGAAGGGTGTATGGGCACTGCTGAAACTGTTCTGATTAAGCATTCTTCCGGCCTGCACCTCCACATATTGTCCGTGTGTATCGGTCAGCAGGTTTTCCCATATGGCCCCATTCCTGGCCTGGGACCACATAAATATCTTTTTTCCCAGTGCTCCATAGCTGCTGGACCAGTGTCCCGAACCAAAATTCTCATCATGGTAAAAGGAGACAAAATAGTTATCGATGCTACCATAGATGTGGTAAGAAGAACTCCCGCCAAGCGCATTGTTCTTATACCATGAGATATCTGTCCCATGTTCATCAACCGGCCACGGATTCGGCTGTCCATTGTGTCCCAGCCAGAAGTTACCCGGGAAAAGGTATTGCAGATCATCAGCGCTTTTAACAGCTGCATTATTCCAGTGGTAATAAGCCTGATAGTAGGGAGTTGTATTGTACCAGAAGGTCCGGGATTCAAAGTAGGAGGTGTTCACCGGTAAAGCTATATCAACCCTCCATTCAAGGTGGGAAGTAAGATCTATGCCTCCTACCACACAATGGGCCGTACCCTCATCATCGGTAAAGCTCCGGTAGTTGACAGGAGCTGCTCCTCCGGGGTGATGGCCAATCACACCTGTATTCCATTCGATCCCTCCCGAGGTCCAGGGACCTCTCATGGCCACATCTCTGAATTTTACCACATCATTTTTATAAATGAACTCCTTTCCGGTTGTCTTATCGATGGCACCCCATACCTTGCCACCCAACTCCGGAAGGATATAGACTTCCACATAATCATTCTCCAGTTTTACCACTTTCCACTCCTGGGACCTTCCTTCGTGGCTGAAACCATCAATCCGGGAATAGGGATAGATATCATTCCGCTTATAGATAATAGGAAGAGGAGAGGTATCAGAGAATGGATAGGTCAGTATGCTCTCTGTATACTCCTGGGTTTGACTCTGTGGTTTGCATGATCCGAGTATGAAAGGAACAGCAAGAAGAAGTAAAAGGTGGTTGGTGTGTCGTTTCATCAGTATAAATTTTTAATCATTAAGTTATTCCTGTTCATCTTTAAATCTAATAATGTACCGGTAGGTATCCGCATCCCAGATATTGTCTCCGCCGCCCCGTTCTCCGATGCGTGTCAGGGTGAGCTCTACCTGGTTGTTTTCGCGGTCTTCGAGAAGACCAAAGTTGGAAAGTTGCAGGTTGGTGGAGTCCAGTCCGGGAATCAGGTCATCAATAATGGTCACGGTCTCCTTTTTTATAGAGACATTCTCTTCGTCAATCTCGGCTACCTGTAGCGGATAACGCGGGCCATTGCCCACAGGGGGGGTGTTGCTGATATTTAAGAAACAATATAGTTTTCCGGTGGCTGTGGACCGCAGGGTCCTGGCCATTGTGGCCGGGGAATAGAACTGCTCACCTGTGTCATAACGCAGATCGGTGATATCGCTCCAGGTGAGGCCACCGTCATCACTGATACTGATCCACTTGCGCCCCGGGCATTCCAGTGAATCCAGGCCCACATTGGAACCGCGCATGATAAGCAGGAGCCTTCCGTCCCTGAGTTCACTGATATCGATCTCAACCAGTCCCCGGGTGGAGACCTTCCTGGGGAGAAAGATGCGGTTGGAAGTTTGCCAGTTGTACGCTTTTTGTTTCGGATCCCATTTGCCCACAAAGCTCATGGCCCCGGCCACACAGCCTTCACGGTAGGTGCTGGGGAAGACCACCTTTACTTTTTCATCTTCTTTATCCCGGTAAGGGACGGGGATGGTGGCGGCGATCACTACATTTCCACCTGAATGAATAGAGAGACCGCCAATATACATCTCATTGGTGCGAAAATATTCGGGATTACCCCAATTATCCGGATCAAAATCAGGACCCTCTTCATATTTCAGCAGGTGACCCTGGTCCCAGCTCTTTCCGTTATCAGCCGAGAGTTGGTAAAATCCATGATCGGAAAACCTGCGGTCTCCTGACCACAAAACCTTCAGGGCCTCTTCCGGATCTCCCTGGAGGATACGCTGGAACACCGGTTTGATAAGCATACCTGAAGCGGGATCCAGGGGACCGTTGCCACTTTGCGAAGGACCGCCGGATTGTACAAATCCGTTTAGTTCCGGCGCTTCCTTAAAAACAACCTGCCAGGGTGACCATGTCCGGCCATTGTCACCGGAAAAGCGTTCCCGGTGAGTATTGGTCCAGTCGCTGGAAGAGATATTGGCCCGCAGTTCGCGTTGTTTCAGGCCCTGTCCAATGTACTGAACCCTGTCTGTGGTCGCTGTTTGCGGATTGGGTGACGGGATGATCAGCTCTTTATGAATGGTGCATATTTTACTTGTGGTCACAGATTTGTAGGTATGGCGGCCATTTACATAGTATCCGGTAAATCTTCTGGCAAAACGCCAGCCCATGCTGCGTTGACCTGCAGCATTAAAATGAACATGGTCTGCTTTACTTTTCAGATCGTCCGTTTCAATCACAAAACTGTTCTCATCGCTCTCTGCCACTGAATGAAGAATATGATTGATCGAATCATATCTGCTTTGGACCGGAGCTCCCCTGAATGAACCCAGCTCCCCCATAAGAAAAGGCAATTGGTTGTTACCAACGATGCTCCTGAATGTGGCGATCAGCTTTTTCAGCTTTTGTTCATGCACCGCAATACGGTCGGTCAGGGCATCATTTTCCCCCTGGTGCCAGAGAATTCCTTTGATGGTTCCATAGCTCTTTGCAAAACCAACCTTTTCTTTGAAATTGGAGAGTAGCTGTACGTTTCTGTAGAGCGAATCGCCCAGCCACTGATGGATAGAGCTCCCTCCCACCGCGCAGGGTATCAAAGCAATGGTTACTGAGTCGGGAAGTTCTCCGATCATTTCTCTACCAAATGACAACCCGCAATCAAGCCCTGCCAGTTTGGGTTCATAAAAATGAAGCGGTTCTTTGGCGAGAATCCACTCCTGCTCTTTCGAAATGGTGATAATCCGTTTATCCGGCAGTGTATCCATGGGTTCTACGACTCCCCGTCCAGCCATATTGGATTGCCCGGCAAGAATAAAAACCCATACATTCTGCCTGGCAGGCAGCTTTTTGACTTTGATTTGCTGTTTTGGGAAATTTTCTGTCGAATTCTGACCATTAAGTAAACCGGAGAGCAGTAGAGATGTGAATAGCAAAATGTACCTCATGAGAAAAACACCTTTCTATTTAAATTCCAAAAAAATGCATAAATTACACTGATAAATATGATGATGATCTTTGTCTCCTAAGATATACAGTTCTAGTGAGAATAAACTATCTCCATATAAAAATATTCTGCCATGAAACGTAGCAAACTGACCAGACGAAAGTTTATTATGAATGCTTCAACAGGAGCGGCTGGAGCAATCTTATCATCCCAGGTACCTCTGTCAGCTATTTCCGGAAAAGGGGCAACTTCTGATCTTGCCATCAATGGTGGCAAACCGGTCAGAACCAATGGCTGGCTGAAATGGCCGGTATGGAATACTGATGCTGAAAAACCGATGTTAGAAGTCCTGCGCAGTGGAAACTGGTACCGTGGAAATGGAACCAAAGGCAACGAGTTTGAAAAGAAGTATGCTGATTTGATTGGAATCAAACGTGTGATTGCTACTGCAAGTGGAACAGCCGCATTGGAAACAGCCTTGCATGTGATGGGGGTTGATGCAGGTGATGAGGTTATTACATCACCTTATACCTTTATCGCCACCTACAATGTGGTTTTTAATCAGAAAGCCCTTCCTGTTTTTGCCGATACCGATCAGGAGACTTTTAACATCAATCCAAATAAGATTGAAGAGAAGATCACCGAACGCACCAGAGCCATTCTTCCTGTTCATATTCTTGGACTGCCGGCTGATATGAACCGCATCAATGCCATTGCAAAGAAGAATGACCTTGTGGTAATTGAAGATGCATGTCAGGCCTGGTTAGCTGAATATGAGGGTAAAAAGTGTGGTACTTTGGGCGACATAGGTTGTTTCAGTTTCCAGAACTCCAAACATATTCCTTCGGGAGAGGGAGGAGCTATTGTTGGAAATGATGATGCTATTATGGACCTTTGCCAATCCTACCACAATTGTGGCCGGGCCTTTGGCAAAACCATGTCAGAGTTCCGCGGCTACCCCTTTCGTGGCGGGAATAAAAGATTGGCAGAGTTTCAGTCGGTCATTTTAATGTCACAGATGAAGCGGGCGATAAGTGATGCGGATAAGCGGTTGGAAAATGCCCTGTACCTCGATTCAAAGTTAAAGGAAATACCAGGCATCATACCCTACAAGCTCACTGATGGTGCAACCAGGTCAGCTTATCATCTCTATCCGTTTCGCTATAAAAAAGAGCATTTTGATGATCTTCCAAGGGAGAAGTTTCTGGCCGCTCTTTCTGCAGAAGGAATACCCTGCTCAGGTGGTTATGGCCAACAGTATTTTGACGGTTTAATTGAAGAAGCGTTAAATTCAAGAGGATATAAAAGACTGTTTTCAGAACAAAGGCTTAATCGCTACAGAGAAGAATTGCATCATCTGCCCGATAATGATCAGCTGACCCGGGAGGCAGTCTGGTTTTCCCAAAGCATGTTACTGGCCGACCGCAAGGATATGGACGATATTATTCATGCCATTCAAAAAATATATGAGAACCGTAAGCAGTTACTATAAATAGCACAACACAAAAAA
>JBDLIX010000223.1:0-7417 GCA_039714655.1 Bacteroidota bacterium
AGCAATTAGTAAGTCAGGAGACCATAGCGGTACATCTATAACCGAATTCGCTTTTATCTTTTCCGGCCAACGAGCGAAAGCAGGAACCCGCAATCCCCCTTCCCAGCAGGTCACCCCACCTTCTCGCAGCGGATCATTGATCCCGATATCTACCTCTCGTTCCAGCCTGAAGGCTCCATTATCCGAAAAGAGCATCACAAAGGTATGATCGGCAATATCCAGGGAATCCAGCGTCTTCAAAACCTTCCCGATCGCATGATCAAGGGCTGTAACAACAGCATTGTAACGCTTCTGAGGATCCGGTTCATCTGGTGAAAGTCCGTATGCCTGATAAAAAGCCCAGTCGGGTGCCTGCCAGATATTTGCCTGTCCGGGAGCTTTGTTTGCACCATTGGGAAAATGTGGCGCGTTGAAAGGTATATAGACAAACCAGGGAACACTCTGGTTGCTTTTTTCCTTAATGAACTCAACGGCAGCATCTGCAAAAAGGTCAGAACTGTATACGCCGGTACGGTCTATCTCCTCGGTGTTGTGATACAGATCGTGTTTATCGTGGTAAAAATGTGAATAATAGTCAATGTTGCCGGAAACATGACCCAAAAACTCATCGAACCCCCGTTCAGTTGGCCGTGACCCCGGGGCAAATCCGATATTCCATTTACCAAATGCACCGGTGGCATATTGCCGGGAACTCCTTTTAATCAATTGGGGAATCAATATCTCCGAATGACGCAATCCGATCCCATAGTTGCCTTCGACCCCGGCCAGTTGATGCTCCAATCCATTACGCTGTGGGATACGTCCTGTTAAGAGCGCTGCACGGGAAACTGTGCATGTGGGTGATGCCGTATAAAAGCTGGTAAGCCTGGCTCCCTGACTGGCCAGGAGATCGATGTTGGGGGTTTTTATGTGAGATTCTGTATTGTAAACAGAGAGATCACCGTAACCCAGATTATCTATCGTTATGATCAGAATATTGGGTGGCAGGTCGCTGGCTCTCCCCGAATCTGTTGAACCACATCCCTGTGCGGTTGCAAGGATGAATATAATCAAAAGGAAGCTGATTAGTTCATGTAAATCAGTTATACGTCTAAAGTCTGTTTTTACAACCATATCGTTTAAATTATAATAATCCTTTTTTTAACATTTCTTTTCCCCTGTCCAAAGATAAAAACAGGCCGCTCAAAAGCAAGAGTCTTTACTGGAAGACATACAAAATTAAACCGCCGAATTGTTACACCCACCCATGAGAAACGTCACCACACTTTGTTTGCTTCGATTTCGTTTATCTGTACCAATTTGTACCTTTATGGGACATTCTGCTACTATGAGAATAACAACATTAAGAGTAATACTGTTTGCTTTTCTGATATCTTCCGCAACAGGTTGCGTGGAGAATGAGATCCCCAAAACCGGTCATTTTAAAAAGCTTAATGCATATAACGTAACCTGGGATTCACCCAGTAAGGACCATCACGGGTCCATGCCCGTTGGCAATGGAGATGTGGGGCTTAATGTATGGGTAGAACAAAACGGGGATATCTGTTTTTACATTGGGAAAACCGATTCCTGGGGGGATAACGGACGTTTATTAAAGGTGGGAAAGATCAGGGTGGCTTGTGAGCCTGCCATTGTTTCTCCAGGCGCTTCATTTAAACAGGAACTTGATCTGGAAACCGGAACGATCTTAATCAGTTCCGGTGGAAAACAGGATGGGAAGCAGGTTGACTTTAATCTCAAATTATGGGTGGATGCCAATCACCCGGTTGTCAATCTCACTTATGAATGCTCCATTCCTGTGAAAATGAGCGCAAATATTGAATTGTGGCGAACAGCACCCTATACGTTGCCCGAAACCAATGTAAGTGACCTGTTGGAGGACCGTTCTAAACCAGGCAATCTGCATGAGCCGGTAATCGTGGAACCTGATATGATGATCCATACTGAAAACAATTATATCGGTTGGTACCACCATAATATAAAATCAGTTGGTTTTGACCTGACCAATGAGTTACAGGGATTATCGGACTATTTTAAGGAAGATCCTATCCTGCACCGGACTTTTGGTGCTGTGATAACAGGACCGGAAACGGTGAAGGTAAATGATAGTACCTTACAAACAACACCGGCAAAAAAAGGCAGGTTGAATGTGTATGTGTTGACCAAACACCCCTCTTCCCCCCATCAGTGGCTTGAAGCTGCAGAAGCGCTGATGGTTCAAACAGAAGCAATTAAGTTTGAACAGCGGCGCCAGGCACATGAGCAGTGGTGGGCTGAGTTTTGGAACAGGAGCTGGATCCATGCCACACAAACCGACAGCATGCTTTCAGCGGAGGAACCGGAGGAACCGGATGAGGATAATGATGCATATATTGTTTCCCGAGCTTATACACTTCAAAGGTTTATTGATGCCTCTGCAGGTCGCGGAGGTTACCCCATAAAATTCAACGGATCCATTTTCACGGTCCCATATCCGGATAAGCCGGGTGATGCGGACTACCGCAGATGGGGACCAGGCTACTGGTGGCAGAATACACGGCTGCCCTATCTCAGTATGTGTGCAGCAGGCGATTATGACCTGATGCAGCCGTTTTTCAAGATGTACACCGAAGAGATATTTGACCTTTGCCGTCACCGGACTAAGAAATACTTTGGTTTTGATGGGGCTTATTATCCCGAATGTATCTACTTCTGGGGATCAGTATTCACAGCAACTTATGGCTGGACACCCTTTGAAGAGCGTGCCGATAAACTGCAGGTAAGCGGCTACCACAAATGGGAGTGGGTTGCAGGGCCAGAGCTGGTATTTATGATGCTGGATTACTTCGATTATACGCAGGACGAGGATTTCTTAAGGGGCAAAATAATACCGGTGGCCAATCAGGTGATGAAGTTCTTTGATAACTATTATCAAACAGATGAAAACGGCAAACTGGTTATGTACCCATCTCAGTCAGTTGAAACCTGGTGGGATTGCACCAATCCAATGCCCGAACTGGCCGGTTTGTATGGTATAACCAGACGCCTGTTGGCACTGCCTGAGAACCTGACAAACGATCAGGAGAGGCAATTTTGGAAAACCCTCCATGCTAAGCTTCCTGATATTCCGCTCCGTGATACTCCTTCAGGAAAAGCACTTGCCCCTGCAACCCGGTATGAGGATAAACGAAATGTGGAAAATCCTGAACTCTATGCGCTCTTCCCTTTCAGACTGTATGGTATTGGCAACCCAAATATAGAATTGGGGAAAAATGCATTGGAGCATCGTTGGGACAAAGGAGATTTTGGCTGGAGGCAGGATGACATATTTATGGCCTACCTTGGATTAACTGAACAAGCCAGAGATAACCTGGTTGCCCGATCGAAAAACTATGATAAAAATTCCCGTTTTCCTGCTTTCTGGGGCCCCAATTACGACTGGACTCCTGATCAGGATCATGGAGGGGTTCTGATGAAGGCTTTCCAGTCGATGCTTATGCAGACAGACCCATACTCAAAAAAGATATACCTCCTTCCGGCGTGGCCTTCAGATTGGGATGTTGATTTTAAACTTCATGCCCCTTATAACACAACCATTGAAGGGAAAGTCAGAAATGGCACCATCGACAACCTGAAAGTTACACCTGAGTCCAGAAAAGAAAATATCATCATCAGATAAACACAAAACAATCATGAAAATCAGCTTTCCCCTGTTTAAGAAATCAGCCATTCTTATCCTCCTGGTCATCGCTTCGTGTGACTCGCAGGAAGGAAACCTCACTCAATCGGTTACCGTCCTGAAGGGAGATGTGAATGGGGTGGTCATTCAAAAGAACAATAAAACAGTGGTCATATACGGAGATCCGCAGGATAGCGCCATAAAACCGGAGAACTTACTGTTAACCCATTGCCGGCGCGATCTGTTATGGGCTGCAGAATCAATGACCGAAAACGGGACAAAAACATATGTCCCGGCAGCAGAACTTGACCTTTTCACAAAAACAGATTCATTCTGGAATAACTTTACCCATGCTCGTTTTGAAGATTACGATCAGCAGTCATCCAAATATCCTGCAAAGCCAATGGATGTAACAGGCACCTTACAGGGAGGTGATATTTTCAAATGGCAGGATTTGGAATTCCATGTGATCAATACACCGGGGTATACCAGGGGAGCCATCTCCTATATTTGTCAGATCGATGGGAAGAAAATAGCTTTTACAGGCGATTTGATCTATGGTGACGGACAACTGTTTGACCTCTATTCTCTTCAGGACAAGATACCGGAGCTGGAGATTTGGGGTTATCATGGGTTTGCAAGCCGCATGGCAGATTTGATAAAAAGCTTGCAGGTACTAAAAAGTCAGAAGCCTGATATAATTGTTCCTGCACGCGGACCTGTTATACATGATCCGGAAAGTGCCATGGATAAACTGACAGACCGGCTTCAACGGCTCTATGGCAACTATCTTTCAACAACCGCTTTCCGCTGGTACACAGGAATTGAAAAACAAATTGCATTGGCTGAGAGGGTGCAGCTAGATAGTGCGGCAGTTGACTGGATACCCATGGCCACAACAAGCGATGACTATCCCTCATGGCTTCAACATGTAAACAATACGGTGCTGATAAAATCTGAAAGCGGATCCTCCTTTCTGATCGATTGTGGTGAGCAGGATACCTATCGGAGATTCAGGGATCACAAAGGGGACCTTTCTCAACTGGACATTGACGGGATATTCATTACGCATTATCATAATGATCATACCGCATTTATCCCGGCACTGATTGAAAAGCATCAGTGCCCCGTATATGTAACAGAAGAGCTCGAAGATATATTACGGTCTCCGGAGGCTTACCGCATGCCGGCAATGACCGGTAAACCCATTCACAATATCAGGGTAGTTCCGGACAGGCATACCATGCAATGGAACGAATTCTCATTCACCTTTTACAACTACCCGGGTCAGACAATTTACCATAATGCGCTGCTGGTTGAAACCAAAAAGGATAAGGTATTCTTCATTGGTGATTCCTTTTCTCCATCCGGGGTAGATGACTATTGCATTCAAAACCGGAACATCATGGAAGAGGGCCAGGGCTACTATTACTGTATGGATCTGTTGCGCACAATGCCTGGTGATATCTGGCTGGTAAACCAACACATTCATAAGCTTTTTCGCTTCTCACCGGAACAACTTGATGTGATGGAGACAAAACTGAAAGAGAGAGAAATGATCCTTGCGGAACTCTCTCCCTGGGAGGATATTAATTACATCATTGATGAGCGATGGGCCCGTTTTTATCCATATGGCAGTGTTGTAAAACAGGGAGAGGAGCATGAATTCAGCATCATCGTCAAGAACCATCAACATGAAGCCTGTACCTATCGTGTAAAACCTAATGTCGGTTCAACCGGATTATCGGTCTCCCCCATCTATCAGGAGATAACCCTTCCTGCAAAAAAGGAGGGCAGGGTGACGTTTTCCCTGTCAGCTCCCCTCCCATCGGATACCGGTCTGCATGTAATAACCGCTGATCTCATCTATAATGATAAGCACTTACATGAGTGGTGTGAAGGCATTATTCAGTTAAAATGAAGATGAAAATCAATATCAGGGAATTATGAAAAGTAAAATAACTTACGCAATCATTCTATGGTTGAGCGCTACCCTGTCAGGCTGTGGAGATAACGGTCACGAAATCTATGTTTCACCCCATGGGAACGATAGCGCCGGTGGCAAACAATCAACCCCGGTAGCAACGCTGCATCATGCTGCAGCATTGGCAAAAGAGAAAACCGGGAAGGTGCCGGTTACAATCTTTCTATCCGGCGGAGATTACCATTTGAAGGAGCCTCTGGAGTTGGGAGTGGATGATGGAGGGAGCGCAGAGATGCCGGTCAGCTGGAAAGCCATGCCCGGAGAAAAACCGGTCATCAGCGGAGGTATCTCAGTCAGGGACTGGAAGCAGGAAGATGATGGCAGCTGGTCTGCTCTGCTGCCTGCGGATTTTCATGGAGATTTCAGATCATTCTATGTTAATGGTAAACGTGCAGGGAGAGCACGATTCCCTGATAATGATTATTTAAAAGTTGAAAAGGCAGGCGAAGACAACAGGACAAATTTCTTTTTTAGAGAAAATGATTTTCCCAAAATCATTGATGTAAAAGGGCTTGAATTGGTTTTTTTGCATGACTGGTCCATCACCCGTATTGGTGTAAAATCAATTGACTGGAAAAGCAATCATCTTATTGCGGTTGATTCAATCGGATCGCAGCTACCTTTCTTTACGATAACCCACTGGGAAGATCAACCTCGATATTTTCTGGAAAATGCTTATGAGTTTTGTGATAAACCGGGAGAATGGTATTGTGATTTTGATAAGCGAAAAATATTTTATCGCCCCCATCCTGATGAGAAAATCAACGAGACAGAAGGAGTCATTCCGGTTGCAACGAAGTTAATCACCATCACCGGCAGCAAGGAGCAGCATGCCGGATTTATCACTTTCGAGGGAATCACTTTTGAACACACTGCGTGGTCACTGCCCGGCAAAGGATATTGCGGGGTTCAGGCTACCATGTTTGATGATCGTCAGGAGAATATCAAAGGATGGAGTAAAGTTCCCGCTGCAGTTGAACTCGACTTTGCTGACAATTGCGGATTTCATAATTGTATCATAAGACATACCGGGGGCTCTGGTATCTGGATACGCGAGAATTGTTCAGGGTGTGAAATTTCAGAAAGCCATATTTATGATATTTCCGGCAATGGGGTAAACATCGGTGAAGGACGAGACCGCCTTGTCAATGGAACTCCCTGGTGGAGATCGGCACCGGAAGAAGTTTCCATACATAATAAAATAAGTCATTCTCTTATTGAGGATTGCGGAAAGCAGTTTTACGGTGCGGTTGGGATCTGGTGCGGATTGGTGGCGAACAGTGTGATGGATCATAATGAGATTAGAAACTTACCCTATACCGGAATTTCTGTGGGATGGATGTGGAACCCGGATCCTACTCCCTGCAGCGAAAACACGATTCATGCCAATCATATTCATCACATCATGAACATCCTTAGTGATGGCGGAGGTATTTACTCTCTTGGACTGCAGCCCGGTAGCCGCATCACCGGCAACCTTATTCATGATGTCACTGTGAATGCAGGGAGGGCCGAAAGCAATGGAATGTTCCTGGATGAAGGGACCAAAGAGCTGCTTGTTGAAAATAACATCATATACAATATCGCCCGTTCACCTTTAAGATTTCACAGGGCGTACTTCCCCAATGTGGTGCGCCATAATGTGCTGGTATGTGGGGATGATATTCCTCCTGTACGATACAACAGCACCAAAGAGGAGAATATCCAAAAAATTGATAATATCATTTTGACTCAATCATCTGAAACAGATAGGGAAAAACTAGAAACAATTGTTG
>JBDLIX010000224.1:0-7324 GCA_039714655.1 Bacteroidota bacterium
AATCCAGGACTGGGGATCCATTGCCAGGTACTTGGGAGCTGCATCCCAGGTTACATCACGTACACCGTCAATGACAGGCTCCGTATCGGTCTTACCGATCATAGTTTGAGCACTCATTGTTCCTAAAACAAGGAACAGAATCACAGATAACAGTAAAGTTTTTCTCATCTTCATGATTTATTAATTTGAAATAATTGTGATATTCATTGTATATGAAATTTACTTTTGGTCTAGATAGTTACTAGTTGATCAAAATCATTTTATGGACCTGCGTTAGGTTACCTGCCACTATTCTACAGAAATAGAAACCTCCAGCTAAAGCCTCACCATTAAAGTTCAACTCATGCTCACCTGCTAGCTGGTTTTCATTCACCAAAGTAATGACTTCATTACCAGCGACATCGTAAATCTTGAGAATCACATGGCTTCTGGCCGGCAGCTCGTACTTAATCCTGGTAATTGAACTAAAAGGATTGGGATAGGTTGTCAGACTTAGATCCATTGATACTGCTTCCTCAACTTTTATCCCAACTGGACTGGATTCACCATTTTCCCATGCTTCAACCACTCTCTCACCGAACCAGTTTAGATCACCAATCGGATACCCATCATCTCCTAAAGCATAAACAGCCTCATTTGAGGGCTTTAAGTTGAACGGCAGTGGCCAAATAAAAACACTTGGTTCTACGTTGTTGGGCCACCAAGCAGTTTCATATGGAAACTCTGGGCCTTGCTGCTCGGAAGGTAAACTCCGCTCCTGTCTCTGAAGGAACATATTCGCATAGACTCCTTCGGGTAAATCTGGAAGCATCGGATCAATCTCAGTCGAATCTTCCTGAAGCCAGTTATTTTCATGTGTAAGATTCCAACCATATTTTTCAGCAAGTATCCAATTTTGAACATTGGTAAATGTCATCGGGGTTACGTTATTGGCTTCATAGAAATCCAGCACGTGCTGCGAGTACATCTTAAGATTGTTGGTAACCTCAACCGTCCTTGGACCTCCCACAGTATCTTTCTTATGTGGATAAATGGCAAAATTGCCAGACATAGTATCACCCTTGAAATCCCAGTCGATATAATCACCGGCCCAAATAACTTCACCACTTACAGGATCCTTACGCTCTCCCACATAACCTCTTACTTCTGCATCGTATAAAAGACAGTTCTTTAAAATGAAATTCTCGTCTGTAACCGGGAAAAACAAATCACCCCAGGTAGCTATATAGGAATTGTGGTCCATATACTGAGTTCCACTGGGTCCCGATCCGGAATTCCCAAAAGTACGGCCACCGACAAAATACGTGTTGTTGGTGTGCTCAACGATCATGCTGTCACCACCCCACAGAGGACCTAATCCACCCAAATTATCCCCTCCATCAGCACGGGAAGTACATAGATTAAAATAGATATTATTCTTGGCAATAATATGCATTCCTTTTGCTCCACCGGTTAATATTTGCCAATTTACACCCTGATAAATACAACCATCCGTGATAATGGTAATTCCAGGAGCAGTAGCTTTCAGAAAACCATTGATCTGCTCATTGTTGTGGCCATAACCCTGTATCCCTATATCCATAAAGGTAGCGTCTGCTCCAAGAGTAAATATCCATTTCCCAACAGCCTCTCCAGGATCCGCATAAAATCTTAATATGGCAGGTGCTAGGTCTTCTGGCCCTGTCTCACCTTTGATAATGGTACTTTCCTTGATCTCAATCGAAACGTCATTTACATATTCCGCTCCTCTTTTAAGGATAAATGTGGCACCCGGGTTAGCTAAAACAGCATCGTTCAGGGTATTAAATCCAGGGTCAACAACGATTTCTTCCTGAGAAAAGGCAGTATTACCAGTCAATACAATTAACACTGTTACCAACCATACAATTTTTGTAAATAGATGTAATGTTTTTTTCATATCATATTTTTTTAATAATAAAAGCCTCTACTAGTGTTCATGGACTAATTTTCAAACCTCCTTACTTTATTTTATATCCATTAAAACTTATACCTTACACCGATATCTCCTGACACACCGTACCTTTCCTCCCGCACAACACGATCACGATGGTAAGTCAGAATCATGCGATCTGGGTTGTTGGTAATATTGTTGATATTCAGATAGAATATGAGTCCCGGTACCTTCCGGATTTTTTGGGAAAGTTGCATGTCCAGTCTCATCAGTTCATCCTTATCCCTATCAAGCGATTTATTCGCGGCCGTAGCCTCAGTGATTGTGGCACTCTGATAGTATGCCGAAATTCTTCCTGCAAAACCACCAAGTTCGTATCCAAGAGTCACATTACCGATCATATCGGGCATTCCAATCACTGTGTTGATCCTGGAATCATGCTGACCTACAGCCTCCCGGTAGGGAGGTTCCGGGATAGTGATGGTATAAAAACTGTAGAACGGATACCGTGTTTCTGACTGCATAAAAGTTATATTCATATTCAATACAATGCCCCTGAACGGTTTAGGCAGGAACGAGAAGTGTGTTTGCCAGTCAAACTCAAGTCCCTTTACATAACCAGGCCATTGGTTGTTTTGCGGAAAGTGGTATCGCATCCCTACAAATGACTCCGGAAGACCATACTCTTCATTGTCAACAACGGTCACCATATACTCCAGAATCTGGTCTTCCAGCTTCTTGTAGAATGCCCCCGCAGTGAATAGGCCTGCCTTACCAGAATAAAACGAGAGGTAAATGTCATAGTTGTAGTTGATCTGAGGCCTTAGGAAGACATCTCCCACAAACAGATTCCCACCCATAGTTCTGTTGTACTTGGGACTCAATGCCTGGAAATGGGGCCGTGTAGCTGTCTTTGTGGCAGCCAGGCGGATATCAAACCAGTCAACGGGCTTGATCTTCAGGTGAAACATTGGGAAGAACTGCTCATTGAAATGCCCGTTTGTGGTATCCTTCAGTTCACCCTGCGTTGCAAAAGGACCATACCCGGCAGTCTGGACAAGGAACTTGGCGGTGGTGGTATATTCGAATTTCTCATACCGGATACCCGGGGTGAAGGTGATGATTTTACCGAAATCGATACCCGACATGATATATCCGGCATAATAATGTTCCTTGTTTGTAAAATCGTTCGCTTCAAACTTCATTATCTGGTTCAGCAAATCATCCACCTCACTTACCACGTATTGCACCTTTTCCCAATCGGGGGCATAGTATAATTTAGTGTCAAACATGGAGAAATCTTGTTCAAACGGCTCAGTGGCAAAGGCTTCATGCTTGATGAAACCATTGTCGGTAAATTCCCAACCATAATCAGGAAGCCTTTCAAGCACATCATTATAAATCTGATCACCAGATATACTGAGGAAAGATGATCTTTTGAGAAAATAGTCATAACCCCGGCTCATATTTCTGTACTTGCCGCCGAATTTCAGATACCCGTCAAGCTGTGTGCCTATTTTGAATGGCACTTCAAAATCCAGCCTGGCAGCCAACTCTCTTGAATACTCCTCTATGTTCGACCTGGAAATACCTGATGCTGCGGTTTTCTCAATATCATGGTCTAAAAGATCCAGCAATTCTACGATAGTGGTGGTAGAGTCCACATCAATTGATGTGGACATTGCCTCCATGTTTACCGCATCATAACCGAGTTGATCAGGGGTGTTGTTTTTCCTGTTAGACATTGAAATGCCCCACTCCACATTCGCCCCCAGGATGGTATGTTCACCACCCAGACCTTGCAGGAAATTAGCATCAAAACGTTGATTTCTCACCGAAGAATATGTCGCCCATACAGAGTTTGAAGAGTAAGAGTTGCTGAATTTGAAGTTGTCTGAATTGAACTGACTATAAAAAGCCTGGTAATAGAGTTTCCCGCTCTTTAACCGGTAATCGGCATAGAGGGAGGTGCCGTAACGTTTGTTAAGGTTCTCGAACCGATTAAGTGTATATCCGTTGATCTTAACTGGTTTGATGTCCTCTGAACCTCCAGGAGAACTACCTATTGTTTCATAACCTGCACTTGCCACATCCCGTCCACGGTCCTTCCTGTCATAGCTCAAACTCAACATCACACCCAGGCGATCGTCGAAGAAACGATTGCTGATCAGGGCCGATATATCCTGCATCTTGAACGAGTTGGTAAACCCGTTGTAGCCAGTCCTGACCCAGATATCCTTATTGAATCCCGGTTTTGCCTCACGCATCTTGAACTCCACATTTCCCCCGAGTACATCGGCATCACGGTCAGGCATAAAGGCCTTGATCAGTTCGATGCCCCCGATCATTGAAGAGGAGATAGAGCCCAATTCGCCATCCAGCCGCATTCCATTCACAAACACAGTGTTGGAGGCTACACCCCTCACCTTGATCTCAACAGCCTCGCCACCTTCCCTGACCACCGATACCCCCGGAAGACGTGATAGCGCTTCGGCAACATTGGCATCGGGAAGTTCCCGGATCTTTTGCTCTGAAACCACATTTTTAATGGTTCTGGCTGCTAACTGTGTGTTAATCGCCCTCGCCTGACCTTGTGCCATAGCGGTCACGACTGCTTCTTCTCCTCTAATCGGTGTAAAAGACAGTTGGACATCCATTGTGGTCACCTGCCCGGCTATTACTTCAACCGTCTTTTCCATATTGGCATATCCCACATAAGATATCTTTAGTTGATGAGTGCCGGGACGCACATGCTGAAGAGAATAGAAACCATCGTTATCCGAAATGGCTCCATTGGAAGTTCCCATTAGTTGGACCGAGGCATATGCAATTGGTTCACCGCTCAGTTCGTCTCGAATAATTCCCTGAACCACGCCAAATTCTTCCGCCATTTTCATCTTCTTCTGACGATTGGTGATGGTCTTTTCTGCTTCCATTTCTACGGCCGACTTTGCAACAGATCCTAGAAGTTGCTCAGGTTTAGAACTTAGAGGATGTACGCTTAAACTCTTACTGGCCTCCAAGCGTTGGAGCTGCTTAATTCTATAAGCAAATCTTCTCGCCTTCTTTTGACCACCCCTCGTATTCTGGTAAATGACCACATATTTTTCTCCAAAGGTTTTATAGCCCAGGTTAGTGTCTGCCAATAGCCGGCTGATAGACTGCTCCATAGACTCCCCTTCTCTAAGTTCAAAATCGACTTCAATATCCTTAAGTATTTCGGCTTCATAAGTAAAGAAAATCCTATACTCCTCGGCAATCTCATTTAATACCTCAGTAATTAGGCGCTTGTGATCATAGCCAGTTGCTTTGTCAGCTCCTGCTGCTGCCAGCGGCAATCCGATTATCAGAGCTATGAAGCCGAGACAGGTCGGAGCAGATCTTTTACAGACAGCAAGAATATTCATAGATATAGCATATTGTAGTTAATTGCTATTACTATTTAGATTGAAATGACGAGTCATAGTTGTTCAAGTTTATCTTTCCTCAAAGTGTCACTCTATTACATAGAGATTATCCTCTTTGATAATCTTTAGGTTCAGCGAGCTTTCAAGCATAGGGAGTACCAATTTCAACTCATTCATAGGCAAACCGGTCGTAAGCTTTCGATCATAGTGTGCTTCATTTTGCACCTGTATTTTTATCCCGTAGATTTCTTCAATTTTCAAAAGCACGTCTTTAAGGGGTGTATTGTCAAATACTATAACTCCATTTCTCCACGAGGTAAGCAAATTCTGTGAGGTCTTATTGTTATCTGAAATTAATCTCTCATCTACTGCTGAGTATGTTAAAAGATCACCAGGTTCCATTATAGTCCTTTGCTCCGGTTGGTGTTTAAGAGTCAGGGCTATCTTTCCCTCCTCTAAGTACACTTTGGTCTGCTTATGATGACTATTTACGTTAAATGAAGTACCTAGCACATCTATGGCCAAATCATTGGTTATGACCTGAAATATCTGGCCGGTAGCTGGCTTCTTTACGATGTCGAAAAATGCCTCGCCATCTATCCAAACCTGTCGATCCTCCGTTTGATTCCAATCGTCTCGATATCGCAATGTCGAGTTGGCATTTAAAACCACGGTCGATCCATCCGGCAAGGTATACGTCTGCTGCTCAGCAAAATCTGTACTCAGTCGCATTTCATTAGTTCTGCTGCTCCAAAACCATACGGAGATTCCTGTAATCAGCAAAATCACAGCCACGCTGGCAATTTGAAGTAGCTGCCTCCTTCGTTGGGGGAGAGAAACGGTTTTTCCCTTCTCAGAATTGGCCAAGGTATCTTTCACCTCGATTTTGGATAAGATACTGTTATACATCCTTTCAGTATGGCTGCTCATCATCTCAGGATAATCTGTTATTTGCTTCCACAATTCCTCCATCACCCTATCAGCCTCCTTACGAGGTAGCGTTTCGATAATCCGAGCGAGCTTTGCCAGCTCTTCTTGTGTGCATAACCCTCGAAACAGTTTGTCTATTAAGTCGTCCGTATTCAAATTCTTTTCCTTTTTTGTTCTAGATTACATATAACCATATCCAAATCCAACCAGGCTTTTGTTTACTCCAGGGCACTCTTTTTTAGCAAACTCATTTTTTTTTATATATTAGCAGGAGTGCCAGAGGCAATAAGTTGACACTATCATATGGAGCCCGAAAAGGAATGCTACTATGTTTCTAATCTGAAGTCTGGAGACCTTAAGGCCTTTAGATGTCTATATGATCATTATCATCAGAAAGTCTTTGGGTATTGTATGAAATTATGTGGAGATTATTCCGATGCTGAAGAGATTACAGTAGATGTGTTCGTGCGGCTTTGGGAGAAGCGAACGATTGTCGATCCTTCAGTACCTATTGGTCCACTTCTATTTAAAATTACCAAAGATTTGGTCTGGAATCACTTAAGAAAAACCTCCCGAGAGAAGGCTCAACTGCATTCATTTGTACAAAAAAAATCCGGACAGTTTCATGATCCAAGCGTGGAGGCTCAACTCACACTTAATGATTACTTGAACATCACTAACAGTGCAGTTAAGAAATTACCTCCAAAGCGACGCACCGTCTTTATTCTACACTATAAGGATGGCCTGGACAACAAGCAGATTTCTGAGCAATTGAATATATCAGAAAGCACAGTCAGGGTGCATTTAATGAAAGCTTCTCGATACTTGCGAGATTTTATGAGGGCCCATCCGGAGATGCCCTTGATAATAATCCTTGGTTTCTTCGCATAAGTTGGTTGACTGAAGTCAATCATCTAATTCAACTGCAGGGGCGACCAGGTATTTTTATTGTCAGCAACGTCCCGAACCCAGATAACCTAAAGTTAAGAGACGGTTTGCTCATATCAAAGTTGCCTTTTGTATTTCAAAATCCAATCTTCACTTTAACTGAGGTAGTAGATTCAACATTAATCCA
>JBDLIX010000225.1:0-7314 GCA_039714655.1 Bacteroidota bacterium
TTTAGCAAACAGCTTAATCTATGATCCTCCTGTGGCATTGGAAGATAAGTTGTATATAAGAACTGCTTCACACCTTTATGCATTTAAATAAGATGGAAACTGAAAACCTGGTACAATGATCAAACAGGGGAGAAGTTCTCTTTTATACACAAAGAAGGACTGCATTACTGGTACCTGCAATGTGGTTTTTCCTACCCGCTTCAAAGGGTGGGGCAATGATTTTTGTTTGTACTGCCTGAAACTAATTTTTAAACCATCCGTAATATCTGCAATAACTCAACAATAACTTTGCAGATGAATTCTCTTAAGATTGCCCGCAGGATCGCCGTTGTGATGATCCTCTTTTCTGTAGTACAATTGACCTATGCCATCAAACCGGATCCCCCGTCACCCACATCCTATACCCTTACCATCGACGACGTGGAGTTTGATGTGGCAACCGGGAAGATCCTGAATTACATCAATACAGTGGAAAAAGATATCATTATACCTGACTCATTGGATGGTGTGGAGGTAACGGCAATCAGGGATTATTGTTTCTATTCAGAGGCACTGACAGCCGTTGTACTTCCTTCCGGGCTGATGGATATTGGTAGCCGTGCTTTTAGTTCGAATGACCTGCATTATGTGTTTATCCCTAATGAAGTGGTGGAGATTGGCAGCGAGGCTTTTGATTCTAATTCGCTTGATTCGGTGAACTTCGAGGAGAACAGTTATATCAGGTTTATCTGGAGAGATGCTTTCGGCGGACAGAAAACTACATCAACCATGACTTCCTTTGCCCTTCCTTCCAATGCCAATCCAACATTTAAAGGATACCGCGGGGGAGATCTCACTACAATGGGGAGGGATACCTTGTATGTTGTTGGAGAAGAGGTTAAGAGTTTTGAGAATACCTACATGTCCATCTGTCCCTATACAATTACAGAGGCTGATGTGGATTTCAATGCAGCTACTGGTACGATAAGCAACTATGATCACGATTATGAATATGATATAGTCGTTCCGGATAATTTCGGTGGGACAGCCATAAAGGTGATAGGGGACAATACTTTCAGGATGGAGGATATTATGACAGTTGGTCTGCCGGAGGGACTGGAAATTATTGAGTATGATGCTTTTGATGCTACCGAGCTAACGGAAGTGGTGATCCCGGCAAGCGTAAAGAAGATAGAACACGATGCTTTTACCAGTATGACTTTCAGTTTGAAGAGCGTTACTTTTAAAGCGAATAGCCAGATAAGAATCATCGAACAAAATGCTTTTGAATTTAGCGATGAGCTTAGCTCTTTAAGCTTGCCAGGGCATGGCGATGCCACTTTCACAGAATACCGTACACATTTGGGGGAGCGCCTGGAACCGGGTGCCATGATCTCCGATGCCAGCCTCTATTACTATGCAGTATGTCCTTATGAGCTTACTGCAAATGATGTTGAATTTGACCAGGAGACAGGAGCCCTTACGCGCATTACAAATACCATGGAAAGAGCTGTGATCATACCTGATAACTTTAATGGTGTGGAGGTGAAGGCTTTAGGTGATTTTATAAGCTGGACGGCCCCTGATGCTGTTAATTCATACGGGGCTCACCTGGTCAGTATCAGCATTCCGGGAAGTGTGAGGAATATCGCCGAGAATGCTTTTGTGAACAACCACCTCTTCTCGGTGACCTTCGAGGGTGACAGCTATCTGAAAAAGATCGGGGTCAATGCGTTTGACGGCAGCGAGGGCCTCTCATCCATTACCTTCCCCAATAACCTGAATGAGGATTTCATTGAGTACAGGGACGGGGAGGGGCTTGTGTTCACTGCGGGTGAGGCTTTCAGCCGCTTCGATCTTCCTCACTATGCGATTGTGCCCTACCTGATCACTCCTGATGATGTCAATCATACCAACGTGTACGGCGATCCCATGAGGAGTATCTTTGCTTATCTGAATAGGGAAGAGTACTGCATCATTATCCCCGAAACCCTGGATGGAATGCCTGTGGAATATATCGGGGAGGTGGCATTTATCACAGGGGGGGTAAATGACCTGGTCTATGTGGAACTTCCTGCAACGCTTGAATACATTGATGAAGGGGCTTTTCGTGACAATTCGCTTACCGAGATCACCATTCCTGCCAGTGTGACTACCATCCAGTGGTATGCTTTTGGCGGGAATAAACTTCGCTCGGTGACAGTAGAGGAGGGTGTAACCAGACTGGGACCCAGTGCTTTCTCAGGTAACCGGATTGAAACGGTCTCACTCCCTTCTACCATGAAAACACTGAACAGGGATGTTTTTTACAACAATCAGCTTGCAGCGATCGATCTGCCGGACGGACTGGAGACCATAGAATCGGGTGCCTTTCAGAACAATCTGCTGGAATCTGTAACCCTGCCCAACAGTATCACTTTTATCGGCGAAGATGCCTTCGAGGGGAATGCTGCAGCGCTGACAAGCATCGCACTGCCCGATCCGGTTGTCAAAGAGGGCTATACTTTTTCAGGATGGATCGACGGGAACGGGAACTCCGTAACGGAGATTACCGATTTTACCATATCATATGAGGCACAACTGGTAAAAACCGGCTATACCATATCGGGATCTTTTCCATCCAATTTGGCGAATGTCAGGTTGGAAATTACCGGTGATGTAAGTGACCTGGTCCAGGTAAGCGGATCGTACAGCTATGTGTTGAGCGCGGGTCGCAATGTGGTGATTACCCCACATTTGCAGAATTACATCTTTACGCCCGAAAGCATTACCATAACAGATATTCAGGCTGATATCACCGGACTCGATTTTGTGGCCACTTACTCGTCGTCCACAAACGGCCTGGAAGATCAGGAGCAAAGCCGGGTGAGAATATACCCCAATCCTGCCACCGATTTTCTGCAGATTGAATCTGAAAGCAGCTGTGATATATCTGTTATTTCGCTCAATGGACACACGGTATTGAATCAAAGAATCTTCTCAGGTTCGGCAACACTTGATGTGCAAAAATTGCAACCGGGGATCTATATTGTTCAGTTGAGAAAGGAGCGGGAAACAACCCATATCAAGTTTATAAAACAGTAAAATCGTTTTCCATTAATCTGTAATTGACTCTCCTCGCGGGTTGCCGCGAGGAATGCGCTCGTATAATTCAATCTCAGATTAATTTCGTAATTTAAAGCCTCAAACCACATGCCTTGAGAATAATTCTGACTTCAGCACTCTGTACCATCGTCTCCCTTTCCCTCTTTTCCCAGGACACTACCTATTTTGGATTCGGCGGCTATATGAGATCCGGCTTCGGGATCGATGGAGAGGGAAATTCTCATGATGTGTTCCAGGCACCAAACTCAGAAGCAAAATACCGGCTGGGTAACGAGGCTGAAGCATATGCCGAAGCCCTGTTCCAGTATTTCCTGGTGGATGAGCAGGAGTCGGTTTTTGAAACCAACCTGAGGCTTGCCTTTGTAACCCCGACCAGCAAAAGCAATTCATTTGAAACAACCACCTCCATCCGGGAGGCTTATGTCAAAGCCACCGGTATCCTTGGCAGGCAAAAGCAGCTCTCTTTTTGGGCAGGCCAACGGTTTTACAGTCAGGTGGAAGTGCATATGAAAGACTACTATCCCAGGGATATGACCGGTTTCGGAGGCGGTTTCGAAGAGCTGCAGCTGGGAGAATCCATGAAACTGGCCGTTGCTTACCTGGGAGGATCCATTGACCAGTTAAATCCCGATGGTACGGTGAGGCCAACCAATGAATTTGCCCTCAATAAAACAACCCTGGATGTGAACCTCTATGACATTGATGTGGGTTTCGGAAAGATTGGAGTCACATTCGACCTTTCACATTTCACAGGGGATTCACTGGAAACACTGGGGGGGACTTACACGGTATCGGACAATACCGGCTGGTCGGTGGGCCTGTACCATGAAAAGGCCTTTACCGGTGGAAGAAATTTCGTGCATCTGTTTTATGGTACCGGAGCGGCTCACACCAACATGGCGCTCATCACACAACCCATGGGAATTATCCATGAACCGGGAGAGGTGATTGATGTGGCTGGCTTCAGGCGATTCCGTTTGGTCAATGACCTGAAGGTGGATTTCACTCCCCGCTTCTCCATGCTGGGACTTCTGATGTACCAGAATCTGAATAACAACATGCCTGAGCATAACATACTGGACTGGTACACAGCGGGCATCAGGCCGGTCTACTTTTTCAGCAGGTATTTCTCTCTGGTTGGAGAATTTGGGGTGGACTACACCAGTCAGGAAGGAGTGGAGAGCGGCTCATTGGTGAAGATGACCATTGCTCCCCAGATCTCCCCGTTTAATAAGATCCTGACCCGTCCTGCCATGCGGGCCTATTTCACTTACGCCCGGTGGTCGGACGATTTCATCGGCCAGATTGCACCGGTTTCATTTCCGGATCAAAACCATGGGATCTCTTTCGGATTACAAATGGAGGTGTGGTGGTAATTGGACAACATGGATAATATAGATCACCCAAATAATAGACCACCTCTTCTGAAAAAAGATGCTTGAATCAATAACTCATCGTTTCCTGACAAAATCCCGATTCCTGCTGGGACTTGATTGCCCGACAAAATTGTTTTACACAGGAAAGGAGCAATATCCAAATAAAAACTCCGAAAATGAATTTCTGGAAGCACTGGCCAAAGGTGGATATCAGGTGGGGGCACTGGCTAAGTGTTATTATCCTGAAGGGAATGATATAGAAACCTTGGATTATGCTCAGGCCGTTGAACAGACCAATAAAATCCTTCAACAGGAAAATGTGACCGTTTTCGAGGCTGCCATTCAGGTAAATCGATTCTTTGTGAGGGTGGATATACTCGAAAAGAGAGGGGATATCATTAATCTGATAGAGGTCAAATCCAAGTCCTTCAGTGGCGACTCCTCATTGGATATGCTGAACAGGGGTGGATATATTGATACCAGGTGGAAACCCTATGTTTATGATGTTGCATTTCAAAAATATGTGCTCACCTTATCCAAACCGGAATGGGAAGTCAATGCTTTTCTTATGCTGGCTGATAAAAACGCAACCACAAATGTTGATGGCCTTAATCAGAAGTTCCTGTTGCGTGCACAGGCAAATGAAAGAACCTCTGTAGAATATGTTGGTGATGTCACACCTGAGGGGCTCGGAAATGAAATCCTGACCCGTGTTAATGTGGATGATCTTTGTCAGATGATCTTTGAGGGAGTTGATTCCAAAGAACCATTGCCAATGCCATTTGGCGATTATGCCGCCTTTCTGGCTGATTATTACTGGGATGACAAGAAGATCAATATGCCAATCCATAAAGATTGTGGTAACTGTGAATTCCGAACCACCACAGCGGAAGAACAGGAGGGCAAAGTATCCGGTTTTAAAGAGTGTTGGACTCATCAATTGGGTTGGGCCGGTCCGGAGTTCGCAAAGCCTCTCATATTTGACATATGGGATTTTCGTAGAAAACCGGAACTGATGGAGCAAGGAATATTCCACATGGATCATGTCCGGCCAGAGCACATTGGTGAAGATGCCGAAAACAATTCCCCGAAATTGACCCGACAATCCCGTCAGTGGTTGCAGGTCCATAGAACGGTTACAAATGAACCGGACCCCTATATAGATGTTGATGGTTTGAAGCAGGAAATGTCAACATGGAAGTTTCCTTTGCACATGATCGATTTTGAAACCAGTACTGTTGCAGTACCATTGTATAAGGGGCTGAGACCTTATGAATCAATTGCCTTCCAATTTTCCCATCACATTATTCACGAAGGGGGGTCCATTGAACATCTTCCGGAATACCTGAATGTAGAAAGAGGACACTTCCCAAATTTTGATCTGGTAAGATCGCTCAGAGATCAACTCTCAAAGGATGATGGATCGGTCTTCAGGTATGCTACTCATGAGAATACGATCTTAAACCATATAATGACGCAGTTACAAATTGCCGATGATGTGCCTGACAAGCAGGAACTCATTGATTTTATCAAAACCATTACCCATTCAGCCAATCATACCGGGGATCGGGATATGATTGATCTTCTTGAGGTAGTTAAATTTCATTACTGGCATCCATTGATGAAGGGGTCAAATTCTTTAAAAGTTGTCCTGCCGGCGATTCTGAATTCATCTGAGCACATCAGGGAGAAGTACTCCAGCCCCATATATGGTCAACATTCAGAGATCAGGAGTCAGAACTACGAAGATGGCTGGATATGGATCCAAAATGATGAGAAGGGTGAAGTTATAAATCCTTATGATCTTCTTCCTTCATTAATTGAGAATCTCGATCAGGAGAACGTTGAGGAATTCCTTATGGGTGACCGGTTGGCTGACGGAGGTGCTGCTATGACTGCATATGCCATGATGCAGTTTACAGAGATGTCGCATGTGGAGAGAGAACGGATTATCCAGGGATTGCTTAGATATTGCGAATTGGATACCATGGCAATGGTCTTCCTTTGGGAAGGTTGGCAGGCTATAAATTAAACGGACTAGCAATGAAAAACAGAAGCATCATAGAAAATTCACGTGTATACCTTTCCGGACCCATGGACTTTGTGGCATCCAGGGAGGAGGAGAAGGAGTATGGCTGGAGAAGTAAAATTAAATCCTACCTGGAGTCTAACGGGGTGACTGTTTTTGATCCGTGGGAGAAGCCTGAAATACGAGGGATACATGAGTATGGGAAGGAAGATACGGCAACAATTAATATCAGAAATGAATGGAGTTTTGGGAACGATAAGATGAGCAGTGAGGCGAGGAGCAACTGTGTGGAGCAGTTTAGCAAAACAGTACATATTGATCTGAGAATGGTGGATATTAGCGATTTTGTTATTGCCTACTGCCCGACAAATATTTACAGTGTAGGTACTGTTCATGAAATTGTTGTGGCCCGGCAGCAAAGAAAACCTGTGCTGTTTGTCAGTCCGAAAGTCTCTTTCCCCTCATTTGATAAGTTAGTGAAAAGAGCTGAAAAGGAGCCGGAACTGAAGCTGTTATCGGAGGAGCTGGAACGTGAAATACCCATTAAAAGTAATGAGAAGGGGATTCCAAGCTTGTGGTATATGTCGGTGGTCGGTAGTGAAAACTTCTTCGATGGTTTTGGATTTATGCTTGATAAGTATACAGGGAGCTTCAACGATGCAAACCGATCACGCCTGGATGAGATGGAAGCAATGCATCCTCCGGAAAAACCACTCTTGAAATTCCTTGAAGATCTCTCTCATGGGATTATGCCCAAAAAATGGAACTCCATTACCAAACAGTATGAGATAGATGAGGACTGGTTAATTATGGAGAAGCTATAAT
>JBDLIX010000226.1:0-7225 GCA_039714655.1 Bacteroidota bacterium
AACACAGGCATGGTACCGTTACCTTCATACCGACGAAAGTCGGATCTACCGGGTGGACGGGCACCGTCCAAATTCCACTCCAGTCAGGTGTGTGAAAGACTAATTCGGGCAATTCTTGTATATTGCGGGAGTAACTTCACAATCCTTTACACATGCATTTGCGTCATAAATCTTGCCATCTTCTTCTTTTTATAACCTTCACATTCTTTTCTCTGAATGCTCAGGAACCGCTGCCCCACTGGACCCATTACCGGGGATCGAACCTGAATGGGATCTCTTCCGGGACCGGTTTTCCAGTGACCTGGAACGACTCCACCCATGTAAAATGGAAAACCGCCATCGAAGGAAAGGGTTGGTCTTCTCCTGTTGTGTATGGGGACCAGGTGTGGCTGACAACGGAAAAAGAAAAAGAGATGAGGGCCATTTGTATTGATTCCCGGAGTGGAGAGATCCTGCACAACCGGGTAGTTTTCAATCCTGACACCCTTTACCGGAAACACTCCGTCAACACCTACGCCACCCCAACATCCGCCATTGAAAAGGATTTTATCTATGTACACTTTGGTCGGTATGGTACCGCCTGTCTGGATACCAGGAGCGGTGAAACGGTCTGGGAAAGAACTGATATGCAGGTTGAACACCTTCAGGGACCTGGATCCTCGCTGAGGATTTACAAGGAGAAACTGATTGTCCATTTAGAAGGAACAGATATCCAGTATATTACAGCGCTGGATAAAAAGACCGGGAAAACCCTCTGGAAGACCCATCGTCCCGCAGAGCTTTATAACCCACTTGACCCCATCGGGAAGAAAGCCTATATCACTCCAATCATCATAAATGTGAATGGCCGGGATCTGATGATCAGCAACGGATCGGCAGTTTGCATCGCTTACGATCCCGAGACCGGTAAGGAGGTCTGGCGTATTATACAGGGAGAAGATTCTACCATTTCCATGCCTGTTGAGAGCAACGGGATCGTATACTTTTACACTGGCTATGTAACGGGTGAGGATGGCAAGAAATATGCCGAATTGTTTGCAGTGAACCCAAATGGAGAGGGTGACATTGGAGACTCAAACATCCTCTGGAGGGTAAAGTCACCTATCTTGCAGTTGCTCACCCCGGTAATAGTTGATGGACTACTATATACTGTGGACTCCAAAGGATTATTAAGCTGTCTGGAAGGAGAAACCGGAGAAACAATCTGGTCAAAGAACCTGAAAGGAAAATACCATTCATCACCGGTATTTGCGAACAGATATATCTACATCAGTTCAACCAGGGGCAGAACAGTGGTAATAAAAGCGGGCCGGGAACTTCAGATTGTATCGGAAAACACCCTGGATGGCGAGATATGGGCTACTCCAGCACTCACCGATGGAGCCATATTTATGCGAACCAGCAAATATCTTTATAAGATTGCAAGTCATTAGAGTTTGCTGATTTTATGTCAGAAAGATGGGACTAGAGTCCCATGAATTGCATTCCTATCCCTGCAAGCAGGATCACAAGTCCGGCAAACAGATGTATCCGATACTCCTTGCCTTTCAGTTTTAAAAATGAGAAACCCTGATAACCAAGCAGCACCACCAGAAGCATGGTGCCCACAGTGGCAATCCCAAAAACCAGGGCCACCAGAAAAACTCCAATTCCACTCTGCTGCGCTGCTGGATATACCAACATGGGGATCAACACTTCACAGGGTCCGAATACGAATATGAGGAAAAGAATCCAGGGTGTAAGAGAGCCGGCATCTTTCTCCTTTTTCAAATCCCTGTCCGACAGATGAAGATCTCTGTGCCTGATGGATTTCGGTCGCAGAAATGCAGGAAAATGGATATGGGTCCCTCGCTTGAAATATTTATAGATGCCATAAGCACTGTACAGAAGTCCAAATCCTATCAGCATCCAACCCACCACATTACCCCGGTTGGCTTCAATGGCCTCCAGCCTGCTCAGGCTAATACCCATAGCAATTCCAATCAAACCTATTATGACAGAACCACTTACATGACCGACTCCGGAAATGAACGTAATCCATAAAGTACGGGTGCGGGTCCAGTTGCGCGCCTTGCTCAATACGATAAACGGGAGATAATGATCAGGGCCCAAAAGCGTATGGATCACACCCAGGGTGGCTGCCGACATCACTAGCACATACATCTCATTCATACCTTAAAACTTTTACTCTTTTACTCTTTCTCACTTTTACTCTTTCTCACTTTTACTCTTTCTCACTTTTACTCTTTCTCACTAACTAACTTATTGACTAAACCAGCCTGACAGGCCGCACCAAATCCATTGTCAATATTCACCACACTGACCCCGCTGGCACAACTATTCAACATGGAGAGAAGTGCGGAAACCCCGCCAAAATTGGCCCCATACCCGGCACTGCATGGAACGCCAATGACCGGTTTATCTACCAATCCCCCCATAACACTGGCCAGGGCGCCTTCCATACCGGCCACAACGATGATCACCGTTGCCCCTCTAATCAGGTCCAGTCTGTGAAAAAGTCTGTGAATCCCGGCCACACCCACATCATAAATACGCTCCACCCGGTTCCCCAGAAATTCAGCCGTAACTGCTGCCTCTTCCGAGACCGGTATATCAGAAGTACCTGCCGAAACCACCGCAATGTAGCTCTCAGTCATCTCTGGCAATTGGGATTGATAAACGATGGCTCTGGCCTGCTTGTGGTAGACAGCCCCCGGGATTTTCTCCACAACAGCATCATAGACTTCAGGCGTGGCCCGGGTCGCCAGTAATGGAATTCCTCTATCGTGCATGCGGAGAGCAATTTCTGCTACCTGCTCCGGTGTCTTCCCCATGGAGTAGATCACCTCAGGAATCCCGGTCCGGTTGGACCTGTCCGTATCCAGGGTGGCGAATCCCAGCTCTTCCAGACCTCTGGATGAGAACTTCTCGACCATCTCATCCTGATTCAGTTCACCCTTGCTGAATTGTTCCAGTAACCGAATAATCTCTAATTTATCCATTATAGGTTCTTGTATACTTCTTTCTGTATCTCCTCCAGGGAGACTCCACATTTCTCTGCCAGCTGGCGGCATTGTTCAAACTCAGGTTTTTCATTCACTACCCTGCCTCCGTAATAGCTTCGTTTCACCTCTATTTTACCATAGCGGGTATTCACTACTGCGATCTCCCGCCTCAATATGTTTTTTTGAACCCTCTGTTCTCTTAGTCCGATGCTGGAGGTCTCCTTAAAAAGGATCTCCTTTAATCGTGTGGAAACATCCGGGTCACACAGTACGCTTAATTTTTGTCCAGGTCTCGATTTTTTCATTACAATGGGTGTCATGAAGACATCTGCTGCCCCAGCTTCAAACAGAAGGGTTGTCACATGCGAATACCACTCTGGATTCATATCATCCATGTTGCACTCCAACATGATTGCCTCTTCCACCTGCAAATCATCCACCTCTTCCTGGCTGGTACTTTCTGCAAGGTATACACGCAAAACATTCGGAATCTCTCCATCACGCGTACCAATGCCATAGCCGGTTTTAGAAATGTTCATTTCCATTACTGAAGTGAAACAATCCACAGTGGCAGCGAGTATGGCAGCCCCGGTAGGTGTGGTGGCCTCATAATCAACCAGACCTGTTTTGACGGGGATGCCATCTACAATTTCAGCAGTAGCCGGAGCAGGTACCGGCATGGTCCCGTGGGCACATTTCACAAATCCCCCGCCAAGTTGTATCGGTGAAGCGTGAATTTCATCCACCTCCAGCTTCTCCTGACAGACAGCCGCACCCACAATGTCGGCTATGGAATCAAGTGCCCCCACCTCATGAAAATGCACGCTCTCTTTTGGAATATCATGCACTTTGGCTTCGGCTTCGGCCACAAGATTGAAAATAGCCAGGGATTTTTCTTTGACAGGATCAGAAAGTGAACTGTTATTGATCAACTCTTCGATATGGCTCAGATGCCTGTGTTTTTCATTTTCCTGATTGTCGATGACCACAGTAACCTTAGTACCACTAATCCCTTTCCTGATATCTCTGTTCACTTCAAGGCTGAATCCATCAATATTCAATTTACCCAGCTCCTTTGCCAGGTAGTCAGGATCAACACCCAGGTCCACCAGGGCTCCCAGGTTCATATCACCGCTGATCCCTGCAAAACAATCGTAGTATAATATCCTTTTCACTTTAAACTTTTCACTTTTCACTTTCTACTTTCGACTTTCGACTTTATGACTCTATTCATTTTTCCGGAAACCAATCCCTCTTCATCAATCATCACCTCTTTAAATCCGATCTGCCGGATCTTTTCCACAACACTATTTTTCAAATCCATCAATCTTGGGACCTCCTCTTTGCTCACCTCTATTTTTCCATGATCTCCGTAATGCCTTACCCTCACATTGTCAAATCCAAATGAGTTCAGCAGCTCCTCTGCCTGCTCTATTTCCACTAATTTTTTTTGTGTAATCTTTTGATTATAAGGTATCCGGGAGCTGAGGCATGGACTGGCAGGTTTATCCCAATTGGGCAGTTTGTAAAACAAGGCAATCTGGCGAATCTCATCCTTGGTTACCTTGCATTCCGCGAGAGGAGAAAGAACCTCATATTTGGCGGCTGCTTTCAGACCGGGGCGGTAATCGCCATAGTCATCTGCATTGGTGCCACTAAGCACTTTGAAATCAGGGTATTTATCATTGATGGTCTGAAGATCAAGGAAAAGGTGCTCTTTGCAAAAAAAACAGCGGTCGATGGGATTCTCATTGTATCGTTCGTCCTCCAACTCCCGGGTTACAATCACCTCCAGGGTGATGTCAAATTGTTTACTGAAAGATTTCGCCAGTTCAAAATCCTTTGACTTGAGGCTTTCAGAGTTTGAAATCACGCCAATCGCCCGCTCTTTTCCCTGAAATAACCTGGCCAGATAAAGCACCAGGGACGAATCAATTCCACCCGAAAAGGCAACAATGGAACCCTTCTGAGCCAGGAACCATTTTTCCAGGGCTTTTAATTTAGCTTCTGTCTCTTTTGTTAATTCTGTCATATTCTCTCTCTCAATCTGAATGTATGGTCAATCCACCCTGGTCATTGTCAGCTTCCCGTGCTGAACCCCCTTCTCTGCAATAAGCCTTTCGGACAATTCGGTTAACCGGACCGAAACACCATTTAGTGAAATGACCTCCATGCTATGATTTTCATTAAGGGTAAATCTTTGCACAGAAAGGATCTCCTCCTTATACTCACGCTGGATGTCAGCCAGGTGATTCGCAATTTCCCGCTTGTGATGATCGTAAACAAGGGTAACGGCTCCTGCCACAAGGTTATTACAGAGCCACTTTTTCTCTACAATGTGCTTATTGACAAGCTGACGAAGGGCCTGTGAACGGTTGGAGAATTTATTCTCAATCACATATTCATCCAACGCATCCAGTACCTCCTTTTCAAATGAAACGCCAAAACGAACTACCGACATCGTGTTACGTTTTTAACAATTGGTGTTAAGCGTCGACAATATATGCATTTTTTAATTCATGGAATAACATGAATTAAATAAAACATTGACAAAGACTCATTGGAATTGTAACTTGCAGTATACCAATAAATCCTACATCATGTCAGACAGTGTATACAAAGTCATCGAACTGGTGGGTTCCAGTAGCGAATCCTGGGAAAAAGCAGCCGCTAATGCCATTAGCCGGGCCTCTCAATCCCTGAGGGACCTTCGCATTGCTGAAGTTTCAGCAATGGATATGCATATCAAAGATGGAAAGGTGGAGAGCTACCGCACCAAAGTCAAAGTATCCTTCAAATTTGAGGGCTAAGGCCATTAACAATTACTCAGCAACTGGCACATTGAAACATTTTTCACAGGATGTCCATTGGCGCCAGGGATGTATTGTATTGCCTTATTGATAATTAACCAAATGAAATATGAAAGCACTATCCACGAAACCGCCTGTGACAGCTTTGTCTCTCCCAGTGGTAAAATATGGACCAGTTCGGACAGTTACCATGACACCATCGCAAATGCAGCAGGATGCGATTCGGTGATAACCATTCACCTTACAGTAACAACCATTGATACTACGGTTAATCTGAAACACAACAGGCTGTGTTCAAGATCATGAAGAAGTGACCTCAGCTACTCGTACCTGAGGCTATCCACAGGGTTGGCCCGGGCAGTTCTCAGTGCATGGAACAATACGGTAAGTAAAGAGAGCAGGACAGAAAGAAGAAATACGATCACAAATACCGTGATCTTCAACTCGACTGAATAGTTGAAAAACTGGAAGAGTTTCCACAGACCCAGGTAAGCAAGCGGAAGGGCCACCAGGTTGGAAAGCACCACCAGTTTCATAAATTCGAAAAGCAGCAGATTGACCACCGATCTCGTTTGTGCCCCATTGACCTTGTGGATCCCCACCTCCTTGGTCCGCCTGCTGTTATTGAACTGGGAGAGTCCGATCAGGCCCATAATGGCGATAAAAATGGCAATGGCCGAGAACAGCTTGAAAACGAGTTTGATGCTTTCGGAATTCTGTAGCATGCTAAATTCGTAATTACTGACAAAATCGTACTCAAGCTCATATCCCGGATTGTGCTTATGGAACACATCCTCAATGGCTGAAAGCTGCTCTTTAGCAGTACCGGGAGTCACCCTGACAAACAGGTAATCCTGTACCGGTTCATAGACATATATCAGGGCATCGCCTCCAAACGTTTCCAGGTTGAAAGGAAAGAAATTGATATCCTCGGTTACCCCCAGGATAATGCGGTCATCTCCCCATATGTACATTTCCCGTCCCACCGGATCCTCCCAGCCCATCAATTCGATCAGAGAACGGCTCACCACCACATAACTGTAGTTCAGCGTGTCGCGCTCATCACTATAATAATCACCCTCCAGCAGCTCAATATCAAAGGTGGAAAGAAAGTCGGGACTGGTACGGATTACCCTGGCAAACTTGTTGTGGTCACCGTCCCGTTCCCCCCAGTCGATTTCCCCGAAATTCACCAGCACCGGGATATCGGAAGCCGAACTGACCCCTTTCACGTATGAGAGTTGCTCCAGTTCCTGCTTGATTACCGGGTATTGGTCCCATACCCTCCCCTTGGTCCGGATATAGAGCACATCCTCCCGGTTGAATCCCAGGTCAGCCTCCCTCATGTAGGAAAACTGCCTGATGATAAAGATGGAGGCCGTGATGAATAAGATGGAAAAGGCGAACTGG
>JBDLIX010000227.1:0-7201 GCA_039714655.1 Bacteroidota bacterium
CCAGTTTGGAAAAACCGGAAGCGTTGATCATCCTTCGCCGGAACGCGATAAATTAGTTAAACATCAGGATACCAGATCATTTGCCTTGTCAACCAGAATCGGTCCGAAATGGCCAGGTTGTTCGTTTTTTCCAAATGTAACAGAAACCAAAACCTGTTGAATCCGTATATAAGTTTTAAATCCAACAATCCTGAAACCCATTTTTACCATGACACGACAGGAGAGTCTTAAATTTTGCCGAAAATGTACACACCGGGAACTTGATTTCAAACAGGGATTACTGTGTGATCTGACCCATAAAGTTGCTGATTTTGATGGTGAGTGTGAACACTTTAAGCTGGATGAAACCAAAAAAGATCAGGTTAAGGAGGTCCCGAAGAAACATGATCATATACCGGAGGAACCGGTGAATATAGAGATTACCGAAGAGGACCTGGAGAAACTGAAGGAGCATCAGGATTTCTATTATGCTGTGATTGGAGGGATACTGGCCACGGTAATCAGCGCTGTAATCTGGGCTGTGATAACGGTATCGACAGAATCTCAGATTGGTTTCATGGCGGTAGGAGTGGGACTGCTGGTTGGGCTCACTGTCCGGTTCTTTGGAGCTGGAATTGATAAGAAATTTGGCTATTTAGGTGCACTCCTCTCATTGCTGGGATGCATGCTTGGCAACCTCTTCAGTCAAGTGGGCTTTATAACGCAGGAGGAGTCGCTTGGTTACTTTGAGACACTAACTTATCTCAATTTTGGTCTGATCATCGATTTACTGGTTTACTCGTTCCATCCCATGGATCTGCTGTTCTACGGGATCGCGATCTATGAGGGATACCGGCTTGCATTCAGGAGGATTAATGTGGCATTGCTATCGAAACTGGAGAGCGGAGAATATAATGGTGTTCCGGGGTTTAACAGGATTCGTATGCCACTGATCATTGTTAGTATCCTGGCGCTTTCGTTTATTGCATTTACAGTGAAACAGGGGGTCAATGGTTTGATCACACACCATTACGAATCGGGACAGAAGATGTCGGAGGGGGAGATGAAGCAAAGTCGTGAGATCGGGGAGTGGACCTACTGGTATGACAACGGTAACAAGCAATGTGTTGGTTTTTATAATGCAGGAATTCAGGACAGCTTATGGTATTGGTATGATGAAGACGGCAAGTTAACAGGGACCGGTATGTATAACAACGGGCTTGAGAACGGGGTTTGGATCAACTATTACAGTGAAGGGATGCACTCCGATTCGGGGGCTTATATCGATGGCAGGAGGAGCGGATTGTGGAAATACTGGCATGAGAATGGGAATCTGGCATATGCCGGTGAGATAAAGAGGGGGGAGCAGATTGGTTGCTGGACCAAATATCACAATAATGGAAAGAAAGCAGAGGAGGTTTCCCATCTACACTCAGATACCATGTTAATTGAGAATGTATGGGACCGTGAGGGCAATCAGCTGGTGGTTAACCGGAACGGAAGTTATGTGGGCTATTGGGAGGATGGAAAGGTCTCTGCATCCGGCGAAATAAAGGGTGGTTTACGTATCGGCACCTGGAAATCCTATTATGAGAATGGTACTCTCAGGGAAGAGGGGGGGTACAATAACAACATCTACCTGGTTAGTAATTCCTGGGATCCTGATGGGAAAGAGGAAGTTAAGGAGGGGAATGGGATTTATTATTCCTACTTCTCCGGAACACACGATGTTTTTGAGAGCGGGGAGATAGGTGCTGGTTTTCGGGAAGGTGTGTGGAACACGTTTTACGCAGAGTCGGGGAGTCTTCTTGCGGAATCAACCTACGAAAAGGGAAAACAGTCTGGTCCATATAGAGTATATTATGAATCGGGCCAGCTGCAGGTTTCAGGTGAGATAATGGATGGCTCCAGAGAAGGCGAGTGGAACTGGTACCATGAGAATGGTAACCTTTCGTCCAGTGTGACTTTTGAAGCTGACCGGAAGACGGGAAAACAGACCATGTGGAGCACATCAGGTGAAGTCCTCAAAGAAGAATATTATCAGAACGGTGAACTGGTTATGCAGTAGTGCTTTCGAAATGAACTGTGGTAAACTCCCTTTGCCTGTCACGCTTATTGCGGAAAAGTTAAACGATATGTGGAGCAATAAGAACTATCAGGTAAGCAGAATAGAATAATTGAACTTAATCCCGGTTTAACTACCGGTTATTCCACAGGTACTGATGCTACATAATTGGGCGTCAGAATAATTTTTTCTACCGAATAGTCCTTGAAGTTGGTCGTTATGGTGGAGTAGATCAACTCATGGTCCCATACCTGCATGCCGGTCCCGGGCAAAAGGAACAGCCGGTTCTTTGCTTCCACTTCCGGGATCACCGACTTTGTAATGCTTCCGGCTTCGGAGAGTTCAACCAGGTAGGTATTACCCGGTTCTGCATTCTTCAGCATGGTATTCTTTTTCATGATCTCCATAAAAGCGAAATAGAGGTGGTTCTCCTTTTCCAGGAGGGCATAGGAATTAAAATGGTCCACAGTAGGTCCATATTGCCGTTTGCTGATCTTTTGGATCTTACCAATGGAATTGTCTTCGTTCAGCCTGGTCACAAAGAGATCGTTGTGCAGAAAAATAGACCTGTAGGTTATCATATGGCCCGACTTCTCGATCTTCGTCCCCCGGATATACTGCTCAGCGACAAAATATTTATCCCCGTTCCCGGTGCTCATGACATCACTTAGAAGATAATCGAATGGGTCCCACTCCTGCTTGTTATCGATGCTTTTCCGGAACTTTTGCAGCTCCTTCTCATCAAATCCCAGCTCGATCATATCCTGGCCAAACTCCATTGAATTCAGTTGTGAGATCTTTTTACTGTTGAAGTCGAGGGCACAAGTGAAGGTTCCCCTGGCACTGATGGTTCCTGGATCGGACCAGACCCCTGCACAAAAAAGCGCTCCATCCGCTTCCGGAAGGAAAGTCAGGCTGCGTACAAATTTATCGGGCAGCGAAATATTAACATGCTGTTGTGTCCCATCTGCAGAAAATCTGTAAAGCTGGGTCACATAGTTGGGTACATCGGCATAGAAAATGTCCTTTGAAAAGAACTCCCGGTCTTTGAAAGCTGCTGTTTCATAATAGTTGTCCAGATCGGTAAAGTTGGTTCCTTTCAGATAGACATTGCCTTCATTGTCGATCCTGAACCGCTGGAAGCTGAATACGCCTCCTGAGATTTCAGGGACCACATGCTCCTTCTTCCAGATCAGTTCCATATCAGATGAGTAGACATACATTCCATACCGGATATTTTCGTCGTCCTTGTTAACGAGGTTGTAGTATACCAGGATCTTTGTGCTATCGGGCGAAAGCTCCTGGTGAAACTGAGTCTCATAGTACTTATTAACGCCGGAATAGTCGATCTCCCCGATCTTTCTCATATTATCCTCTGGCAGCAATGTCTCTTTATTTATGGTCTGAACGAAGAGATAGTGCTTCTTGTGCTCTTCGTTCTGGAAAGCCGAGAAAAGATAGAGCCGGTTTTTTGCCAGCGATACCCCATGAAATGTTCTTTTCCTGTTATCGTTCTCCAGAATAATTTCCTGCTTACCCACTTCGTTCAGATCCCGGTCGAACCTGGCAATGAGGTGGTTTTGCATACCCCCAATGGAGGTCTCATCGAATACTGCCTGGTAGGGAAGATAAAGAAAGTAGGCAAATTCACCGTCATACCCCAGGGACTCAATTCCAAAGGTTCTTTTTGTGATCTTATCTCTTTTTACTTCGCCCCGTTGAAGGTTAAATTCCACTTCCTGGGAAAAGGCGTTCTGCATTAAGGTTAGAGCAATGGTAAAAAGGATGAATCTGTTCATGGTTTTAATGGTTTAAAATGCGTATCCGATTTTGAATTGTAGAGGAATGAAGAAAGCACTTCCCCTTCCGTTTTCATAAACAACCGTGTTGATCACCGTATCGTCTTCTTTATAACTTCTTACACCCATCCCTGCATTTATATCGAAAACCAGTCGCCCGTAAATGGGACGCTGGTATCCGGCGTTAAAGAAGACAATATCCGTATAGCTTTTGCCAGCCAGGAAACTGATGCGAGGCTGGAATCCCATATAGAATCGTTCATAATATCCTTTCAAATAGATCCGGAGATTGGCCCAGACATTATATCCTGTTCCAGAGGGAGTTTCGATCTCTTCATACAATTTTGCTTGCCTTTTCAGGGAGACCAGTCCGGTTCCCCACTCAATGGAAACGTGTCTGCCGATCCGGTGCTCAAACATAACCGGGATTTCACCGTTAACGGGATCGTAGCCTACCTTGAATAGTCTATAGGATGTGGCAATGCCTCCGTCGTCAAAGTAATGAGTCATATCTTCCTGGGCAAGAACCGACAGGGATAGAACACTTATGAAAAGAAGGGTCAAATGCAGTTGGGGGCGCATCAATATCAATTATACCACCTTTATACTGAAATAATCGATAATGGTTACATTCCGCAGCTCCAAAAATTAACGCAAGTTGCTACCAATAAACTTGCAACAAATTATCAGCTTTTTCGTAATTAATCATTCAACCCAACTATCATTCAAAAAAAAGATTTACAATGAAGCACCCTCAGTTACCATCCAAAGTAATTATCCTGATCCTTGCAGGATCATTATTTTCTTGTGAAAAAGAGAATGAAACAGACGATATAAATAACCCGGAATCTGGTTTGTGTTTTGAGACGACCGAAGGCGACTTATATGCAGAAATGGCTCTTAACTTTAATGCATCATGTTCTGCACCTTCATCTTATTATGCCTGGGATTTTGGTGATGGTGATAATGCAACAGGCGTGGAAGTTAGTCACACTTATGATGTGGAAGGGCAGTACAAAGTAATCCTTTCCGCTGGGAATCATCCCGATAGCCTGAAAACGATTGATAAAACAATAGAAGTATTTCCTTCTCCTTTTATTAAGCATTGTGATGATATTGATGGAGATGAAGTTTGGGAAGAGGGGATGCATTTGGTACGCTGCAATATTGATATTAATGGCTCTCTGACCATTAAGCCTGGGGCTGAAGTTTATTTTGAAGAAAAGAAGCTTTTTGAGATAAATGGGAAGCTCATTGCGCAGGGGACTTCTGACAAACCAATTAAATTCTTACCTGCTAACAATAGTACGACACCAGGTTCATGGGGATATATTTATTTCACCTCAACGGCCTCAGCCGAATCAATAATGGAGTATTGTGAGGTTAAATATGGAGGAAATGCTGGTTACAATAGTTATCCTGTTTGGGAGTATTATACCGATTTTGGTGTCATTCATTTAGAGGAGTGTGAAGTTTCCATCAAGAACAGCATCATTGAAGGTGCTGCAAACTTTGGGATTTCATTATCGGAAAATGCAAAATTCTTATCATTTGAGAACAATACCCTCCTTAACAATACTAGTAATCCTATCAGGCTTTATGGAGCTGCTGTTGAAACAATTGGCAGCACAAGTTCATTCTTTGGAGAGCAAGACATTGCGGTTGTCGGAGATGAGTATTTCAGCCCGGAAACGGATATTACCTGGTATGCACAGGATGTACCTTATTATATTGATGGAAGTATCAATCTATATTCAGATGTCAATCTGACAATTGAGGCCGGAACCTTTATTGAGTTAGAAAGCAATAACATGATGAATGTGGGTTATTTCAGGGCAACATCCGGCCGTTTAACAGCCATTGGCACTGAGACAGAGCCTGTGGTATTCACCTCGGCAAAAGATGAAAAAAGCAGAGGTGACTGGGCAGGTTTGATGATATCGGATAATTCTGTCTTAGACCATTGTATTATTGAATATGCAGGTGCGGGATATACCGTAAGTGGCTACCAGAGGGCATTACAGGTCCAGGGTAGTGGTGCTGTAGTAAATCATTGTACCATTCAGGAATGTAGCAGATATGGAATTGACATGGACGCTACCAGTGCTACCATTACCAATAATACAATTAAGAACTGCAGTGATTATGGTGCAGTAGTGAATATAAAACAATATCAAATCATAGATGAGTCCAATCTTTTTGAAAGCACCGGCGGTTTTTATATTTCAGGTGGGAGTGGTTTAAATGAGGATGCCACCCTTGAAAAAAGAGACTATCCGTATGTATTCGGCGGACTCTCCTTTTATGCCAATGCAACATTAACCATAGAACCGGGTACCGAAATCCAACTTGGAAGCGGCGGCAGTTTCACAATGGGCTATAACAGTGTATCAAACTCCTACTCAGGCAACCTGATAGCTAATGGCACTTCAGAAGAACCCATAAAGTTCTCTTTGTATTTTAAAGACGAAGAAGAAGGTAATGGAAACTGGGGAGCTTTGGTATTTGGAGAGGAGAGTTCAACTTCTGTGTTGAATAATTGTATCCTGACCAATGGTGGTAATGTAATTGATGGCAATGGCCGGACCTATCCGGAGATGGGAATGATTCACTGTTATAGAACCATAGACTTTCCAACCATTACCGATTGCACTATATCCAACTCAGCCACCTATGGAATAACCCTTAACCAATCAACAATAACAGAATCAGGCATTGTTTTCTCAAACAATACGGAAGGAGATATTCTTAATAATTAAAGTGGAGCTGAAAGCTTCCCTTAATTAGCCAAATCCATTTTTCCGCTATACAATCTTATGCAACCTTTTTTTCAGAAATTTCGTTAGAGTAGTAATGCCATCAACCCCAACATCATTATGAGCCCGCATATTAGTCTGTGCTCAAATCACCTTCTATGTCTTGCAAATGATATTGTTGGAATTTTGGCTATAACAGCCCTGAAGTGCCTGTGAAAGAGGATTTCAGGGTAAATAGCATAACTTAAAAAATAGGATCAGATGAGACTCAAAAAGCTAATATTTATTATCACAATTCTGTTAGGTTTCGGACTAACAGGATTACAAGCACAGGAAGCAATACCCGCCACAGGCGGCAACGCTTCCGGAAGTGGAGGTTCGGTGAGTTATACCGTTGGACAGGTTACATACCAAACCCATTCGGGCACAAGTGGTTCGATAGCAGAGGGCGTACAACAGCCTTATGAGATTTGGGTAGTAACAGACATTGAAGAAGCCGCCGGAATAAACCTTTCGGTTAATGCCTATCCCAATCCGGTTACAGACCATCTGATTCTTACAGTTGAAGACTTAAAGCTTTCAACCCTCAGCTTTCAATTGTA
>JBDLIX010000228.1:0-7026 GCA_039714655.1 Bacteroidota bacterium
ATGGCGGGCTACGGTTGAACAGTATCGCCAGCACCATGTGGAGGCCATCGAGCAGGTGGGTGCGATGGTAATGAATAAGAAATGATATTTTATTAAATAGTCGATGACTCTTAGAAGATGTAAAATAATTGTTTCTGTCTTTATTGCTTTTTTATTGGTGTCTTGTGCCCATCATGATATGCAATTGATTTTACCTCCTGAAATTTGCTGCAGTCCGTATACAGAAACCTCTGTGTATTATGAAAATATATTGCATGGTTTTGATAATGAGGATTGTACGTTCAGATTTTCTCCTGAATTAGGTGCGGGTGATTCTATTAAATATACCTTTAATATCAAAGGGAGAAAGTCCCGTAATTATAATTTGACAATAAATGCTTTTAACAAGGCAGGGACAAAAACAGGTAAAGGAAAAACGAAGGTTTGTTATACTGTAGCTGACAAGAAATTAAGTGATACACTCAATGTTTTAATGACCGGTAATAGTCTGACAAATGCCGGGATTTATGCGACCAGCGTAAAAAAACTGTGTCAGGATAATATGCATTATCCCATTCATTTTATTGGGACAAAAGAAGCGAAAGGGGGTGGGATACATGAAGGATATGGCGGAAAAACCTGGGAGTGGTTTTCAAATAATTTTGAAAGTCCTTTTGTCTTTCACTTATCGGGGAGCGATACTACACTGAATTTTAAGCATTACTTTGAGAATGTTGTAAAATACACGCCTGATTTTGTTGTTATTGAACTTGGGATAAATGATTGCTTTAGGGCAGATACTACTTCTGTGGAAGCAATCGATAAATCAATTGATGAAATGTTTATGCATACTGAATATTACTTGACGCAATTGATTCATTATAACAGCAATATTCAAATAGGCATCTGTTTAACTCCTGCTCCAAATAAAAGAAAAGAAGCTTTTTATGCTAATTATGGAGAAAAATATACACAAACAGGCTGGACGAAGATACATCGCAGGTTAAATCAAAGATATATCGAATATTTCGACAACAACTTTCAATCTAATTGTTCAATTATTCCTCTTGATCTTCATATAGATACTTATAACTCATATCCTCTGGATAATGGTGTACACCCTAATAAAGATGGATACCAACAAATAGCTTCTTGTATTTTTAATTGGTTAATTAATAAGATATACGAATAATGAAACGTAGTACAATTGGGTTTGTCCTTCTCTTCTCTTTACAGGTATTGTTATCAGGTCAGGAGAATCAGAATTTATTCCCGAACGGGGATGTTGAGAATTTGCTTGTAAATCATATAAAGCTGGATCGCAGGCACGAGAGTCGGTTTCGATCCCATATTGAGGCTGAAGCAAAGGATAATTTGCCTTACTGGAACTTATCTGATGGTGCGACCATCAGTAAAGAGAGCCATTCCGGAGAACATGCCATTGAGATGGTACGGGGGGAAGAAGATGCAACAGCAACCGTATTCAGCGATTTCTTTCATGTGGAAGATGGAGATATGCCTTTTGGCTTACCGCTGGCTGCAGAAAAGGAGATCACGGTTTCCTTTTGGTATAAAACTTCCGGTCTGAAAGGCAAGGAATCGTTTACCGCGCTGATCAAGTTGGGAACCATAGCGGATTTACCCGCCAGTGAAATAGCCATGGATTTGCCGGCATCAAAGGGATGGAAACAGGTTCAACGGGAAATCAGGCTTACTGAACTGAAATGGGGCGGAGAGATTACCTTCACTTTATCCGGAGATGGAAAAAAATCCGGCAAGGTCTGGATTGATGAAGTGTACCTGGGTCAACAGCTTGATGGGGTGAACCTGGTTAGGAACCACAGTTTCGAGAAAGAGGAGAGACAGGGAAACTTACCTGCCGACTGGCAATTTCCAAGGGAGGATCAGTGGGTTGGCTGGGTAGGTGCCAGGTATCGTCACCCTTCGGTTGTTTCAGATGAGGCTGTGAGCGGTGCTCAATCTTTACGTGGAGATGTAGTCTATGCAGACGGAACAGGAGTGGCACAGTTGATCCACCTGAACCAGCAGGAGATCAAGCCCATTGTTATTGAGTTGTGGTCAAAAATTAACAACGCCATCAACAGTCAGGGTACATACAGATTAACAGGAGATAATTATGCCAATGTAACACTGTTCGTATACCATCATGATGGTACCATGCAGGAGGTCTCACCCATGTTAAGCCTGGATATCACGGATCATGACTGGGATTGCCGGCGTATGGGTTTTATGGCACAAAAGCCGGTTAAGAAGATATTGTTACAAATCACCATACTGGGCACAGAACAGACCACCAGCCTTTGGGTGGATGAAGTAAGGGCTTATGAATTGGGAAGCAGTCCTGAAGCATTGGCGGCCAGGGGGGTGGATTTCCCTTCCCGTTCTATCCGGTCAACATGGGGTTCTGATACAGCTTCATTGGCTGGTTCCGGTATCCGGGCTTCAAATGACAGAGAGAATATTTACCTGACTGTAACGGGGAGAGAAAATGCCCAGGAGATTTCCATCTACCTGAATCCCGATATCCGGATCAGTTATGACAATCATTTCCGCTATCTCTATCATGTGATCAGGATCGATGCCGAAGGAGAGGTCTACAAAGGGACGACCATTGAGAAACAGGGTTACACAGCCGACGGGGAGTTTGTTCCTGCAGCTGATTTGGGAATCAATCGCGATTTGCTGGAGAATGGATACCGGATTACCGTACCTTTTAAGGTCCTGGAAATGGAAGGAGTTTCCTTCCATCCTTTCGGGTTGAATGTAAAGTGGAAGAGCCTGGGCAGGGAGGTTTACTGGAGCGGACAGTCGGCCAATAATATGGAGATGGGCCGTTTGATCTTGTCCGGGCCCCCGGGTGTACGTATAAGAAATATAACATTTGGCAAACGCTACGAGGATGAACAGGATCAGTCACAGGATTTTGTTTCCCATCCCCAGTTATATGCCGGAGAGAACCAGGCGAAGATTACCCTGGCGAACGAGGGTGCTGCCTGTCAGGTAAAGTTAGAAGGTGGTATTAAGGGGGAGGGCTCTTCTTCAGAGACGCTTCAACTGCTGGCTGATGAGACCAGGGAGGTGATCCTGGAGTATCAGGCAGGACTCGGACGTTTAACGGAGTTCCATGTGGGACTGACGGTAGACGGGGAGCAACAGCACATACATTCTTTCCCCATTGAAGTTCCGGAGGCTGTAGATATGTGCCTGGACCAGGAATTCTATTATCCGGAAGAGGACAGTGTGTATGTGGAGGTTCATAATCGCTACCGGCCCGTTCCCCAACAGGGTGAATTGCAGGTTGAAGTGATCAACCTGAGGGATAAGCGGATCGTGCAGCAACTTAAGGTACAACTGAAGGAGGGAATAACCACCATACCAGTGGATATCAACCATATTGCTATTAATTCCCTGCCGGTGATGGATCATGCGGTGACGGTACGTTACCTGGATGGGGATCAAAGGCTTCTGGGTGAGCAGACCAGCCGGTTCGGCAGGATCAACCATACAAGAAGAAGTCCTTTACCTCCCATAGAAAAGGTATGGATTGATGAAACAGGCCGGTTGATCATCAACGACGATTTCCGCTTTTTTCCCGTGCTTGCCTCAAACCATATCATGGATTTTTGTGAAACCGTTGATATGGGGGCCAATGTTTTTAAAGGACAGTATTATGGCGACTATAAGGGTGTGGATTCATATGCAGATCTTGAAAATGCCTGGAAAAGAAATGCGTATACCCTCTTTATTGGTCCCTATAAACCGGCTACCCTGGATACATTCAGACTGGATCCGCGCAGTCCGGAATTAATAAGTCACCCTGGCACTTTGGGAACGTATGGTCACCAGTTTTATTACTGGAAGCTGACCCGGGAATGGATCGATTTTAGAAAGGATATGGAGCGTGTGATGGGTCAGTTTTCGTCACCCCGGCTTTTAATCTGGGGACATCACGATTCCAGCTTCCTGTATGATCGAGATGTGCCACCCTGGCCCAACAACAACCATCCGCCGGTGGGCTATTGTTATGTGAAGATCATGAGCCGCCCGGGACTGGCATGGCGCAATACGCCTTTCCAAACAAAGACAGAACAGATGTTGGACCAGGGACGCTTTAAACTGGCTGAGGTCAATCAATACTTCAGTATACATTATGATGAAGTTGTACCATTACATTTTTCAACTCCGCTTTCCTTGCGGAGCGACGACTGGCATGGACTCAGGAATGAAGCCTATTTGAATGTGATCTACGGTGCCAACGGATTATACAATTGGATCGTTGGACAAAAACATCAGACCCAGCGTTTGCGTGGATGGTATCAGGAAGTGAACCATATGTGGCCCATATTTGTGGCCGATGATGCAGAGAATAAGGTAGAGATCCTGCCCGTTGGTAGTAAACTGGATGCTATGCTGAAAGTATGGCAGGGGAAATACTATCTGATTGTCGCCAATAGAGATCAACAAAGCAAGCAGGCAACAATTCGCATTGAAGGCATTGAGGCGATGAAAGTGGAGAAGCTTTTTGAACTTCCCGGTAAAATGTCAGTAAAGGGGGGAGATATAGCGGATGTTTGGGAGAAGTATGATGTCCATGTATATGAAATAGCAAATGTGAAAAATCTATAAGGATATAAAATCAATACAAGGAATTATGAAAATCAATTCAATAACCGGAATAGCTCATTTGCTTTTACTCGCTGCATTATTAAGTTCCTGTCAGTCCGGAACGCAGGATCTGGTATCAGGAGACGAACAAAGTGAAGGAGAAATATCCGGATATATTTCCTATTCCATGAACGAGATCTGCAAGGAGTGGGATGGTCAGTGGCAGGGGATAACTGTTGCCTCGGACGGCAATTGTTATTTCGGAACTTCCACCCATTCCATCGGGCACGGGGCAGGATTTCACAAGTACAATCCGGAAACCAGGGAGCATACCATGATAGCCGAAGATATGACGGTGGTATGCGGTGAGGATCACCTGAATACCCGGCAGGGAAAAATCCATAGTCCGATTGTGGAACTGGACGGTTGGCTCTATTTTTCGACACACCTCTCCAACTACTGGCCCGAAGGGATAGCTGCCTATCCCGGGGCACATGTGTTGGGTTATGAACTGGCCACCGGTAAATTCCGTGACTTTGGAGTTGTGAAGCCCCGGTACTCCATTTATTCAGCTGTGGGTTTGGATCCGGAAAGGAAAGTGCTTTATGCATTCGTGGCTCCATTTAAAGATGATTTAATAAAGAATGACGGATGCCATCTTTACAGCATTGACATAGTATCGGGAGAGAAGAAAGACCTGGGTCAGCTTACTCATGGGAAGACCGGAATGGTTCCCTGGTTCTATGTAGATAACCATGGGAATTGCTGGTTTTCTCTGTGGAAATTGCATTGGAAATATGAAAATGACCAGGGCAATCTTTATTGCTACAATCCGGAAAAGAGGAAAATCATTACCTATGAAGATGTGCTTCCAAAAGGGGAGTTGGTTGACGGAACCCCTGTAACGGACGAAAAGTTGCTTAAAAAGCGTTCATGGACCTGGGCAGGAGCCCTTCCGGGCAGGGAGCAATGCCTCTTTACCATGGGAGCCTGGGGTGGGGGTGACGAGCGTGTATGGCGCTTTGATCCTTCAAAGGATATCCATAGCGGTGAGGCATTCGAGACCATTGCCCCTATTGGTTCCACTTTTCTTGAGACGGCTATTGGAGGGGACAGGCTCTATTTTGTTCAGTACAACGATTTGAATCAACAGCGTACAGAAGCGGCTGAATTTAACCGGGACGATGATCCGGACGAGGTAGGTTACAATTCAGATCTTCGACTAAGGAGTATATCCTTCAAAGAGGGAGATGACCGGACCATTACGGATCATGGCAAGATTGTCGACCAGGATGGAAGGGCGGCACGGATGATCAATTCTTTGGCTGCAGATGACAAGGGCCGGGTATATTTAATGGGCAGCTGGTATGTAAATTCGGAAAAGGAAGCCAGCTTTCAGGTACTGTTTTCAGAATTTCCCGGTGAGCGGATATACAGACTGATGCAGCGAGGTGAATTTTTTGCCGTTGCAGAAACCGGAGACAAGTAATAGGAAAAATGAAAAGAAAAATTATTGTATTGTTGCTTGGATTTATTATTAGAGAGATTCCTGCATATCAATCAGTTGTCGTTATCCGTTATCTGCTGCTGGGTTTGGTGTTAAGTATGTGGTCATGCTCATATGCTGATCAGAATCATAAGGGCACAGATATAATTATCGAGAATGCAGCAATGCGCCTTGTGCTGGGTAGTGACGGAACAGCCCGCAACCTGATTCATAAAGCCAGTGGGCAGGAGTGCCTGATGGAGGGAGTGGAGATACCGGCCTTTTCCATCACGCAGAAGATGCCTTATGACAATGAGATCAAGCTGGCCTATCCCGCAAAACAGGTAAGCTATGGTGCAGATACAGTATACAAAGAGGATGACCATCTGATCGTCGGTTTTGAACTTACCGATTATGAAGCCATTATCCGTTTGAACATTACGAATGACTACATAGGCTTTACCCTGGAAAAGATGGTATACAGAATGGCACGCATCGGCAACAAACTCAAAACTCCACTTGATGAATTTACACTATTGCAACTACCGGTGAAAGACCGGAGTCATTTTGGGGATTGGTTGAATGTACTTTGGGATGAGGATGTGGCAGTAAACTTGCTGGCCACTGATCCCTGTTGCAGAATTGATGCGGAGAGTAAAGAGGTACGTGCCTTTATTTTTGAGCACAACCATAAACACTGGGTGGTGTACTGGCATGTCTACGGAGAAGGGAAGCTTGAACTACCTGTACAATCTGATAAACTTAGCTTGTTTGAGGAGCTGGGGCAGGAGATTCCATTACCTTTAAATCAGGAAAGCACTGTGATTCCGGCCGGAAAGCGGCGGTATATTCAATTTGATCTGAACTACAACGAAGTGATTGATCTGTTTGCAAGGGGAGCCTTTCCCGGGAGCCCTTGAGCAGGTTGGGAAAGC
>JBDLIX010000229.1:0-6971 GCA_039714655.1 Bacteroidota bacterium
CCTGGTTATGCTTCTCTTCTGCAATCTTTTTGATGATCTCAATTTCCCTGCGGGTGAGGTGAACCTTGTTTTCTTCGGGAGCAGATCCATTGCCAATGAGTGAATTGAGCATTTGTTGAGACAATTCATAATTCAGATAGCGTTGATTATTCAGCACTGCTTCAATTGCAGCGACAAATTCATCTTTTCTCGAGTTCTTCAGGAGATAACCATTCCCCCCCGCTTTTAAAAACTGAACCACATACTCGTTTTCTTCGTATTGAGTCAGTGCGATGATCTTAGAATGGGAATTTTCCTTTCGGATAAGCCTGGTGGCTTCAATTCCATTCAATTCTGGCATGGCTATATCCATAAAAATGATATCCGGTTGAAGTGCCAGCGACTGCTCCAGTGCTTCCTGTCCGTTGTAGGCATGTCCAATAATCTTCAGGTACTCCAGTGACTTAAGGATATCTGTGATCCCATTATGAATAAGCTTGTGATCATCGGCAATTAATATACTAATTGTCTCCATTGTTCTTTTTTTTCCTGCATGGGATCTCAATGACAATTTCGGCCCCACTGCCCGGGTTCGAATGAATTGAAAAATCGCCATCGAAGGCATTTACTCTTTCCCGCATACTGATCAGTCCAAAACCTTTTATCTCTTCCTTTTGATTCAATTTTTCAATATCAAATCCCTTCCCATCATCTTCCACTACCAACACGATCATATCTTCTACCCTGTGAAGTTCGATGGTTGCCTTAGTTGCTCCGGAATGTTTGATAATGTTGTTTGCTGCTTCCTGGCAAATTCTGAAAATTGCTTTTTCAAGTTTTGCATCAACCCGCTCAGTGAACGAATAACTGTTAAAGATAAACTGTGTCCTGTTAAGCAGGTTTGTCCGCTGAACCAGGTTTTCAATGGCTGCAAGCAGACCAAAGTCCTTCAGCACATTAGGCGCTAAATTTTGCGCAATACTTTTTGTCTCCTGAATGGCGGTATTTACCTGTTTTTGCAGTCGTTCGGCAAAACCTTTATCGATGTTATGCTCCTCCTGTATCTTATGTACCGAATAGGAAATACCGGTTAAAAGCTGACCAAGTCCATCGTGCAGATCCCTTGAGATCCTCAGGCGCTCAAGTTCCTGAGCCTCATGAATGGCGATCATCCGCTCCTTTCTGAGTTTCTCCAATCTCGCCTCATTTTCTTTCTCTTCTGTCAGATCATGTCCAACCACTACCATTCCTTCCGGATCCCCTTCACTGTTTTTGAGTACCACCGAAGTCACAAAAACAGGTATTTCATGATCATCCCTGTCCAGCATCCCTGTTTTTTTTGCAAGCTTCTTTGAAATTTCTTTGAGATTCGTTTCCACCTTCCTCTCTGAACTCATTGAGTTTTTCTCCTCATTAAATAAAGGCAGGATCTCTTTGCCGATTAAGTCAGCCTCTTCGTAATTCAGCATCCTGGAAGTTGCAGCGTTGATGGATCTGATCCTGGCCTCAGCATCGGTAACCAACAGGGCTCCGTAAAGATTATTCAGAATGTTGCTCAGGTATTTCTCCGAGATGCTGGTTTTATTCAGGGCATCAAGCATGGAGTTGAATGAATCGGCCAATTGCATAAACTCATCTTTAGAATCCACCTGTACCCGCAAATTCCTGTCACCATCTCCGATCTTCTTCGTAGTATCCACCAGTTGTTCAATCGGTCGGGTAAGACCTCTAATAAACTTGAAGCTCCCAATGACAAGTAAAAATATAAGCAGGGTCCCGATAATATCTACTGTGATCGTACCATGCACCTTTACTTTTCGATTCATGATCTCGTATTCACCAATCTCCTGAACAGTTTCATTGATTAGCAATTCTACCTGAGTAATCAGATCCAATATCTGGTGGGAGATGATATGCTGCAAAACCCCGTTTTCTGGCGAAGCGTTGATCAGGTGGTTCACATTCTCTTCCACAGACATGAACATGAACTCAATCTTTCCCCAGATCTCCCCTTTGTGTACCGGGGATAATACCTCTCTGCAGTCATCAAGCTTTCTGTTGGCATTGTCAACGGAAGCCCTTATATCTTCATGATTGATCAGGTACTGGTTATCGATGATCAGGATTTTACCCAATGCTCCTTTCAATTCCTGTAAGGCATTGAGCTCATGATTTTCCAGAATTAGTTTATCTGAAAATCTACTGAACAGACCAATGATCACCTGATTCCCTCCAAGCACAACGAGTACCAGGATGATCATTACTACTGCACCTTTCCATAATTTTCTTCTCATTATCAGATTGGAAAATCAGATTGGAAAATCAGATGGAAAGTAAGAATAAAATCGGAAAGTCAGCCAAACATCAGCGTTTAGCTGTCTGAAGATTGAAAAAGAAACCCGGTACTATTCAATTTCCTCCAGGTTATGGCCATGGATTTTGTCTTTCCTGGCTCTAATGATGCAAGTTACGATATTGCCTCCGTCTGCCCGGGCGTGAAGACTGACCCCTGCGAAGCCCGCGGCCTCGCTTCGAAGCGATTGAAACACCGGTTTCCTGGCTTAGCATGTTTCCAAAGCGGATGCCCACAAATACGGTACGCGGAGCAAGTGGACCATAAACATAGGCAGGATCACGGTGGATGCCCTTATCGAAATCGTCCTGGTAGGAATTCAGGATATTTTTGATCCCACCGGAAAATTCCACGGAGGCCCCGTTAAGTATTACTGTGTATTTCAGCTTCAGGCCCATATCGAAAAAGCTGTCCGAGGTTCGCAATTCCCCTTCGGGATTCTCTGTGCCAAAATAGGGTACCAGCATTTTTCCTGTATAATTCCCGGTTCCCGAAAGGCAGAAACCTTTGCTGAAGTCCCAGTCTAGGGCAAAGAATCCATAAGTATTGGGGGCACGGAAGAAGTGCGTTTCATCAAAATCCTGTGGCTCCTCAAACTCGCTGGTTTGTAGGGTGAATCCTGAGCTTAAGGAGAAATCCCGTGCAGGACGGAGCTTGAATTCCAGGTTTACGCCCTGAACGGTGGCACCGCCATCTGAATTTACCCGGGTGTAGATGACTGTGCCCGATGAATCGGGTTTGCCGAATTCGTTGGCAAAGGCATCCACCAGGCGGGTATAAAAAGCCTCCACCAGAAGGCCCGTATAGATTCGGCCAATTTGCTTATTGAAGTCCAGAGAGGCCATCAGGCTGTGGGAGGTTTCCTGTTTCAGATCCGGGTCATTTACATGGATGACCTGGCGCGAACCAGAGGTTTCGATGTGCAGGTCCTCATCGAAGATCTGAGGGGCGCGGTAACCCTGTGAGTAGCTAATTCTTGCCTGCAGAGATTCCGTAAGCTCGTACATAAGACTTACACGGGGACTGAACACATTTCCGTCTTTTGCTGGTTCGTTTTCGTGGGTCTGATCACTGATAATGTAGTGATCGAAGCGGGCACCCATGGCTGCTTTAAAGCGATTCATCTTCAGTTCGTATTGGGCAAAGGTACCTGTGGTGACCGACGACTGGTCGGCTATGATGATATTTTCCGTATGGGGGATGTCGGTGATGACATTGTCAACCACTGTGGCATTGACCAGATCGGGATAGCCCAGTTTCTTATCCAGCAGGAAACCACTGGTGTTTTCCACACCCAGGACCAGGGATGAAGTGCCAAAAATGGCTTTGTATTGCAGTCCCAGATTATATGTCCTGTCCCTGGCATTACCGTAATCACTTAAGGATTGTCCGGCCCCATAGTAAGAGTCCCTGTTCAGGAACTGTCCGGAGGCATACAGGGAAAGCATATCGTAATCCCTGAAATAACGTTCGTAGGTCAGAGCAGCCACCTTCATCCGGTGGGTCAGGGCCTCGGCAATGTCACGTTCGTGCAGGGGATAGTCCTGCTTGTTGCCTCCGTTGCGCTCTTCATTGATGGCGAAAAAGTCAAATGCCAGTCTGTCCTTGCTGCTGAAACGGTGGAAAACCCTGCTGCCAAAGGTGAGATTTTCCAGCTGGGCCAGTTCGGAAAAACTGTCGTTGTTGGCATCAAACATCTCCCGTGTGCGGGTAAAGCCATAGAGCGAAAGCCCCGACTTATGGTCGTCAGACACCACAGAGGTATTGAAGTTAATTGAGTAGTCAGGTGCAGTTCCACCCGATTCGTCCATACCTGTCCCGGTCACCGCATAAGTGGCTCCGCCTTCGTAACTGTTTGTGGTGGGATCCCTAAGTATTATGTTAATGGTTCCGGCAATGGCATTGCTGCCGTAAAGGGCTGATCCGCCCCCGCGGACCACTTCCACCTTTTCAACCATGTTGGAGGGGATCAGTTCCAGTCCGTATACCCCGGCCAGTCCGCTGAAGATTGCCCGGCTGTTGATCAGTATCTGAGAATAGGGCCCCTCCATGCCATTCATGCGAACCTGTGAAAAACCGCAGTTCTGGCAGTTATTCTCCAGTCTAAGTCCGGGCGAGAAATTCAGGCCCTCGCCCAGGGTCTGGGACTGGGAGCTGTGGAAGATCTGTGAGCCTATGGTGTTGACGATTACCGGGGCTTCGGTACGCTTTTGCTCGCTGCGATTTGCAGAGACCACAACCTCTTCCAGGTTCATAATGTCTTCTTCCAGCTCGATTTTCAATTCAGTGGTCGTATTCTCCTTAAGGGTGATTTTTCGTTCTTTGGGTTTGTAGCCGACCATGCTGATTACGATTTTTTGTTCACCCGTGGGAAGGTTGATCAGTTGGAAGTGACCGGTTTCATCAGTGACCGTGCCGATGGTGGTGCCTCTAACTGCTACGTTGGCAAAGGGAATGTGTTCTCCCCTGCAGACAACGTGTCCGACAATATTGGCGTCTGTGTAATGCTTCTGAGCAGGGCTCACCTGGGTGAGAGTGAGCAGGAAGATGCTGATAATAATATGTACTTTCTTCATTTGGAATTTGTGGTATGTAAGTGAATATTCGGGTGCCTGGGCGGTACACCGATGTCCCTTTGAAAGGATTAGGTAATCAGAAACTTACATACAGGTTGGCGGGGCCCTTCCCGGGGAGTGCGGGACAAAGGCTGTAAAAAGGCGTTCCGTGGCCGGCTCATTGAAGCAGGAGGATGCTGCAAACTGCTTCAAAACAAATGCAGCACTGATAAAGAACATCAGAATGTTCAGCTGATTAAGCAGGAAGAGTTCCGTGTTCGAGTGCTGGTGGGAAGAGGCAGGGTTGCCTTCCGTACTTTTAGAAAAAGGGTGGGCATGTGTGACCACAGATCCGTTGGGCAGGACATGGATGTGGGTATACAGGACTTTGTTGAACATCAAAGCCGCCATGACAATGATCAGCAGGATCGAAAGATCTTTTTGTCTATGTCTGAAAAACCCTTTCATCTGTTTGCAAAGATACTTAGTTCCGCATTGTGGGAACTACCTACTATCAGGTATTCTCTTCACCCGGCTATTCAGAACGATTAAAATATTTTTCCGTTCTAAGTCATACACGCATATCCCATCAATGCACAGATTTGATCTTTTTTATATACCTGAATCTCAACTCTTTTTCATCTCCACCCTGAAGGCATGTATAGTTCCATGAAGATGAAACCAGGATATCATGAAATGGATTATCCTGCTTGTTTTCTGAACGCAGAAGGTGAATGGCATGACCCCCGGGTTTGATTACCCGTTCAATCTCGATAAGCTCTTCAGTGAGATTCCATCCAATGGCATTGGAGGTGATTAAAACATCCAGAGAGTGATCCGGCAAGGGAATGGAATCAAGGGTTCCATCCAACACATACAGGTTCACCACCCTCTGTGAAACCGCCTTCTCCCTCATGAAGGAGCGAAAACTGCTCACCGGTTCAACCGCAAAAACGCTTTGGGCAAAAGGTGCAACCAGAAAGGCAATGCGACCCGAGCCTGCACCAACATCAGCCACCACTTTCCCTTCAAGGGAGGTGACGGAGGTAATCTCCTCAATGTTCCATTTAACTGGCGCCAGTGCATCGAATAGCTCAGGATGTTTGTTGTAAATAATTTGATCAGCAATTTCCCATAATGCTTCCTGGCAGTATTCTTCAACCAGGTTTTTATCATCTGCTGGTTTATGCTCCTCTAATATCCGGGTTATAAAAGAGCTAATGGGTGGGTATTTTGTGACCAGGAATCTATGGACCACCGGATATTCGCGGATCAGGGTGGCGAATTCTTTTGCAGCAACCCGGTCCGGCAGGTATCTGATCTGGAATGTCTCCAGCAGGAGCAGATCCTCGGCGTGAAGTGTAATGCCGGGAAAAAGCTTACGGAGTTTTTGTGAATAGACCATCTTTTTTATATCCTTTATGGAGTTTTATATCTACCCCAAAATTTATACTTTGTCATTGATGTCAATACAAAAATACGTTCAAATATAAAATCAGCGGCATTATGAATTAAAACATCAAGGCAATCTGATTCAGAGATTCCCGGGAGGTGAGGAATCTATCCCTCCAATACGTTTTTTATGCATTATTTACAGTATTTTTCGCGTTTTTTATTCATATTCTTTCAAATTCGTACATTTGCCCCATTATTATTAGCTCTATGCAAAAGGAGAAAAGACAAGATTCCATTCTGGAAAAGCTCAGCTTAGATCATAAGGTAACTACCATTAAACTGGCCCAGGAACTTTTGGTTTCCGAAGACACAATCCGAAGAGATCTTAATGAAATGGCCAAAAAAGGCTTGCTTTCAAAAGTTCATGGAGGGGCTGTTTCTTCCATACAAAAATTATACTACTATAACGACAATGTTGTAAAGAACCAAAAGGAGAAGGAAGTTATCGCAAAAAAGGCCGTAAGGCTTCTAAGAGATGGTATGTCCATCATAATAAGTGACGGGACCACCAATCTTGCTTTTGCCAGAAGTATACCAAAAGATCTGAAGGCCACAATATTTACCTATTGTTTGCCCGTAGCGATGGAGCTGACCGAACATACCGATATCGAGATTATTTTTCTGGGTGG
>JBDLIX010000230.1:0-6933 GCA_039714655.1 Bacteroidota bacterium
TTCGCCTCACGGCTCAGTTCCTTCGGTAATTCGCCTCACGGCTCAGTTCCTTCGGTAATTCGCGTAGCGGATAACCACGTAGCGGTAAAATATATGCGAACAGTTGTGAGCTTACATGGCCCTGGTAAGGATCTTGGAGACCACCAGGTTGCGGGTGGCTGAGGCGATACCTTCTGCATCAAAACCACACTCTTTGTAGAGCTCTTCCTGGGTTCCGTGCTCAATAAATCTGTCGGGGATACCAAGGCGAAGCACCTTAGCCTTGTAGCTATTGTCATTCATGTATTCAATGACAGCACTACCAAGTCCGCCAACGATTGAGGCATCTTCAACAGTGATAATTTTGTCATACTTTGAGAAGATACTCTTTAACAAAATGTTGTCCAGCGGTTTCAAAAAGCGCATATCGTAATGGGCCACACTGATATGCTCCTTCTCTAGTTTTTCAATGGCTTTGGAAGCTTCCTGACCAATGGGTCCAATGGAGAGGATGGCAAGATCACTCCCATCTTTAAGTTGCTCTCCTTTTCCAATTTCGATTTCACTGAAAGGGTGTTTCCAGTCAACTGCAACGCCCCTGCCCCTGGGATACCGTATCACAAAGGGTCCGGCTGGCCGGAGTTGTGCAGTATACATCAGGTCACGCATCTCAATTTCATTAAGCGGTGAGGCGATAGTCATTCCGGGAATACACCTGAAGAACGCCAGGTCGTAAGCCCCATGGTGTGTTGCACCGTCACTTCCCACCAGTCCGGCCCGGTCAAGAAAGAAGACTACCGGTAAGTTCTGTATGGCCACGTCATGGATCACCTGGTCATAGGCCCGCTGCATGAAAGAGGAATAGATATTGCAGAAAGGAATCATTCCCGCTGTAGCCAGTCCGGCCGAAAATGTTACTGCATGTTGTTCGGCGATACCCACATCATAGGTGCGGTCGGGCATCTCATCCATCATGAGCTTAAGTGATGATCCGGTGGGCATGGCAGGAGTAATGCCGATGATTTTTTTATTGATTTTCGCAAGCTCGAGGATGGTTTCTCCGAACACATCCTGGTAGAGTGGTGGCTGGGGTTTATCCTCAGGTTTTTTCAGGATTTCACCCGTATACATGTTGAACTTTCCGGGAGAATGAAAAGTGGTCTGGTTCTCTTCTGCCTTGGCAAATCCCTTTCCCTTTTGCGTGATCACATGCAACAGTTTAGGACCGGGAATCTCCTTCATGTCCTTCAGGACTTCAGCCAGGTGAAGTACATCGTGTCCATCAATGGGACCAAAATACCTAAAATTAAGGGACTCAAAAAGGTTGCTCTGTTTTAGGACAATGGATTTAATGGCGTTTTCGATCTTCTGGGCATAGCGTCTGGCATTTGGGGTGATCTTACTCAGGAACCCCAACAGGTTCCAGACATCATTTTTCACCTTGTTGTAAGCCTTGGATGTGGTGATATCCAGAAGATAATCTTTCATGGCTCCAACACTGGGATCAATGGAGATGTTGTTGTCATTGAGGATCACCAGCAGGTTTTTGCCTGCATTCCCGGCATTGTTCAATGCTTCGTATGCCATTCCCCCCGACAATGAACCATCTCCGATCACTGCTACCACCTGACGATCGTTCTCCTCCTTGTAATCGTTTCCGGCTGCCATACCCAGGGCTGCAGAGATAGAGGTAGAGGAGTGCCCAACGCCGAAAGCATCATAGGCACTTTCAGAAGGTTTGGGAAAACCACTGATCCCGCCATACTTACGGTTGGTGTGGAAATTGTCTCTCCGTCCAGTGAGGATTTTGTGTCCATATGCCTGGTGTCCCACATCCCAGATAATTTGGTCGTAGGGTGCATTGAAAACATGATGAAGGGCTACGGTAAGTTCAACCACCCCCAGGCTTGCTCCAAAGTGCCCCGGATTTGAGGAGACAATCTCAATGATGTACTGTCGCAACTCTGCACTGAGCTGTCGCAACTGTTCCGGAGTCAACGACTTCATGTTGTCCGGACTATCAATGGTACTGAGCAGGTTATATTCTCCCCTGGTATCCGTCATCAAGCAAATTTTCTGGTGCAAAGGTACAAATAAATCGCTTTGTTAATATCTTAAACAGCCGTGGTGAAAAATTGCCCCATAACACCCTTCTATTTTATGTAATTTTCCCTGATTGAACCGTTATGTAATTATGATGAGGAAGATCGTATATATTGTTATTGGAGTCACCCTCCTGGGATCATGTGTTCCCACCAGCGAATTCACACAACTATCCAAAAAAAGCAACTCTCTGCAGTCTGAAAGGGATGATTTAATGGCAGAGAATGAGTATTTGACAGTTGAGAACCGTGAGATGCGTGCGAAAATCGGTCATGTGGAGGAGCAGCAGAAAAAAATCATTGAAGACAGCATCAGGATCCATAAGAAGGTTTTAGAACTTCAAAACCAGATTGCTCAGCTTGATCGTCAATACAAAGACCTGCAATCGACTCATGATGCGCTGCTGCGCGGCAATGCCCGGGAAACCCGCAGGCTGTTGAATGAATTGCAGACCACCCAGGAAGATCTTGCCCGAAAGCAACAGCTTCTTAAAGAGCTGGAGGCCAACGTGAACGGTCAGCGTCAGGATGTGAACCGCTTGCAGGCTGAACTGGAAGCCAGGAATGCAAGATTGATGGAGATGGAGGATATGCTTTATCAGAAGGATAGGGTGCTGGATGATCTGAGGGAAAAAGTAGCAGATGCATTACTTGGTTTTGAAGGTCAGGGTTTGACTGTTACCCGCAAGGATGGGAAAGTATATGTATCACTGGATGAGAAACTGTTGTTCAAATCGGGCAGTACCGTAGTTGATCCCAACGGAGTCAGGGCGTTGAAACAGTTGGCAGTGGTTTTGGCCAACAACCGGGAAATCGACATCATGATCGAGGGTCATACAGATGATGTTCCCTTCAGAAAAGGATCCTCCATTAAGGATAACTGGGACCTGAGTGTGATGCGAGCAACCTCTATCGTACGAATTCTGCTGGATGGTTCCGGAATTGATCCAACAAGGTTGACAGTGGCTGGGCGGGGAGAATATCTACCTGTTGATCCTGCCAAAACATCCGAAGCCCGGAGAAAAAACAGACGTACAGAGATCATTCTCTCACCCGATTTATCTGAAGTTTTCAAGATACTGGAGCTTTAACGCGCTGTTCTAGACCACAACAAGTGTGGAGCCCATCCTTTTACTGCTCCGCCAATGATCAACAGCTCCACCGGTAGCAGAAAACGTGAAGCACCCAGCGGTCCGGTCACCAGGGCCAGATAACCAATCAGGAATCCCAGAAAGATCCGAAACTGCAGGGCCTCTTTTCCTCTGAATAGATAAAGCATAAATCCGGTAATCTTCACCAGCTTGAAAAGTGAAATCAAACCCAGGATGATTACCATGCTCCATCCCTGTTGTTTGAGGAACCTGAATGCTCCCCCAATGCCATCTTCGTTGATTGCTTGTAGAAAGCCCGGTGAATCGGACTCTTTTAAGTTAAAAAAAGTTACCATATCGAACCTTCCGGGATCCAGGAAATAGCGTACAGTGCCCTTGAGATGGAATAAACCATATTTCACTGGTTCTTTCAGTATAACTTCCTTAACCCCCTGATCGAGACAACTGTTTTTTTCTTTGTAGCTGGTTTCACTTTCACAGTTCAAATAGAGCCGATCCACTTCCATAGCAGCTGCTTCGCTCCCTTCTTGCCCCATGATAAAATAGCGCAGGTTATAATTTACCATGTTGGCAGTCTGGATGCTGGAGTACTGAGCTGAACCGGTTCGGTTGAAATTCCATAAACTATACAGGGAGATCCATAGAACAGGAAGGATAACAGCCAGAATGAATGTTCGGTTCCGGGTTCTCAGGAAGAGGAACAGGGTAAGAAGGATTGTAAACAAGGCAAATGGGAACAATACCGGCTTGGTGGCCATTCCCAGGGTGAGGAACAGGTTGAAAAGCCAGATAAAACGATCTCTCCGCACCGTTTGATCATGCTGCACCTGAAAAAATTTATATACAGACCAGGCCATGAGTATCAGTATTAACTGAAAAGGGATCTCAGCCATGATGCGGTTTGCATAGATAAACTGTGCTGGGGTGGCTAACAGCAGTAACATACCCAGGGTGTGCATCTGTTCCGGTTCTCCAGAAAGAAAGATCCGGTAGACCAGTAAAATGGAGAGTATTGACACCAGGATCTGGAGAATAAATAGTGGGAAATCAGAGCCAGTCAGTGCTCCTATCCCAATGAATAACGGATAGAGGGGAGGGCGCCTGGTATATTGCTCTTCAACGATGGGATCTGACAGGTCACCGCAATAAAGGACTCCCTTTTGATACAAGTTTCGGGAAGCATTGAGATAATCTTCAGAGTCGGTTAAAGGAGCCGGTGTGTTGATTTGTGAACCCAGAAAAAATAGCAGGTGAACCAGCACCAATGCAGCAAACAAAGAGAAAGTCCGGTTGAATTGTAGCTTCATGGACCCTAGATGGTCATGATATCCTCTTCTTTGGCTTCAACGATTTTTTCCACCTTTTCGGTAAATTCATCGGTGAGCTTTTGGATCTGATCTTCAGCGGTTTTGACTTCGTCCTCCGAAAGACCATCCTTTTGCATCTGCTTGTATTCGTCGTTGGCATCACGACGGCTGTTTCGAACACTTACCCTGGCATTCTCTCCTTCACTCTTTACCTGTTTCACCAGGTCACGGCGACGCTCCTCAGTGAGTTGTGGGACCATCAGGCGGATCACTTCACCGTTGTTGGCAGGTGTAATTCCCACATTTGAGTTCATCAATACTTTCTCGATGGGCTCGATCATTGTCTTTTCCCAGGGTTGGATCATGATGGTCTTGGCATCGGGTGTGCTTATGTTGGAGACCTGGTTCAATGGGGTTGGTGTGCCGTAATAATCCACCATGATTCCGTCAAGGATATGCACATTGGCTTTCCCTGCCCTGATGCGCATCAGTTCATTATCTAGGTGCTCAATGGATTTTTCCATCCGCTCCCTGGTCATCTCAAATATCAGTTGGGCTTCTTCGTTCATGATCTCTGTGAGTTCCGTTCAGCGAGCCTAAATTATCTAAATTTTGATTAAAGTACCAACTTTTTTGCCCGAAATAACTCTTTTTAGATTCCCTTTCTCGTTCATATTGAAGACGATAATGGGTAAATCATTCTCCTTGCACATGGTAAAAGCAGTGAGGTCCAAGATGCGTAACTCCTTCTGCAACGCTTCGTTAAAGGAGAGTTCATCATACTTTTCTGCTTCCGGATCCTTCTCAGGGTCACTGGTATAGACACCGTCAACACGGGTTCCCTTTAACATTACATCCGCTTCCATTTCCACGGCACGCAATGTAGAAGCGGTATCGGTGGTGAAGTAGGGATTGCCTGTGCCTCCTGAAAAGATAACGATCTCATTGTTTTTCAGGGCCTTGATGACATTTGGTTTGTAATAGAACTCAGCCATAGGTTCCATTCTGATGGCAGTGAATAACCGGGCAGTGGCTCCCTTTGACTCAAATGCTGATTGAAGTGCAAGCCCGTTGATGACTGTGGCCAACATGCCCATATAATCACCCTTTACACGGTCAAACCCGGCTTCCACACCCGAGATTCCCCTGAAGATATTCCCTCCACCAATGACGATCCCCACCTGGGTACCCATGCGGGATACCTCAATGATCTCTTCAATGTAATCTTCCAGTCGTTTGGGATCAATTCCGTGTGAGCGTCCGGCCATGAGCGCTTCACCGCTTAGCTTAAGCAGGATTCTTTTATATGCAGTCATTTGTCTCTTTTTTTTTTAAAAATACGAAAAGGTAACTATATATCTCCGGGATGTTTTTAACGGAGCTGAGAAAACAAAACAAAAAAGCTGCCCTGCAATGAAGCAAGACAGCTTTTGTAAGTATGAAATAATCAAATTATTTTATAGCGAACCTTTTAAAACCGGTAACCTGGAGTTCTTTGTCAGCTTCCTTGATGTATTGACCTACGGTCTTCTTGGAATCTTTGGTAAACTCCTGATTCAACAGCGTGGATTCCTTGAGGAATTTCTTGACCATTCCTTCGGCAATGCGATCCACAATGTTTTCTGGTTTCCCTTCCTGAATAGCTTTTTCACGGCCTATTTCCTTCTCTTTTGCGATCACCTCGGCAGGAACATCACTTTCGGCCACTGCAACAGGAGACATAGCAGCGATTTGCATGGCCACATCCTTGGCTACTTGCTCTTCCACATCAGCTTTATTGAAACCAACCAGGGTTGCAAGGTTGTTACCAAAATGATTGTATGCCTGTACCTTTTCGGCCTGGACAGAATCAAAGTAACTCAGTTCTAGTTTCTCGCCAATAGTTCCTGACTGCTCAGTAACCACCCCTGCAACAGTTTTTCCTTTAAAAGGAAGTGCTTTCAATGCTTCCAGGTCTGCTGGCTTTTCAGCAATGGCCAGGTCCAGGATAGAAGCAGAAAACTTAACGAAATTCTCATTTTTTGCTACAAAATCGGTTTCACAGTTCAGTGAGATCATGGCGCCATAGCTACCTTCAACTTTAGCCTGCACACTGCCTTCACTGGCTTCACGGTCGGCACGCTTGTTGGCGATAGCCTGACCCTTTTTACGGATAAAGTCTACTGCCTTATCAAAATCACCGTCAGCTTCCTGCAGCGCTTTTTTACAGTCCATCATTCCAGCACCAGTAGCTTTCCTTAGTTTCTGTACATCTGCAGCTTTAATATCAGCCATTTTATATTCTCTTTTAATGTGTTTATCAATCAAATTAATTCTTTAGCTTACGCCTCAGTTCCTTTGGAATCCTCAGCGTTCTTCTCTTCCTTCTCCTCCTTTACTTCAGCTTTCGACTTTGGACTTTCAACTTTTGGCTCTTCTTTCTTCTCTTCCTTC
>JBDLIX010000231.1:0-6927 GCA_039714655.1 Bacteroidota bacterium
GTGATCGTGGCTGTGATCGTGGCTATGATCGTGGCTATGATCGTGATCGTGAGAATGTTCTTGGTGGTCGTGAGAATGTTCGGATTCTCCGGGCCGGGAAATTCTCACCGGATTTCCCTCCTGTCCGCACCCGCATGTGTCACACATATCTAATAGTTTTTGTTCTACAAGTAACGAATTGGCCCCATGATCTATGATCGGAATCCTGTCTGGAAGATACATCACAATTCGTTCATATTCCAGTATATTATCATGTTTTTTCAGACACCTGCTCTGAAAGATATCCCTCGATAAACCGATTGCAGAATCAGAACAAATAACCAATCAGTGCGTTATTAAACCAAAATGGTGCTAAACCCAACAAAAACACAATGAAATACCGGTTAACACTCCTCATTACCATCTCCTCTATTTTTTTCTCAGGCCTTTTTGCCCAGCGGGGTTCCATCGAGGGTCTGGTGATCGATGCCACAGGATTCAAACCCATGGAATATGCACAGGTCGGCTTATTTGGTGCTTCTGATTCCTCTTTTGTGGATGGCACCATTTCGGGACCGGATGGAGTTTTTAGACTGGACAGGATCCGAAATGGCACTTATTTCATGGAGGTGTCGTTTATCGGTTACAAAACTGAAAGCATTGGGCCCATAGCTATTACCCCACAATCGACCCGTTACATTAGCAGCACGGTGAACCTGGAAATCAATACCACCAGTCTGGAGGAAGTGGCTGTGATTCGTCAGCTCAGCCAGACTGAACGTGAGATCGACAGGCAGGTTTTCCATGCCGAACAATTTCAAACAGCTACCGGCGGGACTGCAATAGACCTGTTACGCAATATCCCTTCAGTAAGCATTGGTCCCGATGGAGATGTTTCCCTAAGGGGCACCCAGGGATTCCTGGTATACCTGAATGGCAAGCCCACTCAGATGGATGCTTCCGTCCTGCTCTCCCAGATATCAGCCAACTCCATTGACCGGATTGAGGTGATTACTGTCCCAACAGCTCAATTTGATGCCCAGGGGAAGGGCGGTATCATCAACATCACCACCCATCAATCAGCCCTGAATGGAACCTATCTGAATACAGGGATCATGGTTGGCGGAGCTCCCTTGAATGAAATGGCCGATCCCTTTCGATACGGCGGAAACCTCTCCTTCACTCATCAACAGAAGAGACTCAAAGTCTATGGAGGGCTGGATTATAACAGCAGGGATGTGCGGGGTTCGAGGGAAGGAAAAGCCAGGATTCTTCAGGACGATGGATCTTATTACTGGATGGTGGCCGATGGGCCCAGACCCGAATGGCATATCAACCATTCAGTGAGACTGGGTGCCGATATTGAACTTTCGGAAAATGATGCACTCACTGTTGGTTTGTACAGAGGAAGAAAGATCGAGGGACGCACTGCCGAGTATATCTATGACAATTTCTATGGTGACATAGATGAAAACCGGCTGGGAGACCCCAGGGATATCCTGATCTTTAATCCCAATACACACGAAAGAGTGGGATATTTCACCACTGCTTCCCTGGATTATCTGCACGAGTCACCCAACGGTGGAACCTTTACCGGTTCATTCTTGTACGAATACAGCAACCTTTTCAGTGATCTCTATAATACCAATATATCTCAGATGGCGGGAAATGAAGGAGACACCCTCCTGGCCTACCGGCAGCGTGATGACAATCCACTGAACGGCTTCAGACTGGACCTGAAATATTCGGTACCCATCAAAAATGAACACTTGTTTTCTGTGGGTTACCAACCTCAGTATCTTCAACAACAAGGCGTTTTTAAATTCGATACCCTGGATGTGACCAACCAGGTATGGAATCCCTATACTGAATTTGAAAACGGAACTGAACTTTCCAGGTGGATCCATGCAGGATTCATAAATTTCCAGGGATCGTTTGATGCACTGGACTATATTGCCGGGATCAGGCTTGAATACATGGATCAGCTCTTTACCGTGGAGAATCCTGACTACCTGAATATATTTGACAGGCCCACCTCTGCTGAAAACAGAGTCCGGAAACTCGACTTTTTTCCTGTATTACACCTACAGTACAACCTGAATGAGACGGACAAACTGGTAACTGCTTTCAGCCGGCGAATCAACCGACCACCCACAAAAAACATGGCACCCTTCCTGCTGCGTCGCCATTACGAGGTCTTCCTGGTGGGGGATCCCAGCCTGAAACCAGAGTATGCCAATCTGGCCGAACTCTCCTTTGTCAAAGGAGTTGGGGAGTCGCAAATCACCCTGACCGGATTTTATAGAAAAACCAGCAATGCCATATACAGGGTCAACACCGTTCTCACAGAAGATGAGTCGGAATGGTATCATGGCAATTCGGTGTTAATCAGAAGTTACACAAATTCCGGAAACAACCTGGCCCTTGGTGGAGAACTTGCCGCTGATCTGAAATTGACTCCCTGGTGGAAACTATACCTGGGTGGATCACTGTATCGCTTCAGCATTAAAGGAGAGATTTTCGAGTTTGAGGTGGACCAACAGAGTACCAACTGGTCGCTAAACGCCAACACCAGCATTTCCATGACCAGCCAATTTCGCTTTAACTGGTCCATCTCCGTCCAGTCAGCCACAGTTACAGCCCAGGGAGAAGATGAACTATTCTATATGTCGGATGCCTCTTTAGGCTGGATCCCAAAAAAGGTAGAAAACATCAATATCCAGTTTAAAGTGCTGGATACATTCTCATCCAACGATAAAGGATTAAACACCGGAGGCTATGACCAATCGGGAACACAGATCTTTTACCAGACCACCACTTACCACCGCTATGGTCCCATCCTTGAGCTTAACCTCACCTATACCCTCAATACCTCCCTCCAGAAGAAGAATTCTCTGGACAGCACCTTCGGGAAAAGTGAGTTTTAAATGGTGAATGGTGACAAAGGGTGACAGGGAATTTATTTTAAGAGGGCTGAGAGTTTTGCCTTATCCAGCAATACCACTTCTTTCCCATCGGTCCGGATAATCCCATCGTGGTTCATTTCACTGATGGCACGACCCACAGAGGGACGCGCCACACCAAACAGCTCCGATAACTGGAGCTGGGAAAGAGGCATCTTAACCCGGTCTGCTCCGCTCTTCCCGGCAAGATCGAGCAGGTATTGTGCCAGCTTTCCCTTGATGGAGGTAAAAGAGAGGAATTTGATCTTATTGGAGAGGAACTGGCCCCTGCTGGAAACATAATTTACAAAGTTCCGCAGAACCCGTTCACTGGTTTGCATTATTTTCAGAAATTCGTCTCCAGGAATGGAAAGGATGCTCACAGCATCACTGGCCGTAATGTTCACCGGGTACCTGTTCTGATTGCCAAAAAGAAATGCCGGTGCCAATGGGCGGGGTGGCACAATATCTTCAATCTTGATCACCTTCCCTGCGAAATCAACCATTTCTCCCTTCACACTGCCCCGGATCATTATGTGAAGAAAGAAAACTTCATCGCCTGCCTGAGCAACCATGTCACCTTTGGAAAAACTTCTAATCCGGCTGGAGGTAAGCTTCAGGAGTTCAAAAAGCTCATCCTCTTTCAATCCCAGAAACAAAGGGCAATTAACAAGGAGAGATGCTACTTCTTGGGAGATGTTTTCCATTTCGTTATAATAACGCTGCAAACTACAAAAGTTTTCCCGGATTAAACAATGCTTACAACCATTGGAAGATTATCTTTGTCCTTCCTTTATCGAAATGCTCATAACGGATCTGGGAAATCCCATAATCATTGATCAGACCCATGCAATTGCGCATAAAATATTTTGCTGCATCAATTATTTTAATTCTTTCTCTCCCACTGATGGGAGGAGATATTGATCATTGGGAAACTATCCTGGGTGCTGGTTCTGCCTGTCGATACAAGGTCCCGGGGTTCACAGTTGATCCCGGGTGGATCAACCGTGAATATGATGATTCATCCTGGGACAATGGACCCGGAGGTGTAGGGTATGGCGATGGGGATGATCCCACAGTCGTTAATCCGGCTATATCCGTCTATTGCCGGTACCATTTTACATTAACCGATCCCACTGTGATTGCAAGCCTTATCCTGGATGTGGATTTTGACGATGGTTTCGTTGCATACCTGAACGGAACGGAACTGGCCAGGTATAACATGGGGGAGAAAGGCAGTACAACCTCATGGGCTCAGACTGCCGACGATCTGTATGAGGCAACTCTTTACCGGGGAATAGATCCGTACAGGGTTACCCTGGAAGAGATCATCCTGGGAGAATTAATAGCTGGAGACAATGTACTGGCCATTGAGGTGCACAATCAATCAATAGGTTCATCCGATCTCTCTTCCAATGTGTATCTGCATGCCGGGATAAAAACAGAAACCCGGTATTTTCAGGAATTACCTGCCTGGTTTTATATTCCTTTTCAGGAAGACAGTACCCTTCTGCCACTGATGATTATCGATACGGAGGGAGTATCAATTCCCAACGAACCCAGAATCACAGCCCGCATGGGATTGATCAACAACGGCCCCGGTAAATATAATTCCGTTCAGGACCCCTTTAACGAGTACGACGGACAGATCTCCATTGAACTACGCGGGGAATCCTCTCTCTGGATATATCCGAAAAATTCATATAGTATAGAAACACAGACCGATAGCGGAACAAACAACAACATTTCCCTTCTGGGTCTTCCGGAAGAGAACGATTTCGTGCTGTACGGTCCGTATGGGGACAGAAGCCTGATCAGAAATGTCATCACCTACCGCATGTATGAAAATTTTGGCCATTACTCACCGCGAACCAGGTTCATTGAACTGGTGATCAATGATGGCTACAAAGGATTGTATGTACTTACGGAGAAGATCAAACGGGACAAAAACCGGGTGGCTATGGCTAAAATAACTCCCAATGACACAACTGACGTGGATATTTCGGGAGGATATTTGTTGCGCGTTGACAAAACTTCCGGGATGGATCCTGCAGAGTATTGGGAATCGCCTGTGCAACCACCCATCAGTGGCTATAACCCGGTTGTGTACCAAAATTTCGATCCGGATTATTATGAACTCACAGTGCCCCAGAGAAGCTATATCAAAAACCACCTGCTGCAATTTGAACAGGCACTGGTAGCAGAGAACTTTAAGGATCCGTTGCTGGGTTATCGCGCCTATCTTGATATTCCATCGCTCATCGACCTGATGATACTCAATGAATTTGCCAAGGATGTGGATGGTTTCAGGCTTAGCCATTATTTCTACAAACAAAAGGATACCAATGGTGGAAAACTGGTAAATGGTCCGCCCTGGGATTATAATTTCACTTATGGGAATAGTGACTATTCAGCGGATATCCACCTCACACATAACTGGACCTATACTTACACCAATACCATCTACTGGTGGGCCCGGGTGATGCAGGACGGCTGGTTCAGGAACCAACTGTATTGTCGCTGGGATGAGCTCTATGATTCTGTTTTGAGTCCTGAAAGCGTAACCAGGATGCTGGACAGTACCTTTCTTGAGATCGGGGATGCCATTCCACGGAATTTCCGTCGCTGGCCCATTTACGGAGTATATGTATGGCCCAACCATTTCGTGGGACAGAGCTATGCGGAAGAGGAGGAGTATCTCAGGGTATGGATCAGTGGGCGTCTCTCCTGGATGAATGGGAAATGGGGTGGTTTATGCTTTCCGGTATCCGCTGAACAGGTGATACCAACACCTGAAACTTTGAAGGTATATCCCAACCCTTCGGACCTTTCTCACACTTTTGTAACCTTAAACTTCTTCTTATATTCGAAAGTATTCATCAAAATGTACGACATGAATGGGAGGATCGTGTTCCAGAGCAGTATTAATTATTCGGGTAGTGAATTTGCCTATTCCCTGCCTGATCTCTCATTTCTTCCCAGGGGATTTTATACGCTGGAGGTTTCAGATGGCCACAACCTGAGGGAAATGCGCAAACTAATCAAACAATAGGTCCATTAGAGGCTGTGTGAAAATCCAAATACTACAATGTGGGATTGCATCGGATTCACTACGTTTAACTCATCCTCCAGCATATAGCGGATCATCAATTCTGATCTGAAATTCAGGGCATATTCGACACCTGCCGAATAGCGCATCTTATAGAAGAGATGGTTGGACTGGTTACCCAGCAGGTGCCAGCTTTCGACCATGGCAAACCATCCAAACCTTGTTCCGAAAACATGATGAGCCACCTTTACCCTGTTTCTGTTTGCAAAATTATTGTCTCCAATATAAGGAGGGAAAAAAATGTCTGCGAATCCATATTGAAACCGTACCCTTAAAGAGAGATCAAAGCTGGAGAGGGAGTAACTTCCGGTAGCATCCGCATGTGTCCTGTACTTGGCATTCAATTGCATCTCCTTATCACTATCCAGCATAGCCCTGAATCCAGCTGCCACATTGAGATAATCTTTTATATCGTATTCTCCTGCCACAGTTACCAGGGTACGGTCATACTGAAGGCTGTTGTTTTTGAACCTCTGTTCCAGCTCCCCTGAGAGCTCAAACCCATTGTCCAATCCTTTGTCAATAGTGAACTCCCACCATGATTGGAAATCCTTCTGCTGACCCAGCAACTCAACTGGAATCAAAAGTGAAAAGGTGAAGAGTATCAGGGTATATTTTCCAGGCTTAATCGTCATCATTCCTATTCCCTCTTGGCATCTCATCCTCAGCAGAATGACTCCAATCATTCTTCTCAAAATAGAAAATATATAACCTTGCCGAATCCCGCAGGTAATCGATCCTGCCAATCTCTACCCGGTGGATTGTCAGACCAGTGCGGGACTCCAGGTCCCTGATCAATTCTCCCCTTCGTTCGGGTTTGATCAATTCCACATTCTCATAATTGATCTCTCTTTTCAATTCTGTCTTCATCAGGAATACCTTTTCTAAAAAATAGGT
>JBDLIX010000232.1:0-6661 GCA_039714655.1 Bacteroidota bacterium
CTCAAATCCTGAGTAAGACAACTACTCAAACTCCTTCGGCACCCCGCAGATCATTTTGAAGGGCACAGCACCTTTGTTTCTGTACTGATGTTTCTCATCGGGATTTACCAGGGCAAAGTCACCGGCCTTTAATGGAGTTTCCTCCCCTGCTTCATTTACCAATGCTCCGCTGCCCTCGATCACATAGATCATGTGTACTATAGCTCTTCTAAAGATTTCACCCACAGCTTAGCATCTCAATGAGCTTACTAAAAGAAGCTTGCTATGATGCATAATTCATTCCATTGAACTTACTAGTTTTGCTCTTTTATCTTGTTGTCCGTGTATTGTAAGGCGTTAGCCCCAATTTGTCAATGATTTCAAGGAATCTTGGATCGTCCCTTAGGAAATCAAAATCAGGATTCATTGCAATAAGACTAAAATAAGTATAACTATTATCTTTCTTTTCCAATGCCTTTTCTAAGTAAAAGATTGATTTTTCTTTATTTCCCTGCAGTGCATACCACCAGCCATTGTAAAACGGTTGCCCGGTTAATCCGTCGATCACACCAGGATGATTATTATTCAGATATATCAGATAGGTAAAAAGTCCTTCAATACCAGACGTATGGTAGTAATCTGCTATTTCATCTGCATACTGCTTTGCCCTGGGATCAGCCTGAACAATTTTCTGCAGGTATTCTATTGCTTCTTTACCTTTCCCAAGTTTAGCGTAGTTCAGGAAATACAGCCAGTGAGTTAAGACCCAATTCGGTTTCAATTCTGAAGCATGATTGCATGCCTCGATGGCTTCACCATGTTTTTCTTCAAAATAATAGATCCAGGCATCTAGGTTATGCATAAGCCAGAAAAAGGGCTCATATTCAATAACCCTGTCCATGTGCCTGCGAGCCTCTTCGATCGGTCCAGTAACCATCAGCAGCTGCGCATAATATTGAAGGGCAGGAGGATAATCTGATTTAATCATTAATGCTCTTTGAAATGTTTCCCGCCCTTTTTCTAAATCGCGTTGAAGCCCACCCCATATATAAAATCCGGCTTGAATTGTAAGGGCCTCTGCACAATCCGGGTCCAGATCCAGGGCCCTGGTTGTATATTTCATGGCCTTTTGCATCCCTTCCCGCCGGTCGGGCAGCCAGTTCCAGCCAGCCAGTGTGAAATAAGCTTTCGCCATACCCGCGTATGCCAGTGTAAAGCTGCTGTCTATTTCAATAGCCCTGGCAAAATACTCAAGACTTTTTCGTAGCCCTTCCGGGCCGATATCAATACGTTGTTCAGCATTGGCTTTATTTACCAAAAACCGACCTCTGAGGTAATTATCCCAGGCCTCTGAATTTTGGGTAGAGTAATCCTGTATCCTGCCTGTTTCTGATTCACTAAGCGTAGCGTTTAATTTGTCCGCAACCGTCAGGGCAATATCGCTCTGGATGCCAAGGATATTGGCATACTGGCGGTCGAAGTTTTCAGACCAGATATGCGCATCCTTCCTCCCATCGATAAACTGCACGGTAATCCTGACTTGATCGCCTGTTTTCTGAACACTGCCTTCAAGAATATATCTGGCCTTTACTGCCTGAGTGATTTTTTTTATGGGCATATCCTTATTCCCGATATAATCGGATGTGATCCTTGACCTGACAGATAGATCTTCTATTATGCTTAGCTGATTGAGAATTCCGTCCACGATCGCATCGGCAAAGTATTCAGTTTCTTCATCGACTCCCAGGTATTTAAACGGTACTATTACAATGGCATTCTTTTCTCTATTTGAGGGGAACCAATCCATGAATACAAAAAGGAGTAATAGAAGAACTGGGATTCCAAACAGAAAAACCAGTTTGCCTTTAAATTTCATTCGCTTCCAACTGGACGTCAGTTGCGATCTGGGAAGATTTTCCTCAATGCTCTCTGGTTTTGAAGATGCATCTGATCTGCTGCTACCTTCATCAATTTTAGATTGCCTTTTTCTTGCTTCGCCGGGTGGATATCCATAGTATTCACTGAAGCATTTGCTAAAGTATGATGGACTGCTGAACCCTACTTTATAAGCGACTTCCGAAGCAGTAATCAAATCGTCCAAAAGCAGCTCCTGCGCTTTCTGCAAGCGAACCTTCCTGATAAACTCACGTACATTTTGACCTGTAATTATTTTGACTCTGCGGTACAGGCTTGTCCGGCCCATTCCTGTTTCTTCCGCAAGCTCTTCAACCCCAAATCTTTCGTTGGAAATATTCTCCAGTATGATTTCATTCAATTTTCTGATAAATGAATGGTCAAGTGGATCAGGTTTATTCATTTCGCTGGGTATCTTTCTACAATATAAGAAATCCGGCTCATGCAATGATGTAATTAGCAGTAATTATTCATTGTGCATCATAAGTATAACATCTGAACGATAGTTGGAATAAGGTGAATCGTGATTGCTATGTACTGGCATAGAATCAAACCTAATTTTGTAGTAAGAAGAATCATAGTTTAATAATCATAAATACCTGGCTATGAAACAATTTTTAACCTTTATCAGCATATTCCTTTTCCCTGCAATGAATTTTGCCCAATGCGATTATTCATACGGGAAATGGGATACCATGCTCGCCTCGATGCCTGTCGGGCGCAGCTCGTTTTCAGCAGTAACATATAATGATACAATCTATTTTATTGGAGGTATAAGTAATCTGAATCCAATCGAATATGTCAGCGATGTAGATGTTTACATTCCTGCAACTGATACATGGCTGACTGGTATCACTGAATTGCCCTTCCCCCGGGCATGCCCGAATGCATGCCTGATCGGTAATAAAATCTATGTATGCGGAGGTGCTCATCTCATCGACGGCAGCCCGGTAGTGTTTGATAGCCTGCATATATACGACATACCCACAAATAGTTGGGAAAGGGGGCAATCCCTGCCTGCTTCAAGAAGCTATTTTAGTGCAGATACAATCGACAAAAAGGTTTATTTGGCTGGAGGAGGCACAGATGGGTGGAACATTGTAAAAAACCTTTATGTATATGATCCCCTAGTGGATGAATGGACTGAAAAGGCGCCGATGAATAGCAGTAGATGGACACCATGTGCTCAATCCTGGAATGGAAAACTCTATGTTTTTGGTGGATACACAGGATCAAGTTGGATGGTTTCCAAAACCATTGAAGTTTATGATCCTGAACTAGATGAATGGACCTACCTGTCCCAAGCGCCTACACCCAGAGCCGCAATGGATATTTGGTTAAATGAAGACCAGCTTTTCGTTTTTGGAGGTTTTCATGGTTATTCAAATACAGCAGGCTATTACCATACTGAAATCATATCGAGGTATGATATGACTACCGATAGCTGGATAAATTTCCACCACCAGGATGATGGAATCCCGGGTATGAGACGATTCCTTGTATCTGCTGTCATTGATGATAAGGTCTATCTGTTTGGAGGAGGTACACCCGAGGATCAACTCTCACAGGCTGTCTGGTCTTATCGCTTAAAAAACATTCGTCAGGATATGGAAATAAGCGACACTATCTTAGATTCCGAACGTATTGAAATCGATCTGTCTAACTATTTTTCATCCACCGGAGAAGAGGAACTAAGTTATGATATTTGCCCGGGATATAATGAAGCATTGATACAGGCTTACATAGAGAATTCGATTTTGAAGATCGACAGGCTTGATCAGGGAGGAAGTACCGATATTTCTGTAAATGTGTATAATACAGAGGACACTATCAGTTCAAATGCTTTCAGCGTAGAGAATCCAGTGGGAATTCAGACCTACGAAGATCTCAGGTTGAAGGTATATCCGAATCCGGCTTCAGAAGTGGCAGTTTTAAACTTTAATACATCGGAAACCGGAACGATTTCCCTTAAAATATATAATGCACTGGGGCAGTTAGCAGAACAGGTTACTATTGAAAATATCGAAGCAGGCAACCATAGTTTCCAATGGAATGTGGCAGACTACACCAATGGATTATACCTCATTGTCTTAAAAACCGAAAGTTCTGCTTCAGTGAGTAAGCTGATGATTAAGCACTAATCAAACAACAGTGTTATATATCGTATTCCTGTCGCTAAGCAAATCTGAATGAAAACCCTAATTAGTGATTTTGTTTTGACTATCACATGATGGATACTTATCCTTTTTAACGGTTTACCAGTGTTTTATTGAATATACGGCGATTCATATTTCAATGTTCTGTGTTTCATGTAGCCAATTCATTGGCCAGCAATGGTAGCTGAACAATATACTATCCATATATCCTTGGCTCCATATTGAAGAGTCCCAGTGAGGGCGGAAAGTGCTATTCCCAGTCTACTCAAACTCCTTCGGTACCCCGCAGATCATCTTGAACGGCTGATCTCCCTTGTTGCGGTACTGGTGCTTCTCGTCGGGCATGACCAGGGCGAAGTCGCCCGCTTTCAGGGGCTGCTCATCCCCTTTCTCATTGACCAATGCACCGGCACCCTCGATCACGTAATTCAGATGTTCATAGGGATGGTGATGGTAGGGTGTGTTTCCACCCGGTTCTACGGTAAACACCCTTAGAGAATAGGCAGGAGTACCATCTGCACTGCCTAGTGGGAGCTGCCTCCAGGCACCCACAGCACCTTCCATATGGACTTCGTTCTTCTCAACGTCTGACAGGGATATAACTTTCATAATAATAGATTTAGTACCATAAAAATAGAAATTTTATCCTTACAGAGTTACAGTGCGTTACAGTTTGAGGGAACCAAGGGATTTATTTTCTTAAGTTACAATCCCAAATTGATTTGATTTTCCTATCTTCAATAATACAAACCACATAATATTGAAAATTGTATTCATTATTAAACTAAACTTTAAGTAATTATGATTAAAGAGTTCAAGAAATTCATTAGCAAAGGAAATGTAATGGAAATGGCCGTTGGTCTGATTTTGGCCATTTACTTCGGAGCCATTATCAAATCCCTGGTTGACCACATTATCATGCCGCCCATTGGGATGCTTTTAGGTAACGTTGACTTTTCAACTTTAAAGATTGTGTTGCAGGAAGCTGCTGTTAATGGCGATGTAGAGGTACCGGAAGTGGCAATCAGTTACGGGCTGTTCATTAACACCATCATCACCTTCGTGATCGTAGCACTTGCCATTTTCATGGTAGTAAAAGGGTATAACAAAATGAAGGCAGACATGGAAAAGAAGAAGGAAGAAGCCCCTGCCCCGCCACCGGCGCCTTCAAAAGAGGAAGTTCTTTTAACTGAGATCCGGGATTTATTGAAAAAGTAAGCTGAATTTACCCCAATAAACAGGATCGCTTGGTTGAAGCAATAAAGCTTGCTTCAACCAGGCGTTCTTTATTTTTACTACTTTAAGCCTTTCGTTTCAAATACCTTTAGTTAGTTGAAATCATTAAATCAAACCAAACGACGTCATCCGGCTACCTGGGTACCCACTGCTTATTTCGCAATGGGATTGCCATTTATTGCTATTGCCCAGGCCTCGGCACTCATGTATAAGAATATGGGGATTTCAGATTCTCAAATTGCATTCTGGACTTCCTTAATTATGCTCTCCTGGACATTAAAACCGCTGTGGAGTCCGGTACTGGAAATGTTTAAAACAAAAAAACACTTTGTTGTGGCTACCCAGTTTGTGACCGGAATAACATTTGGACTGGTTGCTCTATCCCTTCCACTGGATAACTTTTTCACTTATTCAATTGCCCTGCTGGCGGTAGTTGCTTTTAGCGGAGCGACTCATGATATTGCCACTGACGGGGTTTATTTGAGTGAATTAACATCGGATTTACAGGCCAGATACATTGGCTGGCAGGGAGCAGCTTACAACCTTGCCAAGATATTAGCCGGGGGTGCCTTTGTTTTTTTAGCCGGACAACTGGAAGAACGATATGGAGTGGTTCACGCCTGGATGGTGGTGATGGGAACGTACGGAACAATTATGATCATCCTGGGATTTTATCATATTAAAATGTTGCCTTCCGGAGGAGCGGCCAATCAGGTAAAATCTCTGAATGAAGGGTTTCAGACCTTATGGGAGGTGATAAGAACTTTTTTCCAGAAAAAGTATATTGCATGGTATATCGGATTTATTGTCCTGTACCGTTTCGCTGAAGGATTTGCAATAAAAATTGCTCCTTTGTTTTTTAAAGCAGCGGTTGCAGAAGGGGGTCTCGGACTGAGCACTTCAGAAATCGGTATTGTTTATGGGGTCTTCGGAGCAGGGGCATTTGTTCTGGGCTCCCTGCTTGCCGGTTATTTTATTGCTGGCAGGGGCTTGAAGCGATCACTGTTTATCCTTGTTTGTTCCTTTAATATTCCTTTTGCTGTATATGCAATTCTGGCCATGACACAGCCAGACAATTTATACATTATAGGAGCTGCTGTAGTGTTGGAATATTTTGGTTATGGCTTTGGTTTTGTTGGCCTGATGCTGTTTATGATGCAACAGGTTGCGCCCGGAAAATTTAAGATGGCACATTACGCTTTTGCCTCCGGCATTATGAACCTGGGCTTTATGATCCCTTCCATGCTAAGTGGATTTATGAGCGACTGGCTTGGATATAAGCTTTTCTTCTTCTGGGTCCTCGTTGCGACCATCCCGGCCTTCCTGGCCGCCTGGTTTGTTCCGTTTGGACATCCCGATAATAAGGGGAAGTAGAA
>JBDLIX010000233.1:0-6553 GCA_039714655.1 Bacteroidota bacterium
AAAGTGCTCGCACATAAGAAAGATGTGCCTTATCAATCGTTGATAAAGATCTTTTTAAAGGACAGAATTGATCAGGAACTACGTCAGGCTCTCTAAGTTATAGTACACATGATCTCCATTATCGAGGGTACTGGCGCACTTGTAAATGAAAAAGGGGAGGAGCAAGCCCTGAAAGCTGGTGATTTTGCCCTGGTAAACCCGGATGAAAAGCACCAGTACCGCAACAAGGGAGACCAGCCCTTTAAGATGATCTGCGGGGTGCCGAAGGAGTTTGAGTAGTGAGCAGAGTATATCAACTCCCGCTTAACTTCTCAATGACCGCATCCCTGTAACTTCTGCTTATCGGAACCTCGTGTTTGCCAATTCCAATGGTTTCACTTGTAAATGTTTCTATTTTATGCATTGAAACAATGAAGGAGCGATGTATCCGTATGAAATCACTTACAGGCAACCTGGCCTCTATGTTTGATAGCGTATCTCTGGTCATCAAGACTTTTTGTCCTTCAAGATGGATCTTAATGTAGTCGCCCAGACTCTCAATGAAAACAATATCTTTGAAATTGACTTTTACCATTTTGCGGTCAGATCGTACAAAAATGGAATCATCCTTTTCAATGTGAATCTCCTCAGATTGTCTGGGTACGATGGCTGAACTTTCTTCAAAGAACTTATGGATTCCCTGTAACAGCCTCTCAAATGAGATCGGCTTTAAAAGGTAATCTACAGCTTTCAGATCGAATCCATCAACAGCATATTCCCTGTAAGCAGTTGTAAATATTACTTTATACTCGTTGGACATGGATCTGGCAAACGAAAGGCCGGAGATATCAGGCATATTGATATCCAGGAAAATCAGATCGACAGGATGGGTATTGATTATTTTAAAAGCTTCTATTGCACTTTTGCAGCTGGCAACAACAGTGATGGTATCGATTCTTCCCAGGTGATTTTCAAGTATTTCCCTGGCAACCGGTTCATCATCCACAATAATACAGTTAGCAGGTTTATCCATGCTTTATTTTGTTTAGATCAGGTATTCTCAGGTGGGCAATGTACCAACCATCCGTGATGCTCTTTTCCAGCCTGTAATTATCCTTATAGTTCAGATCAAGCCTCTTCCTGAAATTTTCCAGACCGATTCCATTCCCGTTTTCCTCTGTTTCCCTGGAAAGCATAGAATTTTTAATGCTGAAATCCAGCAACAGATTCTCTACCATGATATCAATACGGATCTTTAAATATCCCTGAGTCAGTTCACCATGCTTAAATGCATTTTCAACGAAAGGAATTAACAGCATGGGTGCTATTTGAATCCCTTCATGGATCTCGCTGGCATTGAATTCTACTTTCAAAGTATCCTGGAAGCGGATCTTTTCCAGTTCAATGTATTCTTTGATGTGCAATACCTCTTCGCTCAGACTGACCCGGGGCTTTTCAACCTGGTACAGGATATAATCCAGAAGGTTAGATAGTTTGAGAATGATTTCGGGAGTGTGTTTGGACTGTTTAAGTGCCAGGCCGTATATGGTATTTAAGGTGTTGAAGAGGAAGTGGGGATGTATCTGTTTTTTTAGATAATTGAGCTCCTGCTCTTTGAACTGAAGCTGTGCAGCCAACATTTTATTTTGGAGGTCCTTATTTCTCTTTTCTGTTATAAAGCTCCTGTTAAGGATAGTTATAAAACTCACAAGTCCCACCACCAGGTAAACAAGAATCAGAATGAAGAAGAAATTCTTTACCATCGGGGGTATGTTGGCTACATCAAATCTCTTATATATGATCATGCAACCGTATATGATCAAAACAATGAAATAGGATGATGCTACCAATGTAAAGAAACTGTATAGCGCCAATCTTCCGTATTCTTTTGGGAAAAGGTGTTTCGGTATCAGGTAGTAAATTGAGAAATAGGTAATTGCAATGGTTATAGGAAGGAGCAGGCTGGAAAACCACATTACATAACCTTTGTCGGAGGAGTTGTAACTGAAGAAATAATAGAAAAAGAACCAGATGGCGATCCAGAACAGCACGTGCAAAATGATTTTCGGAATTCTCCTTTTCATTGGAACAATATTACGAAAACAGCTCCATTTTACATTGAATAATAGACCAATTACAGATTTTAGGCCTGTTTTTGCAGAATTGTTGAAAGTTTATCACTTTGCAGTGTTAAATCAGTCATATAACGGGTGAGCTGTGACAACCATCGCAATTAAAAATGAGCGGATAGAAACCTCCTTATATTCGTCGAATAACCTTTTAAAACACAACGATTATGAAATCTATTTTTGGAAAATTTAGCGATGGCGGACCGATTTTTACCTATACTATTTTGGTGCTTCTGCTGATTATCATTGTACTGTTTGTTAAAGCAATTCTTGAAAAAGACTACAGCAAAAAATCGCGGTCTATTCTTGCATCAGTGGGATGGCTTGCACTTGCCTGGGGATATCTTGGCAGAACCTTCGGACTCATCATGGCATTTGACAACATTGCTGCTGCCGGTGAGATTGCACCACATCACATGGCAGGAGGTTTGAAAATGGCACTTATAGGACCTCTCTGTGGAATAACCGCCTTTCTATTGGCCAGGCTTGGAATCCTGATCCTCCAGCTAAAAAGCAGGAATGAGTCGTATGAATAAATACCTGTATGTATCCATTTCCCTTTTATACTCCTGCCTGTCTTACTCCAGTTATAGCCAATTCAAAAAAACAATGAACATAAATAAAATGGACATGAAAAAAGCATTTATTCTACTAACAGTTTTCACAATTGGACTTTTAACCAGTTGCAACCAAAGTACACAGAAAAATAACCGAATTGTGTATACTGCTGCTAAGACTGATAATCCTATTCTTGGTAAATGGGTGAGAATTGGACATACAGGACCAATTAGTTTTGATTTTAAAGAAAATGGAATAATTGAGGGTGATTTTGGAAATGACCAAACCATTGAGATAGTTTCAGAATACAAAATAGTAAATGATACAATCAATTTCCTGGATAAGGAAGGCAAGATGTGTCAAGGAACTGGCTCTTATAAAATTTACAAAAATGATTATTACCTGGCCTTTGATTTGGTTGATGACAATTGTAACGGAAGAATTAAAACAACTATGGGGTTTTGGACAAAGCCAAATTTTAAAGAATTGCTTGAAGAACTTGATAAAAAAATATCAAACTCGCCGAATACAAATCTATACTTAAATCGAGCAAGATTGTATATGGCAATTGGAACCCCCAAGAAAGCTAAATCGGACTTTGATATTTATTTAGAAAGTGATACAACTAATGCACGAGTGTATATAAACAGAGCGGGCACAAGATTTCCAGATGATATGAAAGGAGTTGTGTTCGATTGCAATAAAGCAATTGACTTAGACTCAAATAATAAGAATGCGTATTTTTTACGGGGATTAGCTCTATATCAATTGGGAGAGAAAAAACAAGCATGTGAAGATTTTAGTAAAGCTATTGAATTAGGGTTTTCAATATTAAGAATTGCTGAACAGGAAAAATGTGCTGAATTTTGGATTGAAGAGGAATAGAAAAGGAATGAAAAGGCTATAACAAAGTATAAAGGCACTTTACAACTCTGGATCAGCTGATGTCAGTTTTTCTTTTATAGCGTCATTAATATATTGATTTATGAAGGATAAAAGAAAGTCCCTGATAGCCTGTTTGCTGTTTCTTGTCTGCCTGATGCAGTGTATCTCAGGCAAATGTCAGGCTCAGGATAGTGTATACAATGCAGATACCATTCACTTGGAAGCCATAGTCGTGGTTGGTCAAAGGTATGAAACTTCTCTGACGGACAGACCGGAAGCCATTTCGTTTAAGAATTTCCGGCAATTGAAATCACAGGTACCGATGAATATGCCCGATGCCATGGCAGACATGCCGGGTGTATTTATGCAGAAGACGAATCATGGCGGAGGTTCTCCCTTCATCAGGGGGCTGACCGGATATCATACCTTAATCCTGATTGATGGCGTGCGTTTGAACAATGCCATATTCCGTTCAGGTCCTAACCAATACCTGAATACGGTTGATCCGCTAATAATCGATCAGATTGAAGTTTTACGTGGACCCGGATCGGTACAATACGGGACCGATGCCATTGGCGGGACCATTTACCTGCGATCAAAAGAACCTCAGTTCTCCCATATGGGCTTAAGGGTGAAGGGGAGCCTCTATGGCAAATGGGTGAGCAGGAATATGGAGAAAACAGGAAGGGCCGAGCTCCAGCTTGCTACACAAAAGTTCGCCCTTACGGCCGGAATTTCCCGGAAGGATTTTGGTAACATAGTGGCAGGAGGCAGCCTTAGGGAACTGGACTACACCAGTTATGATGAATATTCAACGGATCTGAAGGCCCAGTATAAACTGGGTCCCAATCAGAAGTTGAGCCTGGCATGGCAGCATCACAAGCAGAACGATGTGAAGCTGTATCATAAGCTTATTACAGGAGAATACAGCACCTATGAATTTGATCCACAACAAAGAGACCTGATCTATTTGCGGCACGAAATATCTCGGGATCATTCCATATTTTCTGGTTTTCGTTCCATTCTTTCCTTGCACCAGTCCGACGAAACCAGAAAAAAACAGAAAGCAGGAAGTGGGGATTTATTTACGGATCATGACCAGGCTCGATCCTATGGCTTCACTTTTGAATGCCTGACAGATGTAGGCGGGTACTGGAAGGGTGTCACAGGATTTGATGTATACTACGACCGGGTGTCCAGCAGTACCTTGAAAACAGATCTGATCTCCGGAACAGATTCTACCAAGAGGGGGCTCTATCCGGCACGCTCCAGTATCAGCAATATGTCTGTATTCTCCCTGCATACTCTGGATATCGGAAAATTCCAACTAAATGGTGGAGTAAGGTACAACCACTTTATCATCGGTCTGACAGACGAGGTATTCGGCGATCTGTCCATAAATCCAAATGCCCTGGTAGGAAGTATTGGAACTTCATACAGGGTTCTCCGGAATACGGATATCTTTTTCAGCATCAATAAGGCCTTCAGGGCTCCAAACATTAATGACGTTTCCAGTTTTGGAATCGCCGATTTCAGGTATGAGATACCCAATTTTGAACTTGCACCCGAGAAGTCATTGAACAAGGAACTGGGTATCAAAACAAACCTCAAATACATCAGCGGAGCCTTGCACATATATCATAACAGGTTAACTAATCTGATGGCGAATGTGAAAACCAGCTTCAATGGGCAGGATTCCATTGAGGGTGTGAAGGTATATATGCGGGAGAATGTGGGAAAAGCGTTTATCCGGGGAATAGAAGGTGAGTTGCAGATAAGACCACTAAGGTATCTTTCTATCAACAGTTATCTGGTATATACCTATGGGCATAATGCTACCAGGAATGAACCACTCCGCCGGATTCCCCCTGTGAATGGCTTGGTAGGACTACATTTCGATCTGGTTAAGAATCTGGAGATTGTTACCGAGTGGCAGTTTGCCGGAAAACAGGATCGCCTGAGCTCGGGTGATATTGATGACTCCCGCATTCCTGAGGGAGGAACTTCAGCCTGGAATGTATTTAACTGCCGATTAAGCTACTATATTGCAGGATTGCGGATTAATACCGGTCTACTCAATATTTTTAACGAGGCCTACCGAACCCACGGCTCAGGAGTCGACGGCATAGGAAGAAACATATTTATCAGCCTGCTCTATAACTGGGGATAATGGCAATGCTGAAATCATATAGTTCTTTATAATCTGTAAGAAAGAAGAGGAACAGTCTTGAAGGCCGGCGATTTTGCCCTGGTCAACCCCGAAGGGCTCACGCCAGGAAAGCGAGCTTAAGCTGCTAAAAAAGGTCAGATTCCGGGATTGTACAACATCCGTTCACATGCTTACAACATAATTTCATGCAATAGCATATGGCTTCATGCTTATGCAAGATGCTTACTATGTGATATTTGTACTTCGATGTAATTTTGATAAGACAACATGTTTAACTTAATATCTATTACAATGAAAAAACAAAATTTCTTATTCTTGATGGTTCTGCTCGCCATGATGAGTGTACAGGTTAATGCTCAGAAAAAGGGCAAGGTTGTATTAAACACTAATGAGGTTCCAGAGGTAACTCATGTTCATCTTGATGACTTTCCAAAAGGAGAGGTACTTCCCATGTTTGATGGTTGGGGAGGATTGGCCGTGGATATAAACAGGGCACCTGCTGGCACTGACTTTTCCCCCCTGCTGGCGGGCCTGAAAAATGACAAGTGCCAGGTTCCTCACTGGGGGTATGTTATAGAGGGTGCTGTTCGAATAATATATGAAGACGGGAAAGAGGAAGTTTTTTCCGAAGGGGAAGCTTTTTATATGAAACCCGGACACACCGCAATAGTAGAGAAAGATCTTTTCTTGGTTAGTTTCAGTCCGGAAGATGGAATGCATGATCTGGCGGATCATCTCAACAAGAAAGTTGCAGAAATGCATGCGCATGAGTAATGTAATCACTGGCTCATAAAGTTTAGTTGCCGTGATTTCTAAATCAGTCAACTGATGT
>JBDLIX010000234.1:0-6533 GCA_039714655.1 Bacteroidota bacterium
CAATGATCTCCCTGATTCACAGGGTACAGCTGGACCTGTCAGGGGCAGATTTGTCATTCACGGCACCTCTTTCCCTTTCCGCAAAGCTGGACAAAGGGCCTGTTCGGGTCTCCGATATGTTTAAGTTATACCGCTTCGAGAATATGCTTTACAAAATGGAACTCAGTGGTGCTGAAATTGATGGATTCCTTGAATTTGCAGCAGGAATCTGGTTCAATACCATGACCGGTCCGGGCGATCACCTTTTGCAGTTTAGGGACGGCTCACCGGGACGGCTTGCACATCCACCCTATAATTTCTCCTCAGCAGCAGGAGTAGATTATGTGATAGATGTTCGGCGAGATGAGGGTGATCGCGTAAAGATCGGGGGATTTACAAACGGGGCTCCTTTTGAAGAGGATGCAACATATAGTGTAGCTGTCAATTCCTACAGAGGCAATGGCGGTGGAGGTCATCTCGCTAAGGGAGCAGGGATCTCCAGGGATGAGTTAGCCAGCCGTATAATATGGTCTACTGAGATTGATCTTCGCTACCATCTGATGAATTACCTCTCCCGGCAGGACACTCTGCATCCGGAATTCATGAATAACTGGCACCTGATACCCCTCGAATGGGTGGATGTTGCTTCAGCTTCAGACCGCAAACTCTTCAGGTAGTTGTCAGGTTCAACATCCTGTTCGATAACAGACCTTGATAATACCCTTTGCATCAAAGGGATTGCTGATAACAGACCAACAAATCCCGGTTATGATTCGAATATTGATAATATATTTATAGTTTTGCAACCATGATGATAAGGCCCATGAACTTTTTTTACCTTGACAGGTCTTATCTTAAGCAATACGATCTAACGTATGGATGTTAAAGGAAGAAACTTTACCCGATTCCTTGAGAGGCAAAATGTGTATGACAATCAACACGATGCCAAAGCAGAAGGAAAACAACATGCAAAGGGTAAATTGACCGCCTGGGAGAGACTCAAGATTCTTTTTGATGAAGATACCTTTGAAGAGATAGATGCCTATGTCACAGCCGACCGTACTGATACCGGTTTTGGTAAGGTGAAACAGGCCTATGGCGATGGAGTGATTATTGGTCACGGAATGATCCGGGGGAGACTTGCTTTTGCATATTCTCAGGACTTCACCGTGATGGGTGGTTCTCTGGGATCGGTGCATGCATCCAAAATCATGAAGATCCAGGACATGGCTCAGAAAATGGGAGCTCCCATGATTGGTCTGATAGACTCAGGCGGAGCCAGGATCCAGGAAGGGGTAGCCAGTCTGGCTGGTTATGCCGGGATTTTTTACCGGAACGTACAGTCCTCGGGAGTGATCCCACAGATCTCAGTGATTATGGGGCCTGCTGCCGGTGGCGCTGTTTACTCACCCTCAATCACCGATTTTGTGTTCATGACCAACCAGACCAGTTACATGTTCGTAACAGGACCCAATGTGGTTAAAGAGGTATTGAACGAAGATGTCTCTCTGAATGATTTGGGTGGTGCCGGGATTCACTCCAAAAAGAGTGGTGTGGCACATATGGTTTATGAGGATGAAGAGAATACCCTCTTAGGGGTTCGACAGCTGTTTTCCTACCTGCCATCTAATAATATGGAGAATTCTCCGGAAATGGAGCTTTCGGAAGATGAAACCAGGGACATAGAAGAGAAGTTGAGAGATATTGTCCCCGATGATGCCAACAAGCCCTACGATGTAAAGGATGTGGTCAACCTGATTGTTGATAAACGCTCATTTTATGAGATATCAGAAAACTACGCTCAGAATGTGGTGGTTGGATTTGCCAGATTGGACGGAAAAGTGATTGGCATTGTTGGGAATCAGCCCAAGGTACTGGCCGGCACACTTGATATTAACTCATCCACCAAAGGGGCACGTTTTATACGATTCTGCGATGCTTTCAATATACCTTTACTGATCCTGGAAGATGTACCGGGTTTTCTGCCGGGCGTTGACCAGGAACATAACGGGATCATCCGTCATGGAGCCAAAATGCTCTATGCATTTGCTGATTCCACCGTTCCACGGATTACAGTGATCCTCCGAAAATCATATGGTGGAGCCTATTGTGTCATGAACAGCAAAAATCTGGGAGGCGATTTCAACTTTGCCTGGCCCACGGCCGAGATTGCCGTGATGGGACCCGAAGGTGCAGTCGCCATCATTTACAGGAAAGAGCTGGAGGATTCCGATGACCCGGTGGCCTTGAAGAAAGAGCTCACTGCCAAATACCGCAAAGAGATCGCCAATCCATATGTTGCCGATGAAAGAGGTTTTATCGACGAGGTGATCGATCCGGCAGCCACAAGGCTGAAACTGATCCGTGCCTTTGAGGCACTTGAAAACAAATTCATGAACAACCCTGCCAGAAAACATGGCAATATTCCGCTTTAATTTTCGCACATGAAGATTAAGAGTATACTCATAGCCAACCGTGGCGAAATCGCCATCCGAATTATCCGTACTGCAAAAAAGCTCGGCATAAAATCATACGTGATCAAGACTGCCAAAGAGCCCAATGCCTGGTACCTGGAGCAAGCGGATGAGATCATCGATTTTTCAGAGAGTTACGATGACACTCCTGAATTTCTGGATATCGAACGGATTATATACCAGGCAAAACAGCACGGGATAGATTCCATTCATCCCGGATATGGATTTCTTGCCGAAAATCCTGATTTTGCCCGGAGGTGCGAGGAGGAGAAGATCATTTTCATTGGTCCATCTCACGATGCCATCTATCGGATGGGCAACAAAACCATTGCAAAAGAGCTTGCAAAGGCACATAACGTACCACTCCTGGGAGGGAGCAAGGGATCAGTGGCTGATGCAAATGAGGCAAGGAAAATTGCCAGCCAGGTGGGTTATCCTGTGATCCTGAAAGCAGCTGCAGGTGGTGGTGGACGCGGTATGCGGGTGGTAGAAAGGGAGAAGGATATTGAACGGATGTTTAAACTGGCCACCAATGAGGCTGCAAAAGCATTCAACAATCCGGACGTTTTCATTGAAAAATTTGTCAGGGAACCGCGCCACATCGAATTTCAGATTCTGGCAGATAAGCACGGAAATGTGGTTCACCTGGGCGAAAGGGAGTGTTCGGTTCAGCGCAAACACCAGAAACTACTGGAAGAGTCGCCGTCAGCTGCACTGGATGACACCCTCAGGAAGAAGATGGGCGACGCAGCCATCAGCATCGCTAAATCGGTGAATTATTATTCGGCGGGTACCGTTGAATTCCTTCTGGATGATCAAAAGAACTTCTCCTTTATGGAGATGAATACTCGCATCCAGGTTGAGCACCCGGTTACCGAGATGGTCACTGGAATCGATCTAATCGAGCAGATGATCCGCATTGCTGAAGGTGAAAAACTTCAATTTTCACAACAAGATATAAAGCTGAATGGTTGGGCTATCGAGTGGCGGATCAATGCTGAGGATGTTCAGTCGGGTTTTTCTCCCAGTCTGGGTACCATTGAAAAAATCTCATGGCCTGAAAGCGAACATATTAGAGTAGATACGGGTGTACGCGATGGCTCGGTAATCACACCCTATTACGACTCTATGATTGCCAAGCTGATCATCCATGCCGAAAACAGGGAAAAAGCCCTTCAACTCTCCAGCATGGCCATTCGGAAGTTCTGGATCAAAGGAACCAGGACCACCCTTGCTTTTTGCAGAGCAGTACTGCAGAACCAAAACTTCAGGAAAGGGAATTTCAATACATCTTTCCTCAGCAAGGAACTGAAGATCCACTATCAACAGGAACCTGACGAAGAGCTGTTAGCTGCTTTTTTTGCTGCATATAATTATGCCAGGGAGGTTCATGAGATAGAAGACAAACCACTCTATGTGGAAAAAGGCAAGGAGATTGCCCCCTGGGTGATTAATAAACGCTTACGCTAAATCAGGAATCAGTAATGGGACGTGCACCAAAGAAGAAGGAACCAACCAAACTTATTGCCCTGAGTGCCAGCAATAAGGCCTTTGAATTCAGGACCCCGCTTGAAAAGAAGATCAAGTACCAGGGAAAAAAGGTGGATATAAAGCTACGCGAGGATCCCAACGGATTTTCTTATATCGTATGGAAGAATAAAAAGTACATGCTGGATATAATTGAAAAAAACCAGAACCGCTATACTGTAATGGTCAATGGGGTCTGGCATTCATTCAGCGTTGAAACCCCTATCTCCCTTAAACGCAGAAGGTACCTGGAGAAGCAGGCCGACTCATCTTCCACACTCACCGTCGAAGCACCCATGCCTGGAAAAATTATCGATATCCTGGTGGAAGACGGGGCCGAAGTGAAGGAGGGTGAACCCATCATTATCCTTGAGGCCATGAAGATGCAGAATGAGATCTCCAGTCACGTTACCGGTACTGTCACTTCCATTTCAGTGAAAAAGAACGATTCTGTCATGAAAGATGATATCCTGATTGAAATTCAGCGAGGTTGATTCCGGAACTTCACATTTAATCCTGAAATTCCATTTGACAGAGGGGTATATAGACCGGTCCCCCGTTACCCAGCTCGCTTCGGTAAAAAACCAGCTTATCCAACAGGATAAATTCTTTGAACCGATCCTCCATTTTCGAAACGGTTTCATAATAACCGTTCAGGTCTTTCAGGCTCCTCACCCTGCCAAGGGTCAGGTGGGCTCTGAATGGCCCATCTACAGAGGGAATCCCACATGATTGCAACACCCTGTCCACATCATCTTTCAGAGATTCAAATATCGTTGTATGTTCCAACCCAATCCAAATCACCCTGGGCTTCTTTCGGGGACCAAAACTGCCGGTCTGTGTAAGTGAAACATGCGATCTCTGAGGGATATTCACCTTCTCTCCAAGTGCTTTTCCGATCTGGTCAATGGCATTGATATCAGTTTTCCCAATAAATCTGAGTGTGATGTGATACCGATCCGGGTCGACCCAGCTGATCCGCTCACCGGAAAGGGATTCCATTAACTCCTGGCGAGCCTCAAGAAACCTCTCACTTACTTTAACCGGCAATCCGATAAATGTTCTATAGGATTTCATAAATTAGCCTGTACAAATGTATCAAAACATGTAAAAACCTAAATGGATGAAAAAATTCGCAGTTGTATTATCCGGATGCGGTGTCTTCGATGGGGCCGAAATCCACGAGGCCACCCTTAGCCTGCTGGCCATCGCCAAACAGGGTTGCAGTTATGAGATATTCGCACCCGATACCCCTCAGCATCATGTGATCAACCATATTACCGGCGAAGAGATGGATGAATCCAGGAACGTGTTGGTAGAGTCTGCCCGCATTGCCCGGGGAAGTATTCACGATCTGAAACAATTCAACCCGGAGGAATTCGATGCATTGCTTTTCCCAGGAGGATTTGGAGCCGCCAAGAACCTCTCCAGCTGGGCATTTGAAGGGGCCGATGCATCTGTATTACTTGAAGTGGAGGATGCTATCAGGGGAATGGTACAATTGAAAAAGCCAGTGGGGGCACTCTGCATTTCACCTGTCATCCTGGCAAAGCTTTTTGGTGAGGTAAATCTCACAATCGGGGATGATGAAGGAACCATCGATGCCCTGGAATCCCTGGGCACAACCCATGTGTATACTACCCATGGTGAAGTGGTGGTTGATGAGGATCACAACCTGGTAACCACACCCTGTTATATGTTGGATGCCACCATCGACCAGATTGCAAAAGGTGCCGACAACATTGTGGATGCAATGATTGGATTGATGGTTTAATTCCGCAGGTTATAAAGGTATCCTAAAAGCAAATCTCTCCTGGAAAGTCCGCCAGGTGTTGGCCAAGTGTAACAATATTGTCTGAATGACGTTAAATAATTATGCAACTGTTTCAGTTTAGGAACAGTTTTTGATAGAACTATCTTAACCATACACTGAAAGATTGATAACAAAGATTTGGTGTTGAAATCATTTACATATTTGCTTTGGATCGGAATGATATTGATCGCCCTTCCCAACCTTTCTGCGCAGGATCCTAAAAAGGACAATTCAGGAGTCACCCTCGGCGTAATCGAAGGCAATGATACCATTCCCATGATAGAATTACCGGAAATCAGGATTTATAAGAGTCAGGATTTTGAATACCTCTACCTGAAACGAAGATACAGGCGGATGATTCGAAATGTAAAAAGGGCGTATCCTTACGCAAGGATTGCAGGCACTGAGCTGAAAGAACTTGATACCCATCTGGCAACAATAAACAGTGAGAAAGAGAGGAAGGCATATATTGAACAGGCCGAGAAGGAGATCATGGATCAATTTGAGAAGGAGGTGAAACGTCTCACAGTTACCCAGGGGATTATCCTGGTGAAACTGATCGACCGGGAAACAGGGCGAACATCCTATGAAGTGATCAAAGAGTTGAGAGGTAGTATTACTGCATTTTTCTGGCAGGGTATTGCCAGAATTTTCGGCAACAACCTTAAAGCCGAATATGATCCTGATAACAAAGACAGGATCATAGAAGAGATCGTTCAGGGTATAGAGGCCGGATTTAT
>JBDLIX010000235.1:0-6471 GCA_039714655.1 Bacteroidota bacterium
TTTCCATCTTATTTAAATGCATAAAGGTGTGAAGCAGTTCTTATATACAACTTATCTTCCAATGCCACAGGAGGATCATAGATTAAGCTGTTTGCTAAAAGTTGAGTTTTACCCGGGTGTTCACTCGATTGGCTTCATTAAATGGGTAAATTTTATCCGTGAAGGACCCTGTAGGATGCCCTCACGGATAATATTTATCTACCCATGGACAATTATTATCCTTAGAAGCACCAAAAACATACCTGAGTGGATAATATTTATCTACTCTTATGTGTCCTTCGAAGGTAGTGTATGATTCAGAGAAAACATTCCCGGTCGTGCTTCCGGTTTTTCCAGATTCAGCAGAAATAGTTAAGACCACAGGCAGAACTATGGAAGGAATCGGAAAAACCGGCGGTGTCGAATGAACGAGGTCCGGACTTATCTTGATTTACTTGTTAAATGCCACATACCGCAGGTGGTGCATTTATAGGCATTCAATTCTCTTACAATCCGGTTTTCACGGATATACCGGATCATATCTTCGGCCTCTTCACGCGAATTGTAGATCGTCTTTTTACATGAGGGGACGATTGAATCTAAAGACTTAAAATTTGACGTTTTGTAGGCCATCTTAAAGTTTTCCAATAATAGATCGTTCAAAATCTCCCGTAAAATTACTCATTTTTAGGATGGTGATATTGGACGATACTCATTATTCTTGTATATTAATGCATGATTTGATCCCGTATAAAACATCCGGGATCGTGGAAAACACAGATCATCAACAGATGGACAAACCACCCGAGATCATCTCCTATTATACCATGAGACGGGCCATTGGGATCCTGGGAATCACCCTTCCGTTGATCCTGTTGGCCGGGTCATTCCTTTTCGGAGATTGCACAGAGGTCCAGATGTCCATCAGCACCTATTATCACACCAACATGAGGAACATCTTTGTTGGTTTAAACTGCGCAGTTGCCCTCTTCCTCTTCGCCTACAGGGGGCACGATTGGATGGACAACCTTGCCGGGTACCTGGGCTGCATTGTCGTCCTGGGAGTAGCCTTCCTGCCCTGCACCATCAGCACTCCCGACCAACCTTGCCTGATCCCGGTATCAGAGCAGAATCTCCTGGTTGGCAAGCTGCACAACATAAGTGCGCTATTCTATTTTATCATCCTGATCGTGTACTCGCTGTTCCTTTTCCCCAAGACGCATTTGGACATGGTGACCGGTGAAAAGAAGTTCATGGGGCGCCAGAAGAAGAAGCGGAACGTGGTCTACTACATCTGCGGTAGCATTATGACAATGTCGCTGCTCCTGATCATTGCCTACATGTGGATCCTGAAAAATCTTCACCCCGGTCTGGAACGCCTCAACCCAGTCTTCTGGCTGGAATCCATTGTGCTGTTTTCATTCGGAATCTCCTGGTTGACCAAGGGTCAGCTGTTCTTCAGGGACGAGAATTATAAAAGGGGGCCGTAATGGAAATCCTATTTGAATCTGTCATTTATTAATGGGGAGCATCAAGGCTATGAATATTTTCCCGAGCTTGAAGAGGAAGAATGGTCGGTCGAGAAAAAGGAAGAACATGATGAATATATTTTTGTCATCTTTAAGCGAAAAACAAACATGCTTGAAGTTGTGATATGTATTTTATTTCGATATTCAACATATATTGAATTTTCTTTGTAACTAATAATAGGTCGAAAATCAAATGGATGTCCCCGGCGAAAGTGAAAAATACAATGAGAATGACAAGAAATGGGAATCTCTTCTGAGGATTTCTGAAGAGGCTCATACTGCCATAAGCATTGAAGAATTTGTCGCTACCATACATGACATACTCGCTGATCTGGTGAATGCCAGGAATTTTTTCATTGGTCTGTATGATGAATCCACCAATAAGTACTTCTTTCCCTACTTTGAAGATGAACATGACAACATAGAAACCACCGGAGTGAGTTCGGCCTATGACGAATCCCTGGAGACAACGCTATATGATATGTCCGGGACCCTGACAGACTATGTGCGAAGAACAGGTAAGCCCATCCGGTTTCCCAATGAAAAAATCAACAGATTATACGAATCGGGCGAAATTACGCTCTTTGGCAGCCAGTCAAACTCCTGGATGGGTGTCCCATTGAAACTTTCAGGGATTACTGTTGGGGTGATGTCGGTCCAGACCTATGACCTTAAAGATGCCTATTCAGTTAAAGATGAAGAGTTACTGGTTTTCGTTTCGGATCATATTGCCAGGGCCATAGAAAATGTCAAAGCTGAAGAGAAAATGAGAAAACAGCATCAGCTGGTTCTTCAGCAGAAGCAAGCCATTACTGACAGTATCAGTTATGCCCGGAGGATTCAGAAGGCAGTTCTTCCCTCTCCGGCATATATAGAAAATATACTCTCTGACTATTTCACCATATTTAAACCTAAAGATATCATAGGCGGAGACTTTTATTGGGTAAGAGAGATAGAGGGCTATAGGGTAGTTATCCTCGCAGATTCTACCGGACATGGTGTTCCGGGTGCACTCATGGGTATGTTAGGGGTAACGCTACTTAATGAGCAATTCAGAACTTTCGGGATCAGACAACCTGGTGTGATTCTGGGACATTTAAGAAACAAAGTAAAGGAAATACTCGCACAGGAAGGATCTGTAAATGATCAAAAGGAAAGCATAGATATGGCAATAGCCATTATAGACCAGGAGAAAAAAGAGCTTCAATTTGCTGGTGCAAACAGGCCTCTTTTTCTGTTAAGGAAGGATGAACTATTATTGGAAGAAGAGAGGATTCCTTATTCATCTTTAGAGAATGAAGATTACAAATTATACGCAATAAAAGGAGATCCGCAACCCATAGGTGTACATTGGGAAGAGACAGCCTTTACCAACCATTTGATTAAGCTGCAGGAAGACGACTCCCTCTATATATTTTCTGACGGCTTTGTAGATCAATATGGAGGTAAAAAACGTAAAAAGTTCAAAACCCGCAACTTTAAGAAACTGCTCCTCTCTATTCAGGCGGAATCGATGGAGAATCAAAGGAGATTGTTAGAAGAGGCATTTGACAAATGGCGCGGCAGCCATGAACAGATAGATGATGTTTGTGTGATTGGCGTAAGGGTCAGTTAAGCCAGGTTGCGTTTTAAATTAGTATGGCACCATTTGGCTGAGTGCCTCTGGCAGATGGTCATATCAGCTTTCAATTTATTATGGACAGTAACCGATCCCTTTATGAAAACGTTGAAAATTAGCTCTGCCTTATTGGCCTGCTTGTTGCTGGTTTCCTGCAACTCGAAAGTTCCGGATGAACTGGAGGTCATCGCTGGAGCCGGCACTCCCGGTTTCAAAGACGGAATATCCTCAGAAATGAACAAGCCGATCCGGTTCAGCAAATACAAGGATAATTCCCTCCTTTTTGCCGACATCAATAACCATGCTATCAGGGTCGTTAACGCAGACGGTGAGGTAAAAACCATAGCCGGAGGTCCCGGCAAAACCGGATTTGCAGATGGAAATACAGACACTGCCCGATTTAGTGGTCCCCACGGTGTTGCCTACAATGAAAGAACCAATACAATCTTCATGGCAAGCGCCAAAAATCATGTGATTAGGAAGATCACTGAAACCGGCCAAGGAGAATTCATGGTCAGAACCATTGCAGGCATTCCCGGGAAGAGCGGTTTTAAAGACGGTTCGGTGGATACAGCATTATTCAGATCACCCCATGGGGTCCTGGTAAGAGAGGACGGGGCACTTGTAGTCATTGATATCGGAAATGCCAAATTGCGTTTGATTAAAGATGGAATGGTTTCGACCCTGGCCGGAAAATCGGAAGAGGATCCGTTGCAGGTAAATTGGTTCTATCCCATTGACATAGCATTCGACGATACGGATATCCTGGTATGCGATGCAGGAGATCATCAACTCTACCGGGTCAAAACGGGCATTTCTGCCAAAGCCGTTCCTTTAAAGGATACCCTTGATACGCCACATGGAATTACAGTGGATGATGAAGGCAATATATATGTAGCAGAGATGGGCACCAACAGAATCCTCAAAACAGACCATGAAGGATCCTTCACAGTACTGGTCGATACAAACGAAGACACCACAGCCGTATCGTCGCTGAACCGACCCGCTGCCGTGATGTACGACCAGGGGTACCTGTGGATTGCCGATTTGGACAACCACCAGATAAAACGACTGAAAATCAGGATGTGATTGTTAGTCCTCAATCCACCTTTGGAAAGGCACATCATAGAGGCCATAAATAAGTGACCTCACTGTTCTTTCGGCATTTTTAGAGACGCATCCTAAGTGCCTTGTAATGAATGTTATATGTGGCCTGTAAAGGAAGGCTGGATATTTTTATAAGTCACCTCATTGTGCAAAAGTCACCACATTGTAACTATATGAAATCGCAAAAACGACTACCCGGTTTTTCTTAGGATGGTTCTCTTTCCCTCTTCATTTACGACACTCTGAGCCTGCGACATACATAACACAATGAGTTGATCCCTGGAGGGGGGTGGTGGTGGAATAAACGAAACAAGCTGACCACTTTGGGTCGATTACTGAAGAAAGTTAACCAATCGCATTAAAGCCTCATTGTAGCCTTTTTCATTGTTGGCTTTATATTTTTTAAGGTTTTCAAGTTTCCATTGGATTGAAGGATACTTCTGAAAATCATAGATGCTCCAGTCAGGTTCCAAACGCTTAATACTGATAATGAAGTCTTTGTCTTGTGCCTTAAGCATCTTATTTATCACCAGAAATAATTCTTCTCTCGTGCTTTCAAACTCTTCATAGGAAAATGGTTCGATATTCATCCCATCGAATTGATTTTCATAGGCTTGATGCTGGTCTGTCCGGTTCGGATTAAGAAGCTCATAAATAGGTCGATTTGAACTGAGCAATGAAAAAATGAATCCGGTTTTGATTGCATCATTTATGTCTCCCGACACTAGTAGTTGCTTTATATCAAAGAGGTCTCTGGGGTGTTGCCGGTCTAAAGCAGCAATAATTTTCCCTCCAAACAACTGTGATTCAGGAACAACATTTATGGCGCAAAATGCATCGAACATCTCCTGGGCCTTTTCACACAATATAAGGTTCTCTGGCTCGGAGATACATCCTCTATTAATCTGATTGACTTCAACTTTTATCTGGACACCATGAAGACTAATTTGAAGTTTTAGAATCTTCTCTTGCAGTAGAGTGATCACATTTGGCATTATCTTCTTTATCCGGTCATCAATTTCAGACAGGGCCTTGATAATGCCAGCTCTTGAACTATCCCGGTCTTCTATCGCTACATATGTAAGGTCAATATCAACCGATAGTCTCGGCATATCATGCACAAACATATTAATGGCCGTTCCTCCATGAAGTGCAAAACACTCTGACCTGGCAACCTCCGGTAAAGTGCTTATTAGTAGTGCGGCCTGGCGTTTATAGTTGTCTTTCATCCTCCTGACCCAATTCCTTATCGACCGTGATCTGAAATTCTGGGTCATATACACCACCTTTCACAATGCCCCGTTTTCCCTTACCCAGACCTATTTTATCAGACTGAATATGCTTAAGCCAAGCATGTCCAGATTTTCCTGCTAAATACAAAAAAAGGCGCTTTACCTTGACAGAGCTGCACTGTTCCAGTAAAGCCTGTACGTGGGATGGTCTTAAATTATTTAAACCCTCCATTATTTCATAGCATTCTACTAATGATTGCTTATTTGGAACAAGATATAAACACTCCAACATCGCCCTCGTAGGATCCGAGATCTTGTACTTAAAATCCTTGTACCCTATTGCAGTATAACCAAGATCGACGGGCAAGAAACCTGAGCGGTAATATTGTGTGGAATATTCCCATTGATGGCTTCTAAACCAGGCAGGAAGCTGTTCTTCCGGGGCTCCAAAAAGAACCACTGATTTTGCTGAAAGCTCCAAGTAATGGGCCTTCCCGTGAATACTCAAAGCTGTTCTTCCACCAGGATGGATCGATAAATGGGCCTGCTTCTGAAGCGCATATATAGCCCCTTCGTAAGTCACATGATCTCCTTTCCGTATCATGGCACCAGTACCGATGGATTCAAGCCAGTTGCTTTTTCGATAACGTTTTTGAAGCTCATGGCTGTAACCCTTCTCTCCCAGCCACGAAGACAAGATTACCGTTCCTGAAGGAAAGGATTGTAATAGCTGGTTTATTTTACTTCCATTATCAGTACTCATAGTGCCAATATATGTCATTTTTTAAACCCATCCAAATATTACCGTTTTTTTTAACAGTACAAGGGTACTATATGTACCTTTACGCTCATTAAATTAAACTGGGGTTAAGCTCGATTATTCAATTCCGTTTACCTGATATAGCCGAGGGCAAAACACACACCAGCACCGAACAGGGGATAATTTTGGAAAAACCGACTAAGTGACCACTTCGGACCGATTCTGGTTGACTAGGAAAATGCCTTG
>JBDLIX010000236.1:0-6385 GCA_039714655.1 Bacteroidota bacterium
AATACTTCTCTCATATTCTCCAAGGGACTGATAAGCGAGTGCGGCGTTTTTTAAAGCTACACCAAAGTCAGCTTCATCCTTTTCCCTGTATGCCTCTTCCCGGGCTAGTTTTGCATACTCAAGAGCCTTTTCCGGGGAGACGTTAAGATAGGCTTGAGAAATCTGATTGAGAATTTCAGCCGGATGATCAGAGGCCCTTAGTTGCAATTTCAGGCTGTCAATTTTCTGCAGGTCCTGTGAATAGATTACCTGGGATAGCAGGATTACTACATTCAGCAGAATAAAGGATCTCATAACAAGTCAACTAAACACAATTTGTATATTCTGAACCGCTTAGAATTGGTTTGACTATAATATTATAAGATAGGAAGATGATTATAGTAAGTCAAATATATTGCCGTATATTAATGGAGATATAAGTAAAAATTCTCCGGATGAAACCATTGCACATAGCCCGGTTACTTTGTCTTTCTCTTTTCTTCCTGCAAGCTGCAAATGCTGAATGCCAGAATAGTGATAAGCTGCTAAACCCAATCAGTATTGCGATCCGTGGACATTATGGTTTTATTATTCCACACTCAAGGGCCATTGCTGAGATATCAAATTCGAATCCATGGGGGATTGAGGCAGACCTGGCCTGGCACCTGATGCGCGAGAGAATCTGGAAACACTGCTATTGCTATCCGCGCACCGGTTTTTCCCTGAATTATTTCAATTTCAGCTTTCCGGAAGTCCTTGGGCATTCGGTAGCGCTATACCCTTATATCGAGCCCTATATCCAGCCACAAAAAAAAATCAGTATTTCTTTCCGTTTTGGAATGGGTCCCGCATGGGTCACCAGGATCTATGATGCCGAAACCAACCCTGACAATTTTTTCTTCAGCAACCACCTGAGTTTTATTGTCGTACTGAATGCTGCCGTAAATTATCGCCTGAGCAGCAGGATTACTACCCGGGCGGCCTTTAATTACAACCATATTTCAAATGGGGGAATAAAGCAGCCAAATACCGGGATGAATTTTCCTACCCTGAATGCAGGATTTGATTACAGTTTTACGGATGTCAGTTTCCCCAGCAGGGCAAAAGATACTATGCGGATATTGTATCCCGATAGATGCTGGTGGAATGCCTATGTTCTTGGAACTATGAAAAATGCCGGGAAGGGTGAAGATAAAAGCTATCCCGTGATCGGTGCCGGCATTTACTATAATTATCTTATAGGGCGGATTCTCGCCCTGAACGCAGGTACGGAGTGGATTTCAGATTTTTCAGTGAAGGAGAGAATACGCCGGGAGTATATCAATGAACCCGGGTCAGTACCCGGCCACAACAGGGCTGCTGTTCTGGTGGGACTCGACCTTTTGTTCGGTCGCTTCTCCTTAGTTCACCAATGGGGGATCTACTATTATGCACCCTACCCGGCAAGGCAACGGGTATACCAACGATACGGATTGAATCTGAGGTTCACAGAGAGCTTATACATGGGTATCAATATCAAGTCACACGGACATGTAGCCGATCTGTTGGATGCCCGTCTGGGTATCCTGTTTTAGATCGGCCATCAAAGCCTTACGTCAATCATACAAGATATTGATCTACAAAACCGTCAGATTAAATATAAAGGGAGTCTCGATCTTGCAGCTTTATCATATGGTTGGTAAAGTCCTTTTCTTTCCAATGAACACCATTTCCGGTACAATCTGCGATTATGACTACTATTGACTAATCAATTAAAAGAAATAAACGTAAACCCAACTGATAGTTTTCCGAGCTGCTAATTGCAAAAAACGGATCAAGAATAAGTTGGTCCTGGTAACTTAATCTTGGATTCAGATAAAAGCCAGCTTCAGAGATTCCAATTCTCAGGATAGTCTTATTTTGAAATGGAGTATCGGGTCCAATTCTGAATCCAATTCCGGCCTGAATCAGCGGCAGTCCTGATGGCAAATGATTGCTGAATCTGCCATCCAAAAAAATTTTATCCTGCCTCCCTATTCGCAGACTCACTCTCGGCATGAAATCTGTGTCCTTAGATACTGAAGGATAGGGACTATAATTGATACCAGCACCCAATCCTAAAATCTTCCCGCGAAATTCGTAATACGGACTTATACCCAGGTAGGCTTCGTTTTCATAATTCATGCGATAAAATTCGGTGGCAATGAAATGGTTATGATTCTTTTGATCAGTAAATGAATACCCTATTTCTGCACCGATGGCGCTATACTCGTTATAACCTCCGCACATTTTAGCCTCACGTCCGGCCATTGCTCCAAATCCGATCGAAATATGGTTCTTTATTACGTTCAGCGTGTCACTGGCCACCTCAGCCTTTTGACCCATTAATAAAATGGAAATCAGGATCAATACCGCTGAAATCCTGACATGTTGGAGCTTTGATTTTAAACGGATGATCTGAAAAATGATTCCGATGACCAGAAAGGCCAGAATAAGAGAACAAACGATCATTTCCAACGGTGACATCCACTGAAGCAATAACAGGATAAGGATTATTATTCCCAGGCTTAAAAATAGTGTTCCTGATCTTGCTTGTTCTGCGTTAAATGAATCCCTGGAACGCCATGTAGGTCTTTTCTCAGTTATCAGTATAAGAATTGTTGATATTGCTATAAATATCAGAACTCCCCACTGGGTATTGTTCAAACCATGGATCATATCGCCCCTGACCCTCAGGAACTCAATAAAGAATCTGGAGGCTCCATATACTGCTACTGATAAGATCAGGAGGCTTAGATTGTTTTTGAAGAATCTTTTCTGTCTTACCAGAATAATAAGTAGTAATATGACCACTCCAAGCACTATCTCATACAATTGTGTGGGATGAACAAAAAGTGAATGACTGGAATCATATGAAACCAATCCGGAATGCAGTTGATCCTTATATGCGGGGAAAGAATTGGCATATCGGATGCCCCAGTCCGCTTGTGTGGGTATTCCATAGCAGCAGCCCCCGAAAAGACATCCCATTCGAGCAACAATCAGCCGGATGGGCCATGCGAAGGCCAGAATATCATAGATTTCCTTATTGAATCTTAATGCTTTCCTGGAGATGATCAATCCCAGGAAACCAAACAAAAAGTATCCAAATAACCTTTTTCCATCAGTGTAAGGAAATTTCAGATCATGAATAATCTGTTTCCATTCTGATATTGAATAACTGAGCAATTTGCCTCCAATCATGGCAAATAGGGACATACACAACAGGATGAGCAGAAAAGGGTAGAGGGGATATTTTCTTCTTACTGCTACATAGATAATGAATGCAAACATAATCAGGTATGAACCCACATAGAATACCTCATGAAGGTTATGGGAATGCTCGATCGTTATTGACGGCATAGCTGTATGATCAGATGGAAAGAATGAGACATGTTATCTGAGGAAAGGGAAAAGGCTTTAGGGATTTGTATAAAACTAATTTAGACAATTATGTAATCATTGTCAAGTATCTGTTTTTTTGGACATCGAAATTACCAGGAAATCCTCTGAGTTGCAGGCACCGGAAATACATCTACGTCACCCATTACCCTCTTGTATTGTTCATTGGTGACATCCATGTGCAAGTGTATCCCGGGAAGCTCTCAATTCTGGCGGACCCTGGACTTCTTCAGAGAGTATTTTCCAATATACTGATCAATGCTATCCAGTCCATGGAGAACTGTATTTCGAAGAGATTAGATATTTCGGCTACTGCCAATTATCAAAATCGGACCTTCGTGAAGATTACCGACACAGGTGAAGGTATCCCTCCGGACCAGATTGACCAGGTATTTGTCCCATTCTTTTCAACCAAGGAGAATGGCTCCGGGATTGGCTTGAGCCTTTGCCGGCAAATTATGCGGGTGCATAATGGAGAGATAAGTATAAAATCACTGGAAGGTAAGGGGACTGAGGTATGTCTGATTTTTTGATAGCATGGGAGCTACAACTGGATATAGGATGTTTATCTCCGCAATTTGAAACAAACAATCAGATTTTTCGTAGAGAAATTCATTATCAGAGTTATAATTCAAAAAGGATTTCAAATGAAGCCCCTTCTTTTAGCATCGAAAGTATTTTTCCTGATCCTTGCAGTATCAGTATGTTCTTGTGAAGACAATGATTTAGACGATATAAATCCGGAATCTGATTTGTGTTTTGAGACGACAGAGGGCGACTTATATGCAGAAATGACTATTAACTTCAATGCATCATGTTCTGCACCGTCATCTTATTATGTCTGGGACTTTGGTGATGGTAGCAACGCAACAGGCATGGAAGTTAGTCATACTTATGATGTTGAAGGGCAGTACGAAGTAATCCTTTCCGCTGGGAATCATCCCGATAGTCTGGAAATAATTGATAAAACATTAGAAGTGCTTCCATCTCCTTTTATTAAGCATTGTGATGATATTGATGGAGATGAAGTTTGGGAAGAGGGGATGCATTTGATACGCTGCAATATTGATATTAATGGCTCTCTGACAATTAGCCCTGGAGCTGAAGTTTATTTTGAAGAAAAGAAACTATTAGAGATAAACGGGAAGCTCATTGCGCAGGGAACCTATGACAAACCAATTAAATTCTTACCTGCTAACAATAGCACTACACCAGGTTCATGGGGATATATTTATTTCACCTCAACTGCATCTGCTGAATCAGTAATGGATTATTGTGAGGTGAAATACGGAGGTAATGCTGGTTACAATAGTTATCCAAATTGGGAGTATTATACCGATTTTGGTGTAATTCATTTAGAAGAGTGTGAAATTTCCATCGAGAACACAATTATTGAAGGTGCTGCTAACTTTGGGATTTCGCTATCAGAAAATGCAAAATTCTTATCGTTTGAGAACAATACCTTCCTGAACAATACAAGCAATCCCATCAGGTTTTATGGAGCCGCTGTGGAATCAATCGGGAACACCAGCACATTTGTAGGAGAGAAGGATATTATAATTGCCGGAGATGAGTATTTCAGCCCGGAACAGGATATTACCTGGTATGCCCAGGATGTACCCTACTATATTGATGGAAGTATCAATTTGTCTACAAAAGTCAATCTTACCATTGAGGCGGGAACCGTTGTTGAGCTTGAAAACAATGGCTCGATGAATGTGGGATATTTCAGGGCCACATCCGGTAGTTTGACAGCCATTGGCACAGAGGCAGAGCCGGTTGTATTTACATCGGCAAAAGATGAAAAAAACAGGGGTGACTGGTCAGGTTTGATGATATCAGACAATTCTGTCCTGGAACACTGTATTATTGAATATGCAGGTGCGAAGTACACCGTAAGTGGCTACCAGAGGGCATTACAGGTTCAGGGTAGTGGTGCTGTAGTAAACCAGTGTACCATTCAGGAATGCAGCAGATATGGAATTGACATGGACGCTACCAGTGCTACAATTACCAATAATACAATTAAGAACTGCAGTGATTATGGTGCAGTGGTAAATATTAAACAATACCAAATCATAGATCAGTCAAATGTATTTGAAAGCACCGGAGGTTTTTATATTTCCGGAGGGAGTGGCTTTAATGCAGACGCTACCCTTGAAAAGAGAGACTATCCATATGTAATAGCCGGACTTTCTTTCTACGCAAATGCGACTTTAACCATAGAACCCGGTACCGAAATCCAGCTAGGAAGCGGTGGTAGTTTCACAATGGGCTATAACCATGTATCAAACTCCTATTCAGGTAACCTAATAGCCAATGGTACTCCGGAAGAACCTATTACATTCTCATTGTATTATAAAGACAAAGAAGAAGGTAATGGAAACTGGGGAGCTTTAGTATTTGGAGAGGAGAGTTCAACTTCTGTTATAAGTAATTGTATACTTACTGATGGTGGTAATGTCATTGATGGCAATGGCCGGACGTATCCGGAAATGGGAATGATTCACTGTTATAAAACAATGGACTTCCCAACTATTACAAATTGCACAATATCTAATTCAGCAACGTATGGGATAACTCTTGACCAATCAACAATAATATCGTCAAGCAATGTTTTTTCAAACAATGCGAATGGAGATGTTATCAGTTTTTAAGGGGGCCGGTTAAAATAATATATCTGGCTTGTAGAGCTTTATAAGTGCATGACGATTTAAATCTTAATAAAGATCCGACGTTTATACATATAATTCAGGACAGCCACCTCCAAAAGAAAAACAAGTATGGAGCTAATCACCAGGATAATCTGATCGGAAAGGTTCAAAGCCTCCAGTCCGCGGGTGAAAACCAGTACATAATCATTAAACCAGAGGGTAATCAGGGTCCCGCTTACCATATAGATAAAAATCGGGTTCATTCCGAAGATGACGAATATATATCCCCAGCGTGAGATTTTTTTTATATCCACCAGCCAGTAAAAAAAGGT
>JBDLIX010000237.1:0-6375 GCA_039714655.1 Bacteroidota bacterium
ACTGCTCAGATCTGCAACAGTAAAGAAATTTATGGTGGGTTACGAGATGTTATCAGAAAGCCAGCGGGATATTACCGCAGAGCAGGCGGCCATTCGCCTACGCGAACTCTCTGAAACTCACTACAAAGTAAGAGAATAGCATGCTTAACAAGTGGTTTAAATCAAGATGGTATGGCATATGCTGAAAGCATTGTCAACAAACAAATTGCAGTCAGCCAAATTGAATGGATCATCCTTGTGGTTATCCTGATCTTTGGTCCGGTTTCACACCTTGCAGGGTTATGATACGATGTGAAAATATTGGCCTCTCTTTTGCCGGAAAGCCGGTTTTCGACAACCTTGACTTCTCTATTGAAAAAGGTGAAAATGTCTGCCTGAGCGCTCCCTCCGGAAAAGGAAAATCGACACTGCTTAAGATGCTGGCTGGTTATGTAATCCCTGACAGGGGTCAGGTTGTGATAGACGATAAGGTCCTCGACACCACAACAATCAGGCAGATCCGCGATTCCATGATCTGGATCCCCCAGAACATTAATCTTCCTGTTGAGAATGGAGTGGAATTGATGAAACTGTTGCATCTGCCGGCTCACTTGCAATCTGTGAACGGTTTTCTTCAGAAACTTGGCCTGGAACAGGATATGATCAGGATGGATTTCAGTAAGATCAGCGGTGGAGAAAAACAGCGGATTGTTATATCGATTTGCCTCAGTTTCGAAAAAGAGATCATCTTGATCGATGAGCCGACCTCGTCTCTTGATGATGATTCCATCGAATTGCTTATCAACACCATACAATCGCTGGACAGGAGAACCATTGTATCGGCCTCACACCATCAGAAATGGGTAGAGAGTGCAGATAAAGTGATAACGCTATGAGCTCAATAGTAGATATTAAGATATGGGAACTGGCATTGGGATTTATCATGCTGGTGATCCCCCTGGTGTTCTTTGCAATTTTCCGGATAGGTATTGCAAAGGATGTCGTGGTCAGCATCCTCCGCATGGTGGTGCAGCTGGCACTGGTTGCTGTCTACCTGGAATGGATCTTTGAAAAAAACAGCGGCTGGATCAACTCTCTGTGGGTCCTGGTCATGATCATTGTCGGGGTGATTACAACCATAAACCGGGCATCCCTCAACTGGAGGTACTTCATTGTCCCCCTGCTTATTGCAGGATTAACCTCCGTGGTTATTATCGATGCCTTTTTTCTTGGAATCGTATTAAAACTGGATTACTATTTCGATGCACGCTACTTCATTCCCATTACAGGGATGGTATTGGGAAATGCCCTGAACCACAACATTATAGGATTAAGCACCTATTTCAGGAGCCTGAGGGAGAAGTCCGAACTCTACATCTTCCTCCTGTCTAATACCAATGAGATGAAGCTGGCCTTAAGGCCCTTTGTGGGGGAGGCAGTTAAACAGGCGTTGAATCCCATGATTGCAACCATGTCGGTGATTGGATTAATCACCCTTCCAGGCATGATGACAGGGCAGATCCTGGGAGGCAGTCCTCCGGCAGTTGCAATCAAATACCAGATAATGATTATGGTTGCAATATTTGTTGGTTGCACAATCAACCTGTTCCTGAGTATCATCTTTGCCAACCGGTTTGTATTTGACGGATACGGCAGGCTGAAACCGGATATGCTGAAACGACAAAACAGCACCAAAAAATGAAAAGGCAGCAGAATGAAGCGGGAATTGAGAATTACTGAGGATGGATCACATACGCTGTTCGTTCCCGGACTGGATGAACCCTACCACTCCATCCACGGTGCCATCCGGGAATCGACCCATGTTTTTCTGAAGTATGGTTTCAATTCTGTTTCAAAGAACCCGCTCCGCATCCTGGAGATCGGATTTGGCACAGGGTTGAATGCCCTGCTCACATGGTCGGCATCAATTGCAGGTGGAACAGCCCTGTATTATCATGCCGTTGAGAAGTATCCCCTCACAAAACAGGAGTACCGGCAGATCAATTATGAGCACTCTATCAAAGGAGTCCCTCCCGGTAGTCTGATCAGGATGCATGAGGCAAAATGGGACGAACCAGTCACACTGGACAACCATCTTACCCTATTTAAGGAGCGGTCCGATTTCAGGCAAATGAACCCCGAAGGCCCCTTCGACCTGGTCTATTTTGATGCATTTGACCCAAAGAAACAACCCCATTTATGGTCCGAAGAGGTATTTCGCACAATCTCAAAACTGGTGCCCACGGGCGGTATACTTGTAACCTACACGGTGAAGGGTGCTGTTCGCAGGGCTCTGATCTCCTGCGGATTCAAAGTGGAAAAACTGCCTGGTCCACCAGGAAAAAGAGAGATGATCCGGGCGACTAAAAGTTAATTGTGCAATCTCTGATATTTCAACTATCTTCGCACCCATTATTTTTTAATAAAATCTTTTCAAATGAATAACAAACAAATCATCACTTTGATCGTCGTTGGTGTTGCTGCACTTGCCGCCGGTTACTTCATTGGCTCCAGTATGAACGGAGTAAAATCAGAGAATCAAATTTCCCTGACCAACCAGAATGATTCACTTAACTATTTTCTTGGTTTGAATATGGGATACAGTCTGGAACAGGCACCATGGGATGTGGATGCCGGTATGGTATCATCCGGAATTATCCAGGTACTGGATGATTCATCAGAGCACAACCAGATGACTGCCGATGCAATTTTTCGCCAGTTAAACATGGATCTTTCAGAGAACCAGGCAAAAGAGGCCGAATCGAAAGCAATGGAGAACATTGAGAATGGCGCTGCTTTCCTCGAGGAGAACGGAAAAAAAGAGGGCGTCACTACCACAGAATCAGGTTTGCAGTATGAGGTAATCACCAAAGGTGACGGCGCCATGCCTGCAGATACTGCCAATGTAACTGTACATTATGAGGGAACACTGATCGACGGAGAGGTTTTCGACAGCTCCTACGAGCGGGGAGAACCTGCAACTTTTGGTCTCAACAGGGTGATCAAAGGATGGACAGAGGGACTTCAGCTTATGCCGGTTGGATCAACTTACAAATTCTATATCCCTTCTAACCTGGGATACGGACCGCAAGGGAATCCCAGCATTCCCGGAAACTCGGTACTTATCTTCAAGGTTGAGTTGATCTCAATCAATTAGAAGAGACCATCTCAAAAAAAAAGGGCTGTCCGCTACGGCGAACAGCCTTTTTTTCCATAGGACCAAATTGTGGCCTTTCTTCAAAACCAAATTAATTGTAAAAGAACATTTCCATGAGCTTCGAAATCAGCGGCCGCCTGGCAGAGAAATACGAAACCCAAAAAGTCTCAGACAGATTCCAGAAACGCGAATTTGTGGTAGAGGTTAAGTCGTCCGGTAGCAGCGGTTATGAGTTTGTGGATTTTATCAAATTCCAGTCTACCCAGGACAAATGTCAACTGCTGGACCAATTTAATATGGACGACCTGGTTAAAGTCTCCTTTAACCTCAGAGGACGGAAATGGGAACGGGACGGACAGGTCTCCTACTTCACCAATCTTGAAGCGTGGCGAATTGAGAAAGTCCAGAGCGAACACAGCGCCTCCTCCATGGAGTCTCAACCAGCACGGGACGGCTTTTCTAACCAGGATGCTCCCTTTCCAACTCAACCACCATCAGATGATGATTCCGGAGATGATGTTCTGCCTTTTTGAAAACGTGAAAACAATAACAAACCCTTAATAAAAGCAGGCAGAAGCACCAAACCGGCACCATCTAATCATCTTTCCGACCTTCAGCAACAATCCCGTCAGTAGAAGTAACAACCGATTGATAATACTTTGGTGTTACCATCCTTACTGGCATTGAGAACTCAATGGTTGTACCTTTAAACGAACTGTCCTTCACCATAATTTTTGCATCCATGGCTTCGGCAAGTCCCCTGGCTAACTTGTAGCCAAGTCCGATTGCATCGGAGGTATTGTACCAGTCCTCTTCTTTTTCATCTGTTTCAAAGACCTTCCTGGCTCTCTCCTGGTGCAGCATCTTACTGCTGTCCTTTACGGTGAAAACCAGTCTGTTTTTATCGGCAAACAATGCGCCAATTTCAACGACACCTTTCTCAGTCTGGGTAAGGGCATTCTGCAAAAGGCAGCTTAAAGCACGAGACAGGCGCTGCCTGTCCGCAATAATCCGCGCATTTTTAAATGCCTCACGGACATTCAGTAAAAGCGCTATCCTTTCCCTGTTCACCCTGTAGCGGTCCGTATTATACTGATCATACAGCTCCTTCAACATCGGATATACATCCACCTCATCCTCCTTAAGCTGCAGTGTACCAGTTTCGACCAGGGTAAGATCGATCAGGTTGTCCATCATGTTTAAGAGCGAATTGCTGTTCTTTGTGATGTGATTGATGTAAGCATCCCTTTGATTCCCATCCACATCTTCATCACCAAGCAGGTGAGAAAATCCGATGATGGCATTCATGGGGGTCCTGATCTCGTGGGAAATATTGGAGAGGAATCTGGTCTTAACCCTTGTTCCATCGCTCTGGAACTGTTTAAGAGTCTCCTCCATCCAGGCAACCTTTTCCTCCAACTGCCTGGAATACTCCAATAGTTCGTTATAATCACGATCGCTCATCACCCATCAATTTCAGCAATAAATCATTTCAATAGAGACAAACCAACTCACGCCGAGATGGTTTCAGCATTTCTATCGCTTCATCCTGTTAAGGACCTTGGCTGCATCGTCACGGTAATAGTGATTTGCATCAATAGCAATCTGTTCCAGTTGTCTTCGTGCATGCTCTGTTTCGTTCATGGCAAGGAAACATCCTGCCTGGAACCACTCAGCCTTCTGAATGAAGAGGTTGTCATTATGCTGGATGACCTTTGAGAAGGACTCATTTGCATCCAGATATTCTGACAATCTCATGTTTGAAACTCCCATACCGAACTCTGCTTCAATCTTTTCACTATTCTTCTCCAGTGCCTCATTGTACCAGAAAATAGCAGTTTCAAAATCGCCCTGCAGATACGCTATCTCAGCATTGCTCAGGGTCTCCTTAATCACATTGTCATCCAATGTACGGTTGGTAAGAACCAGCTCATAAGGTTTCATGTACTTGACGAAAAGATCATTGTTAGATAGAGGTCGTCCAAGAACCGAAGCCAGACCAATTGCAACCAGCAGTGCCAATGCTGCTGAAGCTGCATAATGCCATGGCCTGGTAAACTTAAAAACCCTTCTACCGGTCTCCGATTGTCTTTTCTCTTCCCGCAGGTCTGTCAGCTGGGCCCGGAAATCCAACACCTCTGTGTCGGCAATGGCTTCATCGACCTCCTTGAAAAGGTCAAGATCCACCAGCAAGTCCGGACTGGCAGATAGCTCCTGCTCGAACCTGTCCAACTCCCTTTCTGAAAGGTCGTTATCCAGGTACTTTTGTAAAATGTGCCTGTCGCGTTTCATATCAATAAGTATTTAATTTGGTTTCTAGGATTAAGGAACCCTGCTTAGCCGCCACCGGCCTGACAGTTTGGTGCCTTTTTCCTGGCTATAACATGCACGCTTGCATGTTTTCCAGAGTGTTCGTACAATGAAGTACGCTTTGGTACCAGAACCTCCGTCTCCGGATGTTCCCTCCGCTCGGTTATGTCGGGTGCTAAATCTCCCCAACCAACTTCACAGATCAATATCTTTTGCGGTCTTCGACCTCTGCGGTCCCCGACCCTCTTTTATTCAAATCTGGTTGATCCCGTAACCGGAATTACTTTCTTGGAGGAGCAAGAAGATCATTAGTGGCTTGTCCACCTTTTAAGCAATTCAGTTCACTCTCCTGGATCTTGTCTTTTGCGAATGATTCAAAATTTACAGTTTTCATGGCTTTTTAATTAAGGGTTTCACTTTTGTTTGTTAATTGTTTTCAACTGTTAATTGCCATTTAGGGCCAAACGTTACCCAAGAATCTGAACTTTTTTTTCACCCTGTTATGAGAATAGTCTGTATCTTACTGATTTTCTGCATGTTTGCCTTATAAAAAAAATTACATTTTTTTTGAAAAATCCCGGGAAAAGTGCTGAAATGAATCTCCCAATCACCAACCAGGGGGTAAAGGGGACACGATCAGCATAGAGAATATTTTGTATCTAATGCGATATTTCGTTCATTTACTTAGAAATCGTTGAATGAGAACCATGAGGGCATCCATATACCTTCTGGCAGCAATCTGGTTTGTTGCACACTTTCAAACAGCCTCGGCACAAGGAGATGAAGAGGTCCGTCAGCTCATTTTCGACTATGGAACGAAAGGATATAAAAATATAAGGTTCAACAAAAACCTCGATACTGCCGAGTATTACCTTACCAGGGCGCTGGATCTTCAATACAAAGAGCCTAACTATAAAATCGACGACCGG
>JBDLIX010000238.1:0-6273 GCA_039714655.1 Bacteroidota bacterium
ATAGTGCCAGCTTTTTCGCCAGTTTTTCTATAAAACCATGTAAACCAGTGTAATCTTTTACTTTTAATGTATTGTAACTTATACTGGTACAAATAGATAGGGACATTCGTAAAATAGACAACATTTTTAAAAATCCGGCCCGTTAGCAGTAGTCCTGGTCGGATTTTTTGGTTTCCGGTCTGGTTTTTTCTGCTTCCCAGCCATTATGTGCTTGATTTTCGGATTTCTGGAGATATCTCTCCTGTCCAACCTTCATTTGATCAGTCACTTAAACTGCTATGCTACTAAACTGGGTAGTTTTTCCTGGGCCAAGCGCTTTGCGATCCTGACCGCATTTGCTGTGTGAACTCCAAAGAAGATCCAGAGGATCTCGTTCTTCTCTGTTCGGGCCTTGATCTTTTCCAGGCTGTAATGTTGCTTTTCTGTCCCAAAGCTGCCTTCCATACGGGTAGCCCTCTCCTTGCGCAACTCAGCTGCAAGAACCTGTCGCTGATCCTCGTATTTGCCTGCACGGCCCTTGCGCTTGAAGTTGGTCGCGATCTTGCGCTCGGTACACCACTTCCGGTTGGCATTGGTGGCATAGATATCATCTGCTGATATGTGCGTAATCTTGCCGAACAATGACCGGCTGTACCAGATTGAGTCGATCAGCCGGGTGCCTTCGTTGAAGGCATCGAAGCTCAGATGCTCAATGAAGTTGATCCCGTCCACCTGGATCATGTTCACTTTGGCTCCGAACTCCACTTTCTTGACCTCTTTGCCACGTACAATGGGCCGAACATAACTCTTGGCAATGGAGACGATCCTGTCCGGAACAGAGTGGGTGCCGGTTGTGAACATCTCCTTTTGCTGCTTGAGAACCTTGACAACCACCCTGCGTTGTTGGTAATATTTCTCGGGGAACCTCAGCGATCGGTGCTGATCCTCTATCTTCCTCTGTTCTTCGATCAGTTTCTCCAGTAGATACAATAGACTCCGGGTTCGTTTTGTGGTCAGTTTCCAGGGCTTCTTGCGCATCCGCATATAGGCAAAGTGCTTTTCCTTTTGCTCCAGGTATTTGGTGCGGGGTGTGGGGATCTTCAGATACTTGCAGGTTCGTTTCATTTGACCGTACATCCAGTCAACACACTCCCAGAGCAATTTCACATTGGTCGGGTACCGCATGTAACTCTCATAGCAGGTGGCATCCTCCAAAACGATGTTCGGGTTTTCCAGATATGGCTTCCAGGATTTGGCAAACACGTCCTGGACTTCACGGATGTTCAGCTTCTTTGCCAGATCCCCACGGATCTTACTGATGATTTTATAATCAATCAATTTCTCAGGCCCTAAGAGGATTCCACAGAACAACTGGTACTGGATATTTCCATTGAGATGTTCATAAAGTTTGCGATCTGACTGGCCAGAATAGGCTTTCAGGAACATCAGTGCTAGCTTGCCCTGTGGACTGAACTGAGATGATCGACCTTTACGGTTCTCCTTTAAATTCAATGATTTGATGAGTTTCTCCCAAGGGATAGCCTGATAGATTTTACCCAACTCAGATTCCAAAAAACTGTTCCAGTAGAGTGAAAACTCTTGTTGTGGGGAAATAAAGGAAATCTCGGGGGTAGATTCAAAGATTCTTCTTAATTTGCTCATGTAATTTGTCGAATTACCCCGATTTCATGCCGCCAAAGCCGATTTCGGGGTTTTTCTTTAAATTACATCATATCTATCTCTCTGTCAATCAATCAATAGTTTTCATTAGTTGCGAACATCCCTTTCCAATTGTGGTACTGGCCGTACTTATTTTCAGATAGTGGGAAACTGGTTCGAGTGAACCAGAAGATTATTTTTGTTCCAACGCTTTTTCAACTGCCTCGATATCCCGCTTAAGGTCCGGATCGAAAATACCCCGTGCCTCCCATGCTTTATTCAGGGTTTCCAGGGCTTTTTCATACTCTCCCTGTTTATACAGCCCCAGGCCATAAGTATGAAGAATGCCATAATAATCCGGCTCAAGTTTCACCGCCCTTTCAGCAAGCTCCATGCCCTCTTCCAGGTCAATATCAAAGCCGATAAGTACCCTGGCAAGAGCATATATTCTATTGGGGGTTTCCGGATCAAGGGCCAGGCCCTGTCGGCAGTAATTTTCTGCCTCATCGATTTTACCGGCAAAATAGTAAGAGGATCCAATTGCTGAAAGGATCCTGGCCTCCTCCCAGCCTTCGGCTGTTCTGATCGACCGGTACTTGTTGATATATATTTCAGCCAGATCAGTTTTCCCCCTGGAGATGGCGCAGGAGGCCTGGAACCTTTTCAGGATGCCATCGTTGGGAAAGGTATTTAATCCCAATTCATAGATCTCATTCTCCCGCTCGTGATTACCCAACTCGTGCAAAGCATCGCCCATCCAGTAATAAAGATGAGGAATACGCATGTGGGTTCCCCACTTTTCATGGATCTCCAGTGCCTTTTCAAATGAAGCAACCGCTTCTTCGTATTGTTCCAGTTTGTTGAAGGCATCCCCCAACAGGAGCCAGTAGGTGGTATTCATCTCATCAATCTCAAGCAGCTGCCTGCAGTACCTGATCTCTTCGTACGGAGTTTCATAATGGTAGGCATGCAGGTGGTCCAGGTAGAGCTGTCCCCGCAAGGGTGCCTGCTCCCTTTTTTCATACCCCCGGTTGAGCCATATTTCGGATTGTTTAAACTCTAATATGGAAGCGTAGGTAAAAGAGAGAAAGATATAGGCATCGATAAAATCGGGATCGGTTTCAATGGCTTTCATAAGCCATCCTATTGTACTTGGGATATCCAGTTTTTCAAATGTTTCATAGGAGCGAATGTAGTACTGGAAAGCTTCGGCCGACTGGGTAATTGCCGATTGTGTGACCTCCGGCGAATCATAGCCTTCAGCCAGCTTTTTAATCTCCAGGTAGTTCCTGATCAGGCCGGCAAGGGAGTCCGACATGGCGAACAGGTCTGATTCGGCCGAGCCGTCCACCTGGTAAGTTTTGTAGATATCTTCGGTTTCGGAGTTAAGCAGCTGTGCATTGATGCGGATCTTCTCCCCGGCTTTTAGTATTTTTCCCAGAACAAATGTTCTGGTTTCCAGGTTCACGGCGATTTCCTTGGCCTGTGAAAGTGTTAAGGATGCCTGGCTTATATTTTTTTTCTGCCCGAGGATGGTCGACATTGTCATGTATTGCCGTACATGGAGCTCAGAAGAGTTTGATAGTTCAGAGATCATCAGGTTCTGCAAACCACCCTGCCAGGTATTGAAAAGTGAATCACCGGTCAGGTTTTCAAAAGGCATTACAGCTACGGAGATCCGGCCCTTCTCATCCCGAAGATCTTCAAACGCATCATTGCTAAATAGTTTGGGATAGGCAAGAATGCAAACAGCTACCAGGAGTAGAATGATCACCACGTCGTTGATCTTCAATTTCCGCTTCTTCTTTTCAGAGACCTCCGGTTGTGTTACAACTTCATCAACACTTTCTGTTTTCTGAACGCCTTGCGGGGTTACATCAAAGATCCAGGAGAAGATGAGGGTAATTGGAAAGCCGGCAATCAGGAGAATAATAAGGAAAGTTACGGTCCAGTCGGGCAGGCCCAGCCTGGGGAGGATGATATCGGAAGCCTCTATGATAATGAATGTGGTGGCCGCATACATGGCCGCAGCTTTAATGACCTTTCTACGTTTGAGTTCACTCCAGAATCCGGATAGTGAGCCAGGGCTTTCAGACATGCAAACTGGTTTATGGTTATATGCAAGTTACAACCTTTGGGCTTTTGAGTCAAATGGTTAATTGAAAGGTATTATGGAGTAATAGGGCCGAAATAATTTCTTAAAGAGAAGAAGTTTAAATACTTTGCAAACAGACCATTGTTGAACTGAACTGTTAACCGTGAAAGGAATGAATAGATTAACCACTGTCCTTCGCTGTGCTTTTTTCTTCCGCAAAAGGCCTTTGTCCAAAGCTGTTAAGGCGGAGAGAGATAAGTCAATTGAGATGCTCAGGCAATTGTCGTGGCTATCCGGACTTGACGAGAAAGAATTTAAACTGGTGGCGAAGAGGTTCCGCCTCCAGGGTTTCCCTCTGGGGGTAAAACTCCTGAAGGATCAGAATTCAGAATGGAATACTACTATGAATGGATCAGCAATCAGATTATAGTAGTATTGACCCCTATGTTGGAAAAAACGAAGAGCTTGACCACTTCAATCCGATTCTCATTATCCCATTTTAGATCCAGGCGTTCTGTATCTTACATTAGATGCCATATTACGGCTAAGGGTGGTCATCGAATCCAATTTTTCCATGATATCCTGCAACAAGTGTCCCTGACCTCAAACGAATACATCTGGGACACTTTTTACGATCATATATGGAATATATCATCTCAAAGACAAATGGTGTTAAATCAACCCAGAATCACATCTGAAAGATTTCTTGTTTCACACTCCCGAAACCCTTATACATAGATTCGAATTTCATGAGACCCCGCCTGAAGCCCGCGTCCTATCTGGCGTTCATCATATTATAATTTCTATATTTGGCCCCATTTATTTGACTTCATATTTCGTTTTACGGCTTTTTTTCTTTATATTTTTTATTACCCGTTCAATGGGTATAAAAGGAGAAATATTAATATAAATGGAAGAAAACAAATTTTTAGATGTTCAGAAATTAGCTGATTACTTACACATGTCAGAAAGCTTTGTTTACAAGATGGTCAGCAAAAGCTCAATCCCACATATTAAGCTGGGATCAAGAACCCTGTTTGAGAGAAACGAAATTGATAACTGGGTGATAAACGGAAGCAGAATGGAAGACAATCTTCCTTCACTTCCCAAAGTTTAAAATTAAATAAAATGGCAACATTTAACATTGTGCTGGATAAGAGAGTAAAACTTAAAAGTGGTAAATACAATCTTGCTATACGCATGGTAAACGGGAATGATGTTATGTATATCAATATCTCAAAAATAGCGGAAAGTCAGTATGACAAGGTTTTCAATAAGAAAGTCAAAGACGATGAAAGTATTAAGTTTCGGGAAACATGTAACAGGTACATTTCAAAATGTGAGAAGATATTTTCGGAGCTGAATCCTTTTAACAAAACAAGATTCAGAGAGCTATTCTGGGAAAGTGAAAAAGATAAACCAAAGTCATTACTTCTGATAGATCTATTTGATTATTACATTGAAAACAAAGAAAGAATTAAACCCACGACAATAGATTCATTAAGGTATTCAAGAAACAGATTTGAAGATTTTAAACCGGGAGTTAGCGTTGGAGATATTACAGTCAGTTTCCTGACAAAATTCGAGAAGAATGAAATTGAAAATAATAATTCTCAGGCAACATTGGATCATCACATGAGAAATCTAAGGACGATCATCAACTATTTTACCAATGTTGTTAAATTAATTCCCAAGGAATATGAATACCCCTTCGGAAATGGAGGATTTACAATCTCAACATATTTCCCAGCAAAGCAGGTATTGAAAGAGACGGAAATCAAATCTGTTATTGAACTCAATAAATTCAAAACCAAAGAACATGAATTCGCCAGGGAGGTTTGGGTTTTTCTTTACCGATGCAATGGAGCAAACTTTGCTGATTTACTAAGAATGAAATGGGATCAAATAAACGGGGATTACATCTTCTTCACACGAAAGAAAACTGAGTCAACAAGAAGGAATAACAAGAAACCTATAATTGTGCCTCTAACCGATAAGCTGAAGGATTCTATTGAACGTATAGGAGATAAGAATAGTCCTTATTTATTAGGGTTGCTGAAGGAGGGTTATGATGAGAGCTCCTTTAGGAACAGAAACCATAAAGTCAAGCAGCAAATAAATCGGAACTTAAAAGATATCAAAGACGAACTTGAATTGTCACAGCCTCTGAGGTTGGGTAGTGCCAGAGATTGTTATGCCAGCACACTTCAGAGGAATAAAATTTCCCGTGATGATATTAGCCAGATGTTAGGTCATTCGAATGTCTTGGTGACCGAACACTACCTTGACGGACTTGATTCAGAAAGCACTTTTGGGATTAATAATTCAATCTTGTGAATTCTTATGATGTGTGAAATCAGGGTCATTAAGAATCCGCCAGGAAATCCGCCAGGTTTTATGAAAATCAGTGACAATGTATGTAAAGTGAAAATCGTAAATGATAGAGTATGACAACCTATACAAATCAGTGTAATCTCAAAATTGACCATACACCCCACTCATAATCAGGGGGTCGCTGGTTCGAGCCCAGCTGGGCCCAC
>JBDLIX010000239.1:0-6256 GCA_039714655.1 Bacteroidota bacterium
TTAACATCGGTGAAGACAACAAACAGGGAACCGTATCTATCCAGATCCAGATCCATTGAGGTCCCATGTTCAGTCTCTTCAAAGGCAAGTACCGGGATCCTCTCTCCCCTGTCAGGCAACCATAATTCCGGGTATTTTCCTTTCACTCTGAAGGTAGCCTTGAAAGATGCAGCTTCATCTCTCCTGTTTCTTACAAAGTAGATCTCTTCACCGGCAGTACGCCGGTGAATAAAGTCCAGGCTTGCTTCTCCTTCGAAACTGAAATCAGGCGTCACACCCTTTTCAGCAAGTACTTCATTCACTGTTTTCCCATATATCACCTTTCCCTTACCAAGCCTGTTTTCTTTGATCTTATCTCCATCGACATCACCCCATAATTCAGCAGCAAGCTTTTGAACCGCCAGATCGTTTGCTGCATGATTCAGCAATCCGGTAGATTTGGATGGCCTTGGCCCAATTGCGGTAACCCCCTCTGATACCAGTTGCTTAACCCGTTCTAAAGCAGTTAGTGAGATATCATTCTGGTCTGGTAATACCAGTACTTCGTAGCTCATTCCGTCAGGCAAAACAATTTTGCCCTCTTTTACGGACATTCTTGTAAGCATTACCTCAAGGTTGGTTACATCGTAATCAAATCCGGAGTCAAGTGTCTTATTTGTCTGCTTAGGCGGAATGAAATTGGCACCTTTATCTCCGTAATAGTAAACCACATCACCCACAAACAACCCTTGCTGAAGCAGGTAAGAAGAGCGTGCCAGGTAATCGATCCATGGCTTCATCTGGTCCCACCATATCAGGTTTACGTTAAAGTGGCTTCCTGCGTGGTATACCCATCCCGGCTTTCCGGCTTCAGGGGGGGTGTGCTCGGCCATGTGCCATACAATGTGGTTCATCCCCTCACAGAAAGCCCTGTCGGCCGAAGGTTTCAGATCCACCGGTCCGTCCATCCAGTGGCGGAAACCTGTAAATGCTTCCATATGTACCGTTTTTCCACCGTAAATATGCGCTGCAGAAGCAGTCTCCTTTACAACCCAAAGACCATCCCAGTACTCACGCCAGGGCCAGAATTCTCCCTGCATTTCATCTATTGAGTTCAGGGCCCTTAAAGCTTCAACCGGTACCAGGTGAACCGGGGGTCCGGGACCTGCAGATTCAGCTTTTATGGCCATTCCCTGCGCTTTTGCAGCTTCATTTGCAGTAATATAGAATGCATCGATCAATAAGTCACCCATTGTTTTTTGGTAGTCGTATAAGAAACGAGAAGTAATTTCTTCGTTCTCAATCACATAACCATTAAGCGCAGGCAGGTATTTGATCAAATCATAGCTCCTGTAATCCTTAAATTTCTCAGGCAGGTCATAGGTCCAAAGCAGGCCCCGCACCTCGTAACTTGGAAGATAGAAGTTGTTGATTGACGATCTGTTCAGATCTCCAAACTTCTTTTCCAATCGTTCAGTCAGGTAGTTGATGTGGTTCTCTGTAGCCTTCGCACTAAGGTGGTCAGTGGCGTATCCGTCAGATGCAGGGTTTGGTATTTTCAACCGTTCCCCTGTGTTGGTCATCACATAGCGGATAATCTCCCACTCTCCTTCGGGTACATCCCATTTCAGAACGCCATCATCATTGAGCCTGTCGGAGATCACCCGGACATCTTCCAACTTTTCTACAAGGACCGGTGGCTTTCCGTTTGAAATCCAGCTTCCCGCATCACCTTCAAATATACCATCGTTCAGGTTTTTTGCCCGCCAGCTGCTTTCGCTGCCAAGCTGCGAATTGAAACGGATTTCCATGCCTCCATCAAAGCGGTTGTTATAGGGTCGGTGGATCACATCCTCTCCCTCCCTGTTGTACACCTGGAACTCTGCCAGCTGCACAAAGTCCGATTCCGTATTGTAGCCGTCGTAGATCTTCAGTCTGACAAACCTTGCTCTTGAATCATCAGGAAGCAGGAACTTCTGCTTCTCGATATTTGGCTGCATCTCACCCTTGTAGGCCACTTTGAAACTGGCATTCTTCTGGTCCGTTTCACTCACCTCCACGGAAAAACCTTTTGTAAACAGGTCCTCCCCCCCTGCTATCTCACTGTTTCGGTTCCTGCAATTGGTGAGCACCACATGGCTCAGGGAGTGCAGTCTATCCTGTCCCAGCTTATAGACAAATTCATAGGCCTGCTGACGTTTTTTTACAGGAATGGCCAGCACAGCCACCTCTTCAGAGATAACTGGCTTTCCTCCTTCATCAAGGATAGCAGTTTCGGGAAGTTCAGGGTATTCAAGTACAGTTTGTAATTTCCGAGGGCCCCTGACAGTAAGGTTGTTATGATAAAGGGCCAGAACCGCCTCTTCCGGTTCCACCCACGATCCGCCCATATCCCAGCTGCTGCAGGCGGCCAGCTCCACACTCATTCCCAGCTCATCTGCTTTCTCAACAATGAAGCTGAAGTTATCCAGCCACTCATCACTCATAAACTGAGGACCTGCAGGCGGGAAGAAATCCTCTTTCCCGATAATGCCCATGTCGAAAACCAACAGGCCACCGATCCCCTTTTCCGCAAATTGTTCCAACTCCTGCTGGGCAAATTCCCTGTTCAGGTAACCGTTAAGCAGGGCATAATAGACAGAGGGTTTTGCTTCGTTTGGCGGATTCTGAAATCCCTCATACAGATCTCTGCTTCCAGGCTGCTCCTGATTGCACCCTGCCAGTCCAAAACCCAGCAGAACAAGCAGCAGGAAGAGACAATATTTGATGTAAATCCTAGTCATCGTGGAGATTGTATTTAGTCTCTTATTTGATTAAAGACATCTCACCGGCCAGCACCTGTTTACCAGCTTTCAGACGATAGAAGTAGAATCCGGAGTGCAACCCGGACGCATCAAATTCAACGGTGTGGCAGCCGGGCATTTGCATTTCATCGACCAGTGTGGTGACGAATTGTCCCGATGAGTTGTAAACCTTCAGTTCGATCTCTGCAAATTTCCCCAGATCATAAGCAATCATGGTCTTACTGGAAAATGGATTGGGATAATTCTGGTCAAGTTTGAATTCTCGGTCCTGAACAGACGGCTTATCCTCTACTCCAGTCACCAGATCTTCTTTACTGACACCCCCGATCTTATAGAGATGGACGGCATAGCCATCAAACTCATCGTGAAATGAATTATTTGTTAACTCAATTTCCCGCTCTTCTCCGATCACGATCACATTGGAAGCAATATCTGTATCTGCATGAATAGAAAAGCTAGCTCCGTTGCTGCCAAAGTCCTCCATCCCAACAGCGAGAATATAGAGTGTATCACCCAGGTGCTTGACCATCATATCTATACCGATTCCGTAAATATCGTCGAGATCGCGTGTGACAGCGGTTTCCAAAGTTGGTGAGTTTAGAACTGGTGCCAATTCGGTAACCCGGGCATTGATATTCGTGATGGCTGCTTTCATCTCCGGATCATCCAGCCAGGCATGTTCATTGAATTCCGGAACCCACTCGTGGCAAAAATATCCAAAACCCCTTGCACCGTGAATCAATGCCATCCAGACCTCAGTTCTAACATCATGGGTTGTGGGTTTAAGCGTATCAGGTGATTTAATATGGGTACTCTCGATCCACGCCCAGATGGGTTTTTCATCGTTCGACCAATTTCTCAGATTATCAACGCCTTGAGGAACATACCACAAATTGCCCTGAACCATTTCATACTTGCTGGTAACCGGATATATATCAAAGGTGACGATATCTGCTGCCTTCGTATAATCCTCATACATCCAGGTGGCACTGGCACAACTGCCTCGTCCAGGAAAATCGATGTAGGAGGTACCCTGCCCTAAAGAGATAATAACCGGGCGTGTAGTATCAGCACTTCGAATCAAATTATATCGGCTGATCATCGTATCGGTAGGAACACACGGACCCCATCCCCCATATTCATTCTTTTGTGCATTATCCGGTTCATCGGGATGCTGCAACCAACCTACGATAATATCTTTGTTGGAGCTGCTAAGGGCCACTTCATTCTGATAACAGATCACTGGTAGTCCGGCCGATTTCAGATCCGACAGCTGGCGTTCGGTGGGTCCCTGCCAGAGTCCGATCTGTAGATTCACACCGGTGCTGAGGTATTCGTCTGCGTAAGATGGATTCTGCAACCAGACAGCAATCGGGAAAAAAGTGGAGTCATCAGAAAATCCATTGACCCACCTGCTTTTATCCTGGGCATTAACTGATAATGAAAAACCCACAATAAGAATCAAGAACTGTAATCTACTTTTTAAAAGAACAGAGAGTTGCATCATTTGTATAATTTTAATAGTTCATACCTGATTTGCCTACAAGCATTTTCTTGATCATCACTAAATCGCCCGCTTGTAATCTATAGAAATATAATCCCGGTGCTAAACCGGATGCATTAAACTCAACTGCGTGGATACCGGCCACTTCAGGTGCATCCACCAGCATGGCTACTTTTTGTCCAAGGAGATTGTATACGGCCAATTCGATCTCTGCAGACTCCACCAACTGGTAAGTGATCATTGTGGTCTGACTGAAGGGATTCGGGAAATTCTGCTCCAGCCTGCAGTTCGTTGAAGAAACAGTGTGATCCGTCATTCCAACTGTGCTGCACTTATTGCTATAAATATCTGTGGTATCGCAACGCGTCCAGACATTTTCAAAGCTTTTACGGTGCAGATCCCACATATTGAACATGCCATACAAATTTTCAAACAGATCGACAGGGGTCCTTCCATAAAGAGCAGACTTGTTTTCATTAATATTAGGATCATCAATACCGGTAAAATATATCTGTTTTTCAATGGAGAGATACCTGTCCATATAATCGAACAGAGCATCGTGTGCCCAGGCCTCCTTCATTCCCATGGCATGAGCAGCAAGAACAGCGCCCTGCACTGAACTATGGGTACAACAACGCCTGTAAGCAGTTTCCCAGTATTTGTTTGATATCTGTGGATCAGTTGCATGCCTGATACCCCATTCCGGCAATCCGAGGTCCTCTGCCTGGTAAGGAGTCATCACAATATCCCGGCTATCGGGATTCCATGTGGCGCCGTTTGTCAAATCAATATCGGTTTGTGTCACGTAGAAAGACTGGTCATCTTCGCTGAAATGAATTTCCGGCTTCAGCGTTCCGATATTTAACATATCATTATTATTGAGCACCTTACCGGCAAGAACTACCGGAAATTTACGGCCGGTTAAAATCCCCCCGTTGTTTCTGAATACGTTCTCTCCCCCCGGTTGGGTAACCACTCCGTAATAGTCGAGGCCAAGCTGAACCATTCGTGTCAGAAGCGTTCCCTTATCAGCAGTACCGCTTCCATATTCAGTATTCAGAGCCAGTGCACCAGAACTAACCATTGCTGCAAGTTCTGCACCATAACTCACTTTCATATTTTGTTTGGCATGGGTAAACTCTCCGATCCACTCTGGAATGTAGTCAATCCAGTTGCGCTCAAAGAAGCTCTCTGACTCCTCCAGTGAAAGAAAATTTTCTGCTCTTTCTAAAGTTCTTAAAGATGAATAATCCAGATCGCTTATGTTGAAATAGGACTCTTTATCAGTGCCGCAATACGGGGGCCTGAAATCACCTTCACCAGGTTTATCAGCTTCATCCACCACTGTTAAGATGGCGCTTACTTCCAATGTGGGTCTGTCCGGTATATCGGTACTGATGGTAGAAACAACAGAGCTGTTTACCTGAACCACACGCGGATGTTCCGCACTGATCGGGGCATAGTTACCCCCACCGGTATCGATACGTGCAATATTGAGCTCCTCTTTGTAATAGTTCTTATTCCCGGCATAACTTGGAACCCGCTCCGGATATGCATTGGTAATCGGTTTCCATATCGTCATCTCATCATCATATCCATGATCATATCCGATTTCCGGATTAACCATAGAACCATTAATGATCCTGTCAATATCATGGCTTTCAACACCATCGGGTAACGGACTCCCATCGGGCAGGGTCTGCATGTTGTATTTAATGGATTGCGGGGTGATTTTTGTTAGTGTGATGGGACCCACAACCCAGTACTCTCCATTGGTATATTGCCCGTATTCAGGTGTACCCTGAATGTACCATTCGATTCCGTATTGCTCAATAATCGTAGTGTTTGCATCTCCGGAGACAATAAACGAATAGGTGGATGTAACAGAATCTTTACCATCTATCGTAAATTCCGCATTCCAGGTATATGTGCCATTTGCAAATTTCTGACCGTCATCATGTTGTTGGCC
>JBDLIX010000240.1:0-6214 GCA_039714655.1 Bacteroidota bacterium
CTGGAATCTTCAATTGACTTCCTTGTACTTTCCGGTCCGTAAACTAAACAATATCTTCTACTTATCGTAAGAATGCCTAAAGGCTCCTAATATGAAAGCACCAGCAGCTATTCTAGGGTTTTTTATCCTGTCTGTATTTGTCTTTAACGACAGCATGGCACAAAAGGCCAGTTTTACCTCCCCTGGAGGGTGGACCATCGGTTTCGGCGCAGGAACGGCATACCAGAAATCGGATCTGGTCAATTCAAAGGGATTTGGTCTCGACTTCATCCTGGGAAGTCAACTCTATCAAAAAGAAAATGCTTTTTTAAGTGTTGACTGGAAATTCCGGTTCCTGGCCGGTCAAAACAAGGCCTATGACCACAGGATCAATCCCGATAACACCTATAGCAACATAAGTTACAACTTCTATAACTTCGACCTGGAGGTGGGCCTTACCCTTAACCGGTTGAGGGAGCGCACCAGGATCGTGCTCACCGGATTCGCCGGTGCCGGAATCACCTACGGCAGCACTTCTACTGATCTTTACGATGCCGGGAACAATTTGTACGACTTTGGCAGTATCGATCCAAACCTCGATAGTAAATTGGTTTACAATGACCTCATTGCACTCAGCGACGGAGACTTCGAAACAAGCCTTGTCAACAAGGTCGCCATCCTGCCCACTGCAGGCCTTTTTGTCGGTTACCAGATTTCCAGATCCATTACCCTCGGGGTTGAATTCAAAACCAACTTCTACCTTACGGAAAAAAATAGCCTGGTCGGTATCGATCTCGACAACAGAGTACTTGCCGGATCCGGAATAGACCGAAACAACTATGTAAGCCTGGGATTCAGGTGGAATTTCAGAGGGGGATCCTCTTATACGGGTGCAACAACTAATTACTCCTCCGGTGTAATGAATAACAACACCAATACCACAGGGACCTACAGTCATGTGGTACCGGTTTCCTTACCGCACCCTTCGGTGAATATTACCGAACCGTTGGCCGAATCTTACCATACTGTATCCCCCAGCCAAACCATTCGGGCTATCATTAACAATGTAAGCGGATCAGACAACATAAGCTTTTCCCGGAATGGATTTCCGATCAACCTCTTCGCATACAATGTAAATACAAAAACCTTTGTAGCAAATGTCAGGCTGCTTGATGGAGAAAACAGTTTCAGAATAAAGGCTACAAACCAGACATCGACCGCTGAAGATTTGGTAACTATTACGCTTGATAATCCTCCTGAAGAAGTGATGCCTGCACCATTGGTTGAGTTTACTTCCCCGTCGGGAAACCAGCACACCTCATCCGCAGACAGGATCGTTGTTACCGCCAGCGTTAAGAATATCAGCAGCAAAGAGAATATTCAACTCACGCTGAACGGTATCGATACTCCTTTTGAATATAATTCTTATTCCGGATTGGTTAAGACCAGCTTTCCAAGGACTACAGATGTTAACGATCTAATTATCAATGGCTTTAATGAATCGGGAAGTGCGCAGGATCAGCTTTCCGTTCATTTTACTAATCCTGAGAAGATAGCCACTCCCTCGGTATGGTTTATAAATCCGCCTTATCCGGTGGAGGTAAACGATAAGCGTTTCTCTCTGAGTGCGGAAACCCAGAATGTGCCCGGCCGAAACAACGTTGCGTTAAAAATCAACGGAACCAGTATCAGCAACTTCTCTTTCAGCGCCAATGGTGCGGTATCTTTCAGCCTCTACCTTTCAGAAGGCGTCAACACCATTGAAATTACTGCCAAAAATGAATCCGGTACGGCATCGGAGAGGACCTCCATTACCTACCTTAAACCTGTGTACCAGGAGCCAGTGTACCAGGAAGCAATTTACCAGGAGCCAGTGTACCAGGAGCCAGTGTACCAGGAACCTGTGTACCAGGAGTCAGTAATAGGGAGCTCCCCACCGGTGATTCACATCATCAATCCTTCAACCCATCCGTTCAGAACCAATGAACGGTCCGAAGAACTGCGCGCCACAGTTTTAAATGTACATTCAAAAGAAAATATCATTCTGAATATTAACGGTTCCAGCACCCGCAATTTCAACTATAACCACAGCACAAAGGAATTAATTGCCAGAGCAGCTCTAAGAGAAGGTGAAAATGTACTGAGCATTAACGCACAAAATGAATCAGGCAGGGATGTGAAAGAGCTATTGTTCATTAAAGAGACCAGACCTTGTCCTCCACCGCAAATCAGACTGATTGATCCGGTAGGGGGCCAGATCAGCACCAGGCAGCAAACCTATGCGTTAAGGGCCGATGTTCGGAATATTACAAACATCAACCAGCTGAGGCTACTTGCAAATGGGAAAACAGTATCCTACAGTTTCGACAACAATATTTTAAGCAGCCCGGTACCGCTGGCACCCGGCCTCAACACCCTTTCACTGAGCGCTGTCAATGAGTGCGGAGAAGATAATGCTTCCGCAAGGATCACTTTCAATTCTCCTGTGGTCATAGTGCCCTGCACTCCGCCAACAGTATCGTTTACCCTTCATAAAGTGAACCGTGAGGATGCCACCCATGAACTCAGGGGATCGGTCAATGGTGTGAAGAACAAAGCCGATATCTCGCTCACTCTTGACGGCAGAGCCAACAGCGGTTTCCAGTTCGCTCCTTCAACTGGTGAACTGAGTGCAAAGTTTAAACTAACACCCGGATCGCACACCCTGGTAGTAACTGTAAACAACGACTGTGGGACAGACACAAAATCTGAATCTGTAAGCGTTGAAGAAAAAGAAGAAGCGTGCGGGATCAGGTTCAATCCGGGCAATTCAGCCTGGCAATTCTGTCTGGTAACTCCTTCAGGGACTTTTTCCAGAGATAACCTTGCCAACTCAAACTTCAGTTACACCGGTTCTGCCTCCAGCCTTTACATCAATCCCATTGGAGAAGGTGGTAATGCAACAGTGAATGGCAGACCCTATGCCATCAGAGCGGGGCAGTATTATCTGTTCACGGGTAGATTAAACGTAACCGTAAGCACCAAAAATCCAGGTTCTATGGGTCATTGGTCAGTATGCATCAGTGCTGACAAGGCGCCTGTATCCGGGAACGGGAATAACCGGCCCGAGAGTCCCTGCGAGGTGGAAAATAATGAGAGCGTCAAGGGGGATAAGAGTAATAATAGAACAAATAATCGAACTAGAAATAATAGTAGAAATAAAAGATGATACCTGTGAAGCTGAGCACCCAAGGCAAATGACCTGGTGTTCTGATGTTTATGATTTGTTTATTCGTGATGGTATCCGTATAGGGATCTGTCTTGATTAATAATTACAATAAATCATTCTCCTCCAGCCATTGCCTGATCTCTTCATGTCCTGCCTGATATTTAGATTCCGCATCACGGAAGATCTGTTGGAACTCGGGTTCGTCACGGATGTTGTCGAAAAATGGATCGTTCTTTATCCTGGTTACAATATACAGCGGTATATACTCATTTTCCCAGTCTGTAAGGAATAAGGTAAGATTCTCATAGGCTTGATCATTTTCGCCCTTGAATGCATAAACTGAGGCAAGATTATAATATGGATTATTAGAATCGTAATTGCTAAAACTTTCAGATTCGATAATGGCCGTACTTGATTCAATCTGTCTGGCAAAGAATACATTTGCAATCTCCTTATACCCACTTTCCCAAAATATTAAACCTATCCTGTACATGCTGTGTTCAAGTGTTAATCCTTTGATTAATTCAGGATCATGAAAATACTCCATGCACCATTTGAGTGCTTGTTCGTACTCGCCTGAAAAACCATAAAATGATACAATATCAGCAATTAAAGCCGTATCCCCTTTGTCGTTTTCAAGCCTTTCCATCAAGCACTCAATGGCGGATGAATAATCGCCAATTGACTCACTATGCGACACGATAGATCGGCTATGGATCAATGAATCACTGTCAAGCAAAAAAGCATCCCGAGAACAACTTTCAGCCCTGTCTAAAAATCCAGTTGCTCTATAAAGCCAACCAAGACTTCTTAAGATTGCAGGATAAAATATATCATGATTTAATTGGGCTACCATGTAAATGTTCTTAAGAGCTCCCACGATATCATCATGCATCATGGAATACACATACTTGCCGTGATATGCCTGCCATTCATTTGGATTAAGTTCTAATGCATTGTCAAATGCTGCGAATGCTTTTTCCTTTTCTCCGGACATACTAAAAAGCGCGCCCCTAATAGCATAGGCCTCTGCTAATTGGCTATCATATATAAGTGCTTTGTCAAGAAAATAATGAGCAGAATCCAGATGATCCTGATTCCTTATTTTATCCCACTGCCATCTGTATAAATACACCTTAGCCAATCCCGAATAAGCCTGAGCAAAGTTTTTATCGTATTGCAGGGCTTTGCGAAATAAATCTTCCGCAACATCCAATCGTTCCAAATCCCAATTTGCAAGGTGATTCCAGGCTTCTTCTCTGCCTCTTTGGTAAAAATCGAATGCAGTCAGGTTATTAGTGGGTACTCTTTCAATGCGTTGTTTTTGTTCAGGCGTGATGACTGCCTCCAATTCTGCAGCAATGGACTCGGCAATCTGACTCTGTATTCTGAAAATATCCTCAGGCCCGTTTATTACTTCATCAAATGAATCAGCCCATATGTGTTTATCGGTGGCACATTCAACAAGCTGCACTCTGAGTCTTATTCTGTCCCCATAACGCTGCCCTCTTCCTTCAACTATATAAGCTACATTCATTTCATTTGCAATCTCAGGGATAAGCTTGGTGGTATTTCTATATTGCTCAGTAGAAGTCCTGCCCGGAACACGAAGTTCCTTTATGGATTGCAAATTGATCACCAGGTCCTCCATGATCCCGTTGATGAAATGCTCATTCTCCTGATCCTGGCTATCATTGATGAAGGGTAGGACTGCTACGGATTTGTCAAGAATCTCTTTCTTACCTTCACGTGGAATATTATTCAGGACAATCAATCCCACAATCACCACAAAACTTATATAGCTGACAGTTTTCCAGATTTTGGATGATCTGGTAAAATAATCTGATCTTGATTTAGGAACAGACTCAGTCTTATCTGTGTCTTCCACAGGGTGGATGTTATAGACCCATGATAAAACAACAGCAATGATAAATCCAACAATCAGTATTATCAGAATAAGAGTTATTGTCCATTCGGGTAGTATTGAGAAAGGTGAAACTTTTTCCATTAATCTCAGTATCAATGCCACTACACCAACGATAACAATGATAATCAGTAAGATATTTGCTCCTGCGATTACTTTTAATATGGATCTTCTTGATTTGGCTGAGCCAGAATTCCCAGGTTCTTTGATAACTCTTAGATGGGATATTTTACCTGATCCGTTCCTCCTCACATCACCAGGGGAGACATTGTAAGTTTTCTTGAATACTTTGTTGAAGTAGCTGGGGCTTGAGTAGCCAACCCGGTATGCAATTTCTGAAACTGTACCCGCATCATTTTCCAGGAGTTCATAGGCCTTAGTAAGTCTTATTTCCGTAATGAGTTCGGTGGCAGATTTGCCAGTAAGTCTGATAAGCTTTCTATGCAACATGGACCGGCTGAGTCCACCCTCTCTGGCCAGATCAGCAACAGAAAAACTCTCATTATCAATATTATCCTCGATTATCTGCTTGATAACCGCCAGATACTGCTCTTGCATAGATTGTTGATTCTCCATGGTTAATCAAATGAGTTGTAACTGTACCTCAGCCCGCCAATCCGCCCAAAGACTTGATAATCAGAATAAATTTACACCATTCTATTACTAGATTCAAGTTTATCAATGTAAAATGGTATCCTGGAGAAAAGTGGAAAGGATACGATAGTAAATTCAGAGGAAATTGAGACAGCTCCTTCTGGAATGATTATTTCCAGGGCTGCGTCAAAGAGATTTACAGTGCCACCTTCCGGGTGAACCCAGAAGTTTTGGGTTTGGATATTTCCGGAATAGAGGGCTTCAGGCTTTGAGAAATCTTCATGGAAAATGGGAGAATCTTTTTCACATGCTGTAGTAGAGAAAAGAATCAGAGCAGCCATGAGAGAGGTCAGCAGGCCACCAGTAATTGAAGCAATCCGTCTTGTTTTCATAACTCCCAATTTTTAATGATTAATAAAGTAGAAATCACTAAAATGAAATTACGGCATGCAGATCTCCAATACTAAACAGCCTGGTTGTAATCTAAGGTAAGTATGGGATTAGGTTTG
>JBDLIX010000241.1:0-6210 GCA_039714655.1 Bacteroidota bacterium
GGAAAGAGTAAAAGTTGAATTTAGAAGTACACTTTCACACTTGGAACTTTTTCCTTTCCAACTAGCAGCGCGCTAGCACTGCGTCACGTTCCACTCATAATGAAGAGTGGCTGAAACTCAAAGCTTTTAAAGTGCGGCCGTAAGCGATCTGTGTTGTAGTGCTTTTTTACATCTACCAGCTTCTTAGAACTGGTTACTACATCCACCGGGGCATTGTCATACCGTCCATTCCTTAAGACCACAAGTCGTCCGTGAATTCCTTTGAGTATCAGGTCAAGGGCAAGGTTTCCGTAGGCCATGGGAACTATTGAATCAATGGCATCCGGGTCTCCGCCCCTCACCAGGTAACCCAGGTGCTGATTGATGATATTAATAGGTGTCCCATTGTTGAACTTCGCCGATTCAATTTTGATTAGATCAGACACGGCTGTGCCGATTCCACCTAATTTGGCGTGACCATAGGCATCCTTTTCACCGGCCTTGAACATCATTTGCTCCATCCCACTGAAGATGGCTCCTTCAGAAACAAGAACCACCGAATAGTTGCTGGGATTCTGGACACGGTCCTCCACCAGCAATTCAGTAAGGTGGGTGATATCGAACTGATGCTCGGGTATAACGCAACGGTTGGCTGCCCCAGCCATGGTGGGTATCATGGCAGTAAATCCAGCATACCTGCCAAACACTTCCAGCACAAGAATCCGTTCATGCGATCCGGCAGAGGTTCGCAGGGTATTGGTCATATTGATGGTACGGGTGACACAGGTACTGAATCCGATGCAATAGTCAGTCCCCGGTACATCGTTGTCCATGGTTTTAGGTATGGCAATTACTTTAAATCCTTCCTTGTAAAGTCGCACACCGTAGCTCAATGTATCATCACCTCCAATGGGGATCAAGAAATCAATGCCAAGGAAGGCTAAATTCTCAAGCACTTCCGTTGTCAAATCATTGATCTCTTCCTTATAGGTCTCTTTGAGGTGTAAAGGCACATCCTCCTTCTTCACTTTGCTGGGATTTACCCTGGACGTATGAAGAAATGTTCCTCCTGTTCGCCCAGCCTTGTTGACTATTTGCTCTGTAAGCACAACAAAATGGTCGCTGTTATCAGCACTCTTGTCACGAATGATCTCTGTAATGCCAGACCATCCTTTCCGGAGGCCAATTACCTGGTATCCCTCCCGAAGTGCGCGAATTGTAACTGCACGAATGGCCGGATTTAGTCCCGGCACATCACCGCCACCAGTCAGAATTCCTATCGTTCCTTTTTTATTGATCCCCTGTGCCATGTTTTTTCTTTTAAAAATAAGCCATTAATTAATATAAAGCAATGGCACAGGCTGGAGACTACTCATCCCATTTGAGAATCTTCAGGAAATCGTACTCTTCCGGGTTCTTAACATATTTCTTTGCAGCCCTGTAGTCCTCCTTGGTGATATAATGAAGATTATGACGCATAATAAGCTGAACCTTCTCAGACTCAACATTAACCAGTCTGGGCTTCACCTTTCCATTTTCATCTTCAACATCTTTCAGGTATAGCGGGGAAATTTTACCCTCACGATCAATGGTGGTCATGCAACCTGTTTCTCCATTAGTATAAAGCGTGTATACTCCAAGTCCAAGCCTCGTGGCATATGAAAGATCATAGGCAATGGGGCGGCAACACCTCAGTTCATAACCGATCTCCTCCGGGCGGCTCTTCACGGTGATACGAAGAGTCTTCAAATGTTGCTGGGTGAGCATGTTAAAAATGTGAGACTTACTTACATTACCCAGTTCCGGATGACCATGGTCATCGTAGGTGAAATTGATCCCTGTATCAATGATCTCTTCATCACTCATGAAATGGAATACCCCCTCGCTGACCATAGCCACACCATAATCGATCCCCAGGATCCTTCGTTTCACCATGGATGAAACGACCATCCTTGTAATCTTATCAAAGGTTATTTTAGTCTTATTGAACATTTCAGGGATAATGATCATCGGGTAGTGACAAGCTGTTCCGATTCCAAAGGCAAGGTGTCCAGCCTCGCGTCCCATGGCACTCACCACGAACCAGTTTCCACTGGTACGGGCATCTTCATAAATGGTGTTAGAGAGACGCACTCCCTCCTCCTTTGCAGAGTGATATCCAAAAGTGGGAGTCCCTTCAGGCAAGGGAAGATCATTATCAATTGTCTTAGGCACATGGATATTTTTCACATCAAGCTTTTGCTTGGCCAGGAACTTGGCCAGCCGGTTGGCAGTGGATGCTGTATCGTCGCCACCGATGGTAACCAGGAGTTTTACGTTGTTTTTTTTGAAAAAATCCACATTGAACTCTTCATCCTTGGGCTTGTAACGGCTCATCTTCAGGGCAGAACCGCCCCGGCTATAAATCTGGTCGGCATATTCAAAATCCAGAAACTCAAATGCAGGTTCATCAGAGAATAAACTTTTATAGCCTCCGTTTATCCCTAGCACATTAAAACCATTATTGATAAATATTTTCGTTACTGAACTGATTACGGTATTGATTCCGGGTGCAGGTCCTCCTGCACAAAGTATAGCTACAGCTTCTTTCATAGTAATAGATTTGTATGAATTGATTATGTTTTCCTAACAATTGTAAAAACAAGCCGCCAAATTACATAAAATTGAAATTATATCCATTTAAGAAATGGTCTAAATTAGTGTCTATTTATTGTTAATTTTGCGTCAATTTCTACAATGAATGGATGGATACACCAGTTTTTTAGATCGTGCAAATAATTTCTTCCTGGTCAGGTGGATAAAGTGGCTATTCATCTTTCTGCTTACCATCCCAATCAAAATCTATCAGTGGATCATTTCACCAGCGCTTCCCAGATCCTGCAGATATTACCCCACCTGCTCAGAATACGCATTAGAATCACTGCGTATTCATGGTCCGGTGAAGGGATTGCTGATGGGAACAAAAAGAATTCTGAGTTGTCATCCCTGGGGTGGTCATGGTCACGACCCGGTTCCTCCTAAAGGCACTCCTTTATATAAGATTTTCAAACCCGAAAAAAAATGAGCAGGAATACCCTCTTTATAATTCTTTTGCTTTTGTTGACTGCCTGTAACCCTGAAGGTAAGAGATCGGACAAATTATTCATCAGTGTAAGTATTGTTCCACAGCAATATTTCATTGAACGCATTGCCGGAGACTTGGTGGAAGTGAATGTGATGATCCCTCCAGGTGCAAGTCCTGCCACATATGAACCTACGGTCTCTCAATTGAGCAAGCTTGATCAATCGCTGGTTTATATGAGAATCGGCTATGTGGGATTTGAGCTTAGTTGGATGAATAAAATCAGTGCTGTAAATCCTGACATGAGAATAGTCGATCTTTCCACGGGTATCAAACCCATCCAGGAAGAAAAGGAGGAACACAATCATCTTCACGGGAATGCCCATGGTGGCATCGATCCACACATCTGGCTGTCTGCGCTAAATGCAAAGATCATAGCACAGAATACTTACAACGAATTAATTCAACATTTCCCTGAAGAAGAAGAGAAGCTCAGCACACGATTCGGCAATTTGTTACTGGAATTAGATATAACACATGATTCCATTGCTAAAATGTTGTCCGATCAGGAACAGCGGAATTTCATGATTTACCATCCTGCACTATCCTATTTTGCGCGTGACTACAATCTGGTGCAGTATCCATTAGAGATTGGTGGAAAAACACCTTCACCTGCCCACATGAGATGGATGACTGACCTGGGAAGAGAGAAAAATATCTCGACCATTTTTTTTCAGAAACAATTTGATCAGAAAAACGCCGAGGTCCTGGCCAATGAGATTGGCGCAAAAATCGTTCAGATAAACCCACTGGATCCTGACTGGCAAGGTCAGATGTACTATATTGCGAACCAGTTAAGATCCTCTCTGTGATGGTAAAACCTTTGGTACAAATAAAGGAGATGGATGTTGCCTATCAAAGGCAAGTGGTCCTGACCAATGTATCGCTCTCTGTCAATGATCGCGACTTTATTGGGATCATCGGTCCCAATGGAGGAGGTAAAACCACACTCGTTAGGGTTATCCTTGGTTTACTGAAACCGCACAGGGGAACCATTGAATATACCATTGAAAGGTCTGATATAGGTTATCTTCCGCAGGTCAGCCAGGTGGATGAACAGTTTCCTATTACCGTTCGAGAAGTGATTGCTTCGGGACTTGAACATGGATTAAAGGTGGGCAAAAGCTATCGATCCACGGAGAAATACAAAATTGATAACACACTGGAGAAGGTGGGTTTGAATACCCTCCATTCAAGATCCATTGGTGAACTTTCTGGAGGAGAGTTTCAACGTACCATGCTGGCCAGAGCTATTATCTCTTCACCCAAACTTCTGGTACTCGATGAACCTGATACACATGTGGATAACCGATTTGAAATGGAACTGTACGGATTGTTAAAGGAGCTTAATGAAAATATGACCATCCTGCTGGTTACACATGATATCGGGACCATTTCCCCATACATAAAGAGCATTGCCTGCGTAAACCGGGATCTTCACTATCATTCATCCAACGAGATCAGTGAAGAACAACTTAAAGTGTATAACTGTCCTATTGAGATCATCACCCATGGCACAGTACCCCACAGAGTGATGAAGGAACACAAGCATTAAGGCTATGGATTTTCTCCAATTGTTCAAATATGGATTTATTCAGCAAGCATTTCTTGCAGCGTTGCTCATGTCCATCACCTGCGGAATCATTGGGACATACATAGTATCAAGGCGAATGGTCTTTATCAGCGGTGGCATTACCCATGCATCTTTTGGAGGGGTGGGAATTGGATATTTCTTTGGTTTCCCTCCGCTGGCCGGTGCCGCTCTTTTTGCAGTTCTCGCTGCACTGACTACTGAGAACCTCACCCGGAAAAAAGTGTTGCGAAACGATTCCATCATAGCCATCATGTGGTCGCTGGGAATGGCCATGGGTATCATTTTTATATACCTGACCCCCGGGTATGCTCCCAACCTGATGAGTTTTCTCTTTGGCAGCATCATCACCGTTACCAAAACCGACCTTTGGCTGATGTTTGCATTGGCTGTAACTGTTTCAATATTTTTTACCCTCCTTTTCAAACCCATACTGTATTTGGCATTTGATGAGCAGTTTGCAAGAACCAGGGGGATACCTGTTATGCTCCTTAATTACCTGCTAATTATCCTGGTGGCGCTTACCATCGTACTAAGTATTCGCGTAGCAGGGATCATACTGGTACTCTCCGTTCTTACCATTCCACAGAATATCTCCAACCTCTTTACCAATCGTTTCAGCCAGATCATGATCGGATCCATCGTACTGGGATTAATTGCTTCCGTATTGGGCCTGGTTATATCATACTATCTGGATATCCCGTCTGGTGCAACCATTATATTTACACTTGTGTTAATGTACTTAGCAGCACGACTCATTAAAGTTGTTACTTTTGGAAGGAAAAATCAGTAATAAATCGAATCAGCAAATGAACTTGAAGGAGACCATCGATGCGGCCTGGAATAACAGGGAATTGCTTCATAAAACCGATATACAGGAAACCATTTGTGAAGTAGTGGACCAGTTGGACAGGGGTGAATTACGCGTGGCTGAAAAGGGTCAGGATGGATGGAAAGTAAACGATTGGATAAAGAAAGCTGTGATTCTATACTTTCCCATCCGAAAGATGGAAGCCATTGAGATCCCTCCTTTTGAATTTCATGATAAAATCCCTTTAAAAGGCGGCTACAAAGAGAAGGGAGTACGGGTTGTACCACATGCCATTGCAAGGTACGGGGCTTATATATCAAAAGGGGTCATTATGATGCCGTCCTATGTGAATATCGGAGCTTATGTGGATGCGGGAACGATGGTTGATACCTGGGCCACCGTGGGATCGTGTGCACAGATCGGAAAAAATGTACACCTGAGTGGAGGTGTTGGGATCGGTGGTGTGCTTGAGCCTGTACAGGCTGCACCGGTAATCATTGAGGACAATTGTTTCATTGGGTCTCGCAGTATTGTTGTAGAAGGAGTCAGGATAGAATCAGAAGCCGTTCTGGGGGCTAACGTGGTAATTACAAACTCCACCAGAATTATAGATGTTACCGGAGCAAAACCTGTTGAAATGAAAGGAGTGGTCCCTCCCCGCTCGGTGGTGATCCCTGGTTCTTATACAAAAACCTTTCCGGCAGGAGA
>JBDLIX010000242.1:0-6188 GCA_039714655.1 Bacteroidota bacterium
TGAGCCCAGAGGCGAAGAACGAGGGGCCTCTTGAATACTGCCATCTGCATGTCCATACCCAATACTCCATACTGGATGGTGCGGCAAGTATTCCTGAGCTACTCAAGAAAGCCATTGATGATGGCATGCGGGCTGTGGCCATTACTGATCACGGAAACATGTTTGGAGTCAAAGAGTTCCACAATGAAGCCACCAAACGCGGCATAAAGCCTATACTCGGGTGCGAAGCCTACATCGCCCGAAGGTCAAGAAATAGCCGAGAGGATAAGAATCTTGATGCTTTTGATCACATCATATTATTGGCAAAGAACGAGACAGGATACAAGAACCTGACCACCATGGTCTCCCTGGGATGGACCGAAGGTTTCTACTATAAGCCGAGAATTGACCGCGAATTACTGGAGAAATATCATGAAGGGATCATCTGTTTATCGGCATGCCTGGGTGGGGAGATTCCGCAGGCAATCATGCACCGGTCCATGGAACAAGCCGAAAAAATATTATTGGAGTACAGGCGGATCTTTGGGGACGATTTCTACCTGGAATTAATGCGACACCAGACCGATGATCCGGGGATGAACAAGCTGGTTTTTGACGATCAGGTATTTGTGAACCGAACCCTCCTTGAGTTGAGTAATAAACATGGTATAAAATGCGTGGCCACCAACGATGTTCATTTCGTAAATATGGAAGATGCAGAGGCCCACGATCACCTTATATGTCTGAACACGGGGAAGGATCTGGATGATCCCACCAGAATGCGGTATACCCGTCAGGAGTGGTTCAAGACACAGGAGGAGATGCAAGAGGTATTTTCCGACCACCCCGAGGTATTGAACAACACCATTGAAGTGGCCGATAAGGTCGAACAATTCGAGTTGAATTCCAATCCGGTGATGCCCTACTTTCCACTTCCCGAAGGATTTGAGAACGAGGATGCCTATCTGAATCATATCACCTATGAAGGTGCCAAAAAGAGGTACAATGAGATCACCGATGAAATTAAGGAGCGCATCGATTTTGAATTGGGGACCATTCAACGAATGGGATTTCCAGGCTATTTTCTGATTGTCCAGGACTTTATTGCTGCCGCCCGAAACATGGGGGTATCGGTAGGACCAGGTCGCGGATCAGCAGCAGGATCAGCAGTAGCATACTGTCTGGGCATCACAGACATCGATCCCATAAAGTATGATCTGCTGTTCGAGCGGTTCTTAAATCCTGATCGCATCTCAATGCCTGATATTGACATTGATTTTGATGAAGATGGCAGAGATGATGTGCTCCGGTGGGTGGTAAACAAATATGGTCACGATCGTGTGGCTCACATTATTACTTTTGGCACCATGGCTGCAAAAATGGCCATCCGGGATGTTGCCAGAATCCAGAAATTACCACTGCCAGAAGCTGACCGTCTCGCCAAGCTGGTACCGGAACGACCAGGAACCACATTTGCCAAAGCATTCGAAGAAGTTCCCGAGCTGAAAAAGGAGCAAAACTCTTCCAATCCCCTGATCTCAAATACCCTGCGCATTGCACAGAGGCTTGAGGGTTCTGTCCGGCAGAAAGGGCTTCACGCTTGTGGTGTGATCATTGGTCGAAATAGTTTGACAGAGCACCTCCCTGTCTGTAAGTCAAAAGACTCTGACCTGCTGGTTACCCAGTTCGATGGTCATTTCGTTGAAGATGTGGGCATGCTCAAGATGGACTTTCTGGGACTAAAAACCCTCTCTATCATTAAAGATGCTGTTGCCAATATTCATGAATCAAAGGGAATCGAGATCGATATTGATCACATTCCAATGGACGATAAAGTTACGTTTGATCTCTATTCCAGGGGTGATACCACAGGCCTGTTCCAATTTGAGTCGCCTGGAATGAAAAAATATCTGAGGGACTTAAAACCTAACCGGTTTGAGGATCTTATCGCCATGAATGCCCTCTACCGTCCAGGTCCCATGGAATACATTCCCAGTTTTATCAATAGAAAACACGGGAAGGAGAAAATCGAATATGACCGTCCGGAGATGGAGGAGTACCTCAAAGATACCTATGGGATTACGGTGTACCAGGAACAGGTGATGTTACTTTCAAGAAAGCTGGCCGGATTCACCAGAGGTGAGGCAGATTCTTTAAGAAAAGCCATGGGCAAGAAGATCAAGAAGATGATGGACGAGCTCAAAGTGAAGTTCGAAGAGGGCTGTACCAAGAACGGAATCCCAAAAAAGAAGATCGAGAAGATATGGTCGGATTGGGAAGCTTTTGCCCAATACGCTTTCAATAAGTCACACTCCACATGTTATGCCTATGTATCTTATCAAACAGCATACCTGAAAGCCAATTATCCCGCCGAATTTATGGCGGCTGTTCTTAGCAGGAACATTGCCGATATCAAGAAGATCGGTCAATTTATGGATGAATGCAGGAGAATGTCAATCTCGGTTCTTGGCCCGGACGTGAATGAAAGTAACGTGAGATTCACTGTGAATGACAATGGTGACATCCGGTTTGGACTGGGAGCAATAAAAGGTGTTGGCGGAAATGCTGTAAAAAACATTATTGATGAACGCATTACCAACGGTCCCTTCAAAGATATTTACGATTTCGCGGAGCGAAACGACCTGCACCAGGTGAACCGAAAGAATTTTGAAGGCCTGGCAATCTCAGGAGCACTGGATTGCTTCGATTCGATTACAAGAAGCCAGTACATTGATACCCTGGAAGAGCAGGAAGCCACCCTCATTGAACAGCTGATAAAGTACGGCAATAAGATCCAGTATGAGCGAGAAACACCTCAACAGAACCTTTTTGGGGAGATAAGTTCCATTACAATCTCCAAACCTGAACCTCCCGATGTGAATGAATGGGACAGCACAACAAAATGCAAACGGGAGAAGGAGCTAATTGGGATTTACCTTACCTCTCATCCGCTGGACCGTTATAAACTAGAGATTGATTCATTCTGTCCCAACACATTACAGGAACTCGGCGACCTGCAGCAATTCAGCGGTCGGGATTTAATCTTTTGTGGCATGGTAAAAACTGTCAGAGATGGTGTGGACCAGTGGAGAAATAAACCTTACCTGCTCGCACAGTTGGAAGATTATACGGACACTTATAACCTTCGATTGAAAAATGACGATTACATGAAATTCAAGCAGTATTTTAGTCCGGACGTTGCCCTGATGATACGAGCCACTGTGAATGAATGGAGTCCTCGTGAAGAGCCCGGCAGAAAAATATACTCACTGAAAATTAAAATGGTGCATATGCTGGCCGATGTGAGGGAGAAACTAGTTAGATCGGTGGATGTCTCGGTTGATATTAATCAGGTGTCCCGTGAACTTATCGAAAGTTTTGAACGTTATACCGTGGATGAAAATGGTAAGATCCTTAAGTTTCGTATACATGATCCTGAAAGTAACACAAAAGTCAGTCTGTTTTCACGAAAAAAACATGTCATACTGACCGATGAATTTATGGATTACCTGCAAAACAGCACTGGATTCGAATTCAGTCTGGCATAACTGATTTTTTTATAATTTTGTTCCAAATTTAAACACTCATCATAAATATTAAACCATGGCATTAGAAGCAACAGATGGAAATTTTGAGGAACTGGTATTGAAAGCAGATAAACCTGTAATTGTTGATTTTTGGGCCGAATGGTGTGGTCCTTGTCGAATGGTAGGCCCCATTGTCGAAGAAGTTGGTGTTGAATATGAAGGCAAAGCGATTGTTGCTAAAGTTGATGTTGATAGCAATCCAGGCATCACTTCAAAATTTGGAATCAGGAATATTCCGACCATTCTTTTTTTCAAAAACGGAGATGTTGCTGATAAACAGGTAGGAGCCGTTCCAAAAAGCACGATCGTCGGTAAACTGGAAGGCCTGCTTTAGAATCTTCTTCCAATTACCAGGATATCATCCAGCTGTTCCACGTCACCCCTCCAGTGTTCAATGGTTTCATCCATCATGGCGCGTTGACCATCCATGGTTTCGGGCTGAATTTTAAGGATCAGTTCTTTAAGGTTTTTATACTTGAATTTCTTCATCAACTCACCTCCAAATTGATCAGCATAACCATCTGAGAAAAGATAGACAGTATCCCCTTTTTCTATTTCAATCCGGTGGTTGGTGAACTTAACCTTGGTACTTAGGGAAGAACGACCGATTGAGACTTTATCTGCTTTGGTTTCCAGGATCTCCCCATTTCGAACCAGGTAGAGAGGATTGAAAGCCCCGGAGTACTCCAGGATTCCTTCTTTGCGATTATATGCAGCCAGCGCCAGGTCCATTCCATCATATACATCACCGGAATCACTGCGTTGATGAAGTGTTTCCAGTACTTCTTTATTCAATTGTGTAAGAATCTTTCCAGGTTCAAGTATGCCATACTCCCTGACTATCTTGGTAAGAGAATTATGCCCGATGATCGACATAAATGCTCCCGGCACACCATGACCCGTACAATCTACTGCGGAAAAGAACTCCTTGTCTCCCACCTCTGTGAACCAGTAAAAATCACCACTTACAATATCCTTTGGCTTAAAGAGGAAAAAGGTATCCGGGAAGGGTGACTTTTCCGGCAGGATTGCGAACTGAATCCTTTTCGCATACCTGATACTGTCGGTTATATCCTTATTCTTCTGGGACAACTCCTCTTTCTGGGCCGTCACAATAGCAGTCCGGTCACGAACTTTCTCCTCAAGAATGGAATTTTCTCTTTTAAGCGCCCTTTCCCTGATCATGATGTAGGTGAAAATTGCCAGGCCGACAACAAAAATTGAAGCCAGAATAAAATACCATGTGAGGTAAAAGGGGGGCTTGATCACAAATTGGAAGGTAACAGGCTCCTGGTTCCAGACACCGGCACTGCTCTTTGCCTTAACCATAAATGTATATCTACCATGTCGCAATGCCGGATAGGTTGCCTCGGCCTGGGAATTGGGTTCACGCCACTCCGGATCCACTCCCTCCAACATTATCCGATATTGAACCGCATCGGGATTCAGGGTAATACAGCGGTATTCAAATATTAGCGAATTCTGTTTGTGGGATAGACTCAAGCCATCGGTAAGAGGATAATTTTTGTGATTTACCTTGATTGCTGTGATATGGGTCAATGGCTCTTTCCAATTCCCGGTTTCCCCTGGAAGGTTGTACCTGGTTACACCCTGCACAGTCCCAAACCAGATGTTTCCAAGCTGGTCCACAAAGGAAGCATTGGGCTTGGTTTCAATACCCACAAAACCACTTCTCGAAGTATAGGAGTACAACCTTTCTGCATCCCTTAAAAACAAGTTCAATCCTTTGTTTGTTCCTATATAGATGTTATTGGTTATGTCACAACTCAGCTGGTTGATTACATTGGCCAGAAGCCCATCCTCAACAGTATAAGAACGGATAATAGCATTTGTTCCAGGGTCATACTGAAGCAATCCCCTCCCTTCTGTACCGATCCAAATTTTCCCTTCAAGATCTTCAACAAAACACCTTGGGGTAAAGTCAAAACCCAGGTCCAGTTGAACAAAATCACTGCCGTTGATCAAAGTGATCCCTTTACCCATGGCTCCGATCCAAACCTGATCCTTAGAATCCACGAACAGGGCCGAGATATTATTGTCCCTCAAACCATCTTCCTGAGAGAGCCTTGTTACTTTCCTGTTATCGATCTCATAGTAGATCAATCCATCAAGCGAACCCACCCACAGGTTATTCTCCCTGTCAATTTCCATGGCAGTGACCTGTAACTGGGGAATACTGTTATTAACCAGTTGATCGAAAGAGTGTTTTCCAGAGCGGCTATAGCTGGAAACTCCCAAATTCATAGTCCCTATCCATATGGTCCCATGGCTGTCTTCTTTCAGATAACCGATCCTCTCACCTTTTAACCGGGCAAAATCCTTAAAAAAATCTCCTGACGGTGTCTGCTCCATGAGGGATATTCCTTCATTGGTGCCAAACCAAAAGATGCCATCACTCGTTTGTAGCACGGCCCACACCTGTGAATTGATCAGTCCGTCATCTTCAAAGTATGAGATGAAATGGTCTCCCTTATACACGCAGAGTCCATTTTCATGTGTGCCGATGAGTATATTTCCTTCCCGGTCCTGAATGATTGACCAAATCTTCATTCCTGGTAGTCCGTTGAGGTTGCTGAATAAAGAAATCTGATTATCGGAATC
>JBDLIX010000243.1:0-6100 GCA_039714655.1 Bacteroidota bacterium
GCAGCGGTGACTGATGATATCAACAGAGGGACCATTGACCAGGTGGTCAGATCGAGCATCAATACTTCGAAAGTGAATATCAGTGCGGCAATGGGTGCCTTAAAAATGCCTGCGATGGCACCTGCAGCGCCACAGCCCACAAGCAATACGATCGATTTATAATTGAGTTTGAGTATGCGGCCGATATTGGAGCCGATGGATGACCCGGTGAGTACGATGGGTGCCTCCAGACCCACCGATCCACCCAATCCCACCGTGATGGAGCTGGCAAACATGGAGGACCAGGTGTTGTGTAGTTTCAGGTGCCCTTTCCTTTTGGAGATGGAAAAGAGGATCTTGCTTACGCCGTGACCAATATCCTGTTTTAAGAGGTATTTTACAAACAGGACGGTGATCAGGATCCCCGCCAGGGGTAAGATAAACGATAGCTCGGAAGAGGAATCTCCAAGAAGCCAGCCATTTGCTTTGTCTTCCACAAAATGGGTGAGGTTCTTGAGCAGGATGGCTGCAATGCCCGACAGCAATCCGATGATCAGACTCAGTCCAAGGATCAAACGGCGCTGTTTAATGTGCCGGATGACACCCAGTATTTTCAGTGGTATAAGGTAGTTTCTCCTCATGGAGGTAAAATGAGCCGCAGGCCTTACTGCAGCTTGTGCGGTTTCACTTTCATAAGCCGCACCACATTCATCAACCAGTTGGGGAGGGGTTTGGTGACGTCCCTGCGGTTCCAGAGGTCGATGTACCAGCCCAGTTTTTTGGAGATGGGGATCTTGTGGGTCTCAACAAACTCGATAAGGGTGCCATCGGGGTCTTCCACATAGGCAAAATGACCGGCAGCTTCGCCCATGTCAAAGGGTTTTCCCTGTGGGTGTATGTCCGAATCCACTGTGAATGGAAATCCCTTCTGCTGACACTCATCTTTGAGCGCTTTCATGCCCAGTACATCAAAACAGAGGTGGATAAATCCCAGGTCGCCCCAGATGCGGTTTTTAAAGATCTTTTCGGGCTTGCGGTCCAGCGCCTGCACCAGCTCGATCTCGGTCGGACCAAAGAGGCGTGAGAACGGACCCTTGCGGGTTTCACTATGCTGAAGCAGTACCCTGCGGAATTGGCCTTCACCTCCGGGGATCGCTTTCAGATCGTCAAATGTGCCCTCTTTGTCATAGACAACCACATCGTAACCCATCACTCCGCTGTAGAGCTTGATGGCTTTCTCCGGATTGGTGGTGCCGATCACGGCGCCGTAAGCCCCTCCCGTACTCTTTTTGCAGTTCATGAAGATGGAATCTTCCTCCACGATCTGCCAGATGTTGTTAAAGGGATCTTTCACATAGAAGTTCTCCCTACCGGCCGGATCTTTCACGATTTCAGAAAGGATCTCAGCCTCTTTGCTAAGGTGGTCGTAAGCTGCCTGTACACTGGGTGATTTGATCTTTCCGGCAAAGATGCCCAGGTCACCCACCTTCAGTTCAAAGGCCGGGGCCACGGGAGTGCGTTCGGTATGCTGCCATATCTCAAATCCGCCTCCACCCAGCATGTTCACGGTCAGACACGCGTGCCGCTCCCTGGGTTCGCCATCCGTATAAGGGAGCATGTATTCTGCAACGGCTTTCTCCTCAAAGATCCGCACATCCATGCCGAAGTTGGGGATGTACCATTTCCATGCCTCGTAAAAATTGGTCACACCCACCCCGATCTGCTGGATTCCGGAGATCATCTTCCTGTCAAATTCCTTAGTACGTGCCATAATGTGGGGCAAAGATAATTCATTATATGGGTTTTAGAGAAAAAACTATATTTGTTTCTTTAACTAACCACAACCCTTTATGGCTCAATCCAAAGTTACCGGCGCAGCAAGAAACATCCATAAACGAAATTTGATCTTCCACCTGCTCAGGCACTATGTCGACTTTGTTTTCTACCAGTATTACTCCAAAGTGGAAGTAACGGGGAAGGAGAAGATTCCCCGCGGGGAGGCAGTGATTTTCGCTCCCAACCATCAGAATGCCCTTATGGATGCGCTGATTGTGCTCTTCTCTTGTGGACAGGATGTGGTATTTCTGGCCCGGGCCGATTTGTTCAGAAAGAAATTCATCGCTTTTCTCATGAACAGCCTGAAGATACTTCCGGTATTCCGGCAGCGGGACGGGACCAGTGAGTTGGGGAAGAACCAGGAGATCTTTGATATCACTGTGGATGTTTTGAACAATCGACACTTTCTGTGCCTGATGCCCGAGGGGAACCATGGGGGCCACCGGAGATTGCGTCCTCTGGTTAAGGGGATCTTCCGCATTGCGTTCAAGGCCCAGGAACCCTATGGCAACAGACCTTTTGTGAAGATAGTGCCTGCGGGACTCGATTTCGGACATTATGTGAAGCAGAACCAGTCCCTCCTGATTAATTATGGGGATCCCATCGAGGTATCGGATTACTGGGACCTCTACACAGAGAACAGTGCCCGTGGCATCAATGCCGTGAAGGAGAGGCTGGCAGAGGAAATGAAGCCGTTGATGATCAATATTGAAACGGAAGAGTTCTATGAGATGGTGATGGGATTGCGGACCATCTTCAATAAGCGGATGCGGGAGATCCTGAAGATCAAGGGTTCGAAGCTGAGCCATCGCTTTGAGGCAGATAAACATATGATTGACAGTATTGACAAGGCCATTGAGAAAGATGAAGAGAAAGTACGGGTGCTGTCAGGAAAGGTGAACAGCTATTTTGAAGCCGTGGAATCCATGAAGATCCGCGACTGGGTGGTCCGTAACAAGGGGTTTCTGTTTGGAAGGCGTTTCTGGAGGTACTTTACGCTGATCGTGACCTCTCCTCTCTTTGTAGCCGGATTTCTTACCAATGCTGCTTCCTATTTTCTTCCGGTGCACATGGCGCGCAACATTAAAGACCTTCAGTTTCATGCATCGGTGAAAGTGGGGATTGCCCTGCTTATAAGTTTCCCTCTTGCCTACCTGCTCCAGACCCTGCTGGTGGGGATCTTTACGGGGCCCTGGTGGATCTGGGTGGCCTATCTGGTTGCGCTCTATCCCATGGGAAAATTTGCACTGCTCTGGTATCTTCGCTGGAAGAAAACCGTTCGGGGAGGCTGGTTCCGCAGGCAACTTCGGAAGAAGGAGTCTGCCGCCTGGGATCTGGTGAATCAGAGGAAAGAGATCGTGGAGCTTACGGAGGAGCTTTTAACAGCTTCCTCACGTGAATGATCAACCTGGTGGAGTAAACCCGTGGTATTGCGCCTTCATCTGTCGATTTGATCAGTTCACGATAAAAAACCACACTTTCGTCAATCCCGGATCCGGATCACTTTTTCTTCAGCGGGTTTTTATCCCTGGTTTGGGATAAATTCACTGTAATAATGCGGGCTTGATCAAACAAAAATCTTTGACATTTCCCATATACGTACCTTTATCTCAAACAAAAAAGCCATGATTATGAAAAGGTATCTACTTTTAGCGGTTATCACTTTTGCTGTGCTCACGGGCTATTCGCAGGAGTGTGAGAATTACATTGAACTTCTTGGAAAAGGGATTACAGGAATTGAGGATGAAGCCTCCATTTCCATCCCCGATCACGATCAGGTTGACTTTGTCATCGCTGAGGCCATTTATAAATCCCAAACGGAGCCGACCGATGTAAGGTTCTGGACCGATTTGGATGAGGAGATATCCTCTCCCGAGCTTATTACGCTTAGCGGGGGTCCCACTTCGGGGTATATCACCTCTGTGTTCAGGGCCCAATTTGAGGGTCCGGTAGAGGAGGTGAACCTGGATTTTCTTGATAACGGCCCTGCGTTCCACTCCTTTGCATTGTATGTGCACAGGTTGGATGGGGGTGTCTATTCCATCCTTTCAGGTGAGCTATTCAATGTGTACCACAATGAGGATTCACCCCAGGTGATTGACATAGCTGTACCGGTCTCTCCTGATGCGAGAGACATCGGAATCAGGTTTGGAGTGACTGAATTGAATGATGATGAACGATGGGCTGTTTTTACCTTTGAAGCCGATGGAATGGTTGTGAAAGAGGAGCTTAAAACCTGGAGCCAGGGTGACGGGACCGACTCCTATATCATTCTGGAAGTGCTGTTTGAGGATGTTGCGGGTGATGTTGACAATATTACCATGACACTGCTCTCTGAGAATAAGGGTGGTGAGCGCGATGGCGATTCTTTTGTAGCAGGAGTGGTCCTTGTGGACCTGCCCTGTGAGGAGTATGAGACCGACCTTTTATGTTCATATACCCAGGGCTACTACGGGAACGAGGGTGGTAAAACCTGTCAGGGTTTAACCACCAGGGAGTTACTGGAGGCCCTGTTAGACACTGACCTGGTGCTGGGGGGGGACGGCAATACCTTCACAATTGCTGCAGGCGATGTGGATTGTGTAATTGACCTGCTCCCAGGCGGTGGTCCTTCCAAAGTACTGGAGGGAGAGGGTTCATGTGATGATCCTGAAAGCTATGATGCCAACAAACAGGGCAGGTTAAAAAACACCCTGCTCGCCCAGGCCATTACATTGGAACTTAACGTACGTCTCTCTCCCGACCTGCTGGAGTTTCCGGTCGATGGAACTATGTTTGTTACCCGGGTGGCAGAGGATTGTTTTGATCCCAATACAGGAGGTATTGCGGGAACCGAAATGAGTTATGGATTTAGCCAGGAGGTGGCCGATCAACTGGGGGCTGATGCAACCATCGCTGATCTGTTGGAACTGGTGAATAGTGCGCTTGCCGGTGAGGATATCTCACCCTTGAGCCTGAGCCAGGTTTCAGATGCCGCTACCATGGTCAACGAGGCTTTTGATGAGTGTGTGGTGGTGTATGAAAGCAGCGCTGAAGGATCATCTTTGGAGGAGGAAAAGAGTGATGAGGGAACCACGAAAGGGGTAACCAATATTTCCGAAAATGGATTGTCCAATCAACTGATCATTTATCCCAACCCGGTGAAGGATCATTTTTACATGAGCATCACTTCAAGGGTGGTCGATGTGAAGAGCGCAGGCATTTACAGTGTGACAGGCGTTCTTGTGAAAACTGTTAAGAATAGAATAGAACCGGGGAAAGACCAGGTTCTTGAAATCGATGCAGGCGACCTGCTGAAAGGGATCTATTTTGTCAGGATCGATACAGGTGCAGGATCCATTTCCAGGAGATTTGCGGTCCAGTAATATGGTCAAGGACCTAAACGTATCAGCGGGTATAATCCGTTGATCACGTTTCAGTGATCTGGTCGGGGCGGTGCCGTTCCTTTTTAGTGGAACGGGCCGCCTTTCTGTTTTGATACCTCCCCACTCTTCTATTCACGGAGATCGTCCAGAAGCCGACGCTCTTTTTTAGTGGGACGGCCCGCCCCCCGGTCGCGCTTGATGAAGAAATCATCCTGCATCTCCAGTTTGATCAGTTCATCCTCGGGAGTCACATTTTCCACGTAGTTCTCCACGATTTTGGCGCCCACGCGCTTTTCGATGGGATCGGTTACACGGTAGGAGTAGACCACCGGCATTTTTTTCACCTGGATCACATCCCCGGTGGTCACGCTTCTTGAGGGCTTGACCGGCAGCTCATCCACCATCACTTTTCCCTTCCTGCACGCTTCGGTGGCCAGGGTGCGGGTTTTATACACCCGCACCGCCCAGAGGTATTTATCGATTCTTACACTATTTGACATGAATAGGTGGTTTGGTTATTCGAACCATGTTTTTCAAATAAGCCGGTTTCTACACCCAGCTCCAGGTCCCGGGTAGCGGTTGCTGTGGAGATGCTCTTAAATACACGCATATAATCTTTTCTGGTGAATGATTGCAGGTTGAAGGTATGAAAATGTTCTATCCTATTGTGCGGTCTGACTAATTTTCGGGCATTTTCCAGAAAATCAATAAACGCATCATCGATTGCCTGCAATATATAGTGAATAAAACCGGTTGCATCTGTTTTTTGTTCGGTGCCGGGCAGTACCGGGTCGTATTTTTTCCAAGTAAGCAGGATCTCTTTTTCAAAAGGAAGGAATTCAAAAACAGGGTGTTCCTTCATCAGCAGGAGTGTTTGCCAGAGCCGACTCATCCTGTCGTTTCCTATATTAAAAGGTTGA